>NZ_JBPRLW010000002.1:0-338028 GCF_051417955.1 Roseovarius sp. B08
ACGCCTGTGCGGAACCAGCATGCGGGCATAGCCGAAATCCTGCGGACTCTCCTCGAAGGTGGCGCCATCCATGTGTTCGGCCAGCAGGAAGGCGGCCAGCGTCTCAAACATCGGAACTTCGACATGCTGGGCCTGTCCCGTACGCTCGCGGTGGAACAGGGCGCCCATCACGGCATAGGCGGCGGTCACGCCGCCAAGCTTGTCGGCCAGAATCGTCGGGGCATAAGCGGGCGGTGCCTCGGGGTCGCGCAAGGTTGCCAGGCTGGCCAATCCCGACACCGACTGGACAGAATCGTCGAATGCAGGCTTGGCGGCATAGGGTCCGTCCTGCCCGAAACCGGTGGCGGATACCGTGATCAAGTTCGGGTTTTCTTGGCGTAGAGTTTCGGGATCCAAAGACAATCTGGCCAGCGCCGCAGGCCGAATGCTCGAAATCATCACATCGGCATCGATGAGCAGTTTGCGCATCTGATCGCGACCGGTTTGCGTTTTGAGGTCCAGTACGACACTGCGCTTGTTGCGGTTGGCCCCCAGAAAAGCGGCACCCATCAGCTTGTTGCGCGATGGCTGGACCTGTCGAAGAAGATCGCCCTCGGGGCCTTCCACCTTGATCACATCGGCCCCCAGATCGCCCAGCATCTGTGTTGCCAAAGGTCCGAAAACCACAGAAGTCAGATCGACGATCTTCACGCCATGAAGGATCGCCGGTTTGTTCTCAGCGGTCATTTGGTTGTCCACCCTTTTAGTTGTCCACCGTTTTCATGAGAGGGGCCCGAATTCGGCGCGAATGGCTTCACCTTCCGCATCGAAGGCCGGGCAGGGGCCCAGTGCCGTTTCGCCGAGGCTGCGCCGGATCGGGGGTGTCGGGACGTTGATCTCGCCCGAGGGTGTGCCTATCAAGGATCGGTCAAGCTGCGGGTGATCGGACAGGGCCGCCACGTCGTTCACCGCGCCGGAGGCTATGCCCGCAGCGTCAAGGCGCTTCAGGATCTCGGTGCGATCATGCGAGGCGAATACGGTCTTGATGAGAACTTCGAGCGCGGGTTTGTTTTCAATTCGCGACGTGTTGTCATGGAACCGGGGGTCGGTTGCCAAAGCCGCATCGCCCAGTATGTGTTCACAGAACCGTTGCCATTCGCCGCTGTGCTGAACGGTAATGACGACAAGCTGACCGTCCTTGCATTCATAGGCCCCGTACGGGCAGATGACCGTGTGGTTCAGTCCGACACGAGGTGTCGGCTTGCCAAGGTAATCGTGATACAGCAGCGGAACCGACATCCAGTCGGCCATCACATCAAACATTGCCACGGAAACGCCGCTGCCCTTGCCGGTGCGATCACGCCCGACAAGTGCTTCGCATATTCCGGCATGGGCTGTCATACCGGTGGCGATATCGCAGACCGACACGCCCACCCGTCCTGGTCCGTCAGGTGTACCGGTCACTGATGCCAGACCGCTCTCGCATTGCACCAGAAGGTCATAGGCCTTGGCGTTGCGCATCGGGCCGTCTTCGCCATATCCGGTGATGTCGCAGGTCACGAGACGCGGGAACTCTCTCGCAGACTCGCTGAATCGAGCCCGAGCTTGGCCAGCGCGCCCGGCAGCAGGTTTTGAATGAACACATCTGCGTTTTCCAGCATCCTGAGCAGGATTTCACGGTCTTCGTCGGCCTTAATGTCCAAGGCGACCGATTCTTTGCCTCGGTTCAGCCATGTGAAATAGGCGCTTTCACCGTTGGCGGCGGTATCGTAGGCGCGGGCGAAATCGCCTGCGCCCTTGCGTTCGATCTTGATCACGCGCGCGCCGGCGTCGGCCAGCCGCGAGGAGCAAAAAGG
Source organism: Roseovarius sp. B08 (assembly GCF_051417955.1). NCBI lineage: Bacteria > Pseudomonadati > Pseudomonadota > Alphaproteobacteria > Rhodobacterales > Roseobacteraceae > Roseovarius > Roseovarius sp. B08. The sequence continues at coordinate 1,836 of NZ_JBPRLW010000002.1, forward strand.
CGCGGCGACTGCCTGTTCCAGCGCAACGACGAGTTTGCCGGAAAGGGGGCTAAGTCTGAACCTGACATGAGTTTCTCTCAATTGATCCTGAAAGGTTGACTAAATCTAACAATTGTTAGAAACATTATCAATACGCTTAACAAAGACTGGATCGCTTGAAGGAGAACACCTATGCAGGATGCCAAAGGACCAGACCAGCTTTTCCAACGCGCGCTGGCAGAAGGCGAGATCCTGCTGCCCGAGTGCGACGACTGCGGGGCCTATCACTTTTTCCCGCGAGTCCTGTGTCCACATTGTCATGGCGCCGCGATTTCGTGGAAGCAGGCCACCGGCAAGGGACGGGTTTACACCACAACCGTCGTGCGCCGCAGCGCTGACCGCGGCGGCGACTACAACGTGTGCATGGTCGAGCTTCAAGAAGGCGTTCGGATGATGAGCCGGGTCGAAGGCATTGCCCCGGGTGAGGTCGCCATCGACATGGCTGTAACCGCTTTCGTGGGCGAGGCCGAGGGCGCTCCGGCCGTGCTTTTCAAGCCGTCGGAGGTATAAGTCATGACCACAGAACTTCGGGGGAAATCCGCCATCGTGGGAACCGGTCATGCCGGTTTCGGAGAAGCCCATGGCCTGACGGCCTATGATGTCATGGCGCAATCCGCGCTTGCGGCGCTTGGCGATGCCGGGCTGAAACTGTCCGACGTCGACGGGCTGTTCTGCACCATGATGGAAGACAGCATGCCGGCGCTTATGGCGGCTGAATACCTGGGCATCCAGCCCCGTTTCATCGATGGCACGATGTCGGGCGGTTCGTCCTTCGTAAACTACCTGACGTCTGCGACCATGGCGCTGGACGCCGGTCTGTGTGATGTCGCGCTGATTGTTTATGGCTCCAACCAGCGCACCGCATCGGGCAGACTGGTGACCGCTTCACGTCCGCCGGCCTACGAGGCGCCGTATAATCCGCGCTATCCGATCTCGGCCTATGCGATGGCGGCGGCGCGGCACATGCATGAATATGGCACCACCCGCGAACAGCTGGCCGACGTGGCCGTTGCCGCGCGGGCCTGGGCGCAGCGCAACCCCGAAGCGTTCGAGCGCGGCCCGCTTACCCGCGAGGACGTGTTGGGTGCGCGCATGGTGGGCGATCCATTGACCGTGCGCGACTGTTGTCTTGTCACCGACGGTGGCGGCGCGATCGTAATGGTCCGCGCGGACCGCGCCCGGGATTTCCCGAAGGCGCCTGTCTATGTGCTGGGCAGTGCTGCGGCAAGCTCGCACCGGCAGATTTCGCAGATGAAGGATTTCACCGTGACCGCAGCCCGCGACTCGGGCGCGCGCGCCTTTGCGGCGGCCGGCGTGACCCCTGCGGACATCCAGGCGGTCGAGCTCTATGATGCCTTCACCATCAACACGATTTTGTTTCTCGAAGATCTTGGGTTCTGCGCGAAGGGCGAGGGAGGGGCCTTTGTCGAGGGCGGACGCATCGCGCCTGGCGGCGTCTTGCCGGTGAACACGAATGGCGGCGGCCTGTCCTGTGTGCACCCCGGGATGTACGGCATCTTCACAGTGATCGAGGCTGCCCGTCAGATCCGTGGCGATGCGCCGGGCATTCAGTTGAAGGATATTGATCTGGCGCTGGCGCATGGCAACGGCGGTGTGCTGTCCAGTCAGGTCACGGCCATACTTGGATCGCAAAACACGCTCTGACGGCAACTAAGGGAGGAAAATAAATGCCATTGGATTTCGATGCACTGTTGAACTGGGACTTTGAGGAAATCGAACAGACGCTGACCGAGCGGGATACCATCCTATATGCACTCGGCCTTGGGTTCGGCGAGGATCCGACCGACAAAAAGGAGCTGGCCTATGTCTATGAGGACGGGCTCAAGGCAGTTCCGTCGATGGCGGTCATTTTGGGGTATCCCGGCTTCTGGCTGCGCGATCCCAAGACCGGCGTAAACTGGCAAAAAGTGCTGCACGGAGAACAGTGGCTCGACATCTACAAGCCACTGCCGACACATGGCCGGATTGTCGGCCGCAGCAAGATCGACTTCATCGCCGACAAGGGCGAGGGCAAGGGAGCCGTCATTTACCAAAGCCGTGATATTATCGACGCGGACAGCGGTGAAAAGCTGGCGCGCGTGGCGATGTCGGCTTTCTGTCGCGGTGATGGGGGGTTTGGCGGTGAAAACCAAGCGGGTCCGGCACCCGCAGTGCTGCCTGATCGGGCGCCTGATCATGTATGTGATATCGATACCCTGCCGCGCCAAGCCCTTATTTATCGTCTCAGCGGTGATTTCAATCCGCTTCATGCTGACCCGGATGTTGCCCGTTCTGTCGGGTTCGACCGCCCGATCCTGCATGGTCTGGCGACCTATGGGCTGGCGGCCCGGGCGATTCTAAAGACGTTGCTTGACTATGATTCTGTCCGGCTTGTCGGTCTGGATGTTCGGTTCTCGGCGCCGGTCTATCCCGGCGAAACCGTGCGGTTCGAAATCTGGGAAGAGGACGGCGAGGCCCGGTTTCGAGCATCTATTCCGGCACGCGACGTGGTTGTTCTGAACAACGGCGCGGCGCGCTTCGCCTGAGGCAGTGAAGATGGCTCAACCGCTCAAGGATATCCTGGTGCTGGATTTCAGCACACTTCTTCCCGGTCCGATGGCGACGCTCATGCTGTCCGAGGCCGGCGCCGAAGTGATCAAGTTCGAGCGTCCCGGAGTCGGCGAGGACGCGCGCCAAACCGAGCCCAAGATCGACGGAGAGAGCATCGGATTTGCCGTGTTGAACCACGGCAAGCGATCGGTGGCCATCGACCTCAAGTCAAGGGGCGCAGTGGAACGTCTGCGCCCCTTGATCGAGAGGGCCGATGTTCTGGTAGAGCAGTTCCGTCCCGGCGTGATGGACCGGCTGGGGCTTGGTTATGAAGCGGTGCGAAAGATCAATCCCGGTCTCATCTATTGTTCGATCACCGGCTATGGCCAGACCGGACCAAAGGCCAGCGCCGCCGGCCACGATCTCAACTACGTCGGTGATGCGGGTATCCTGTCGCTCAGTCGCGGACCGGATGACCAGCCAACTGCCCCGTTCGGGCTGGTCGCCGATATCGGAGGCGGAACCTATCCTGCGGTGATGAATATCCTGCTGGCCCTGATTGCGCGGCAGGCAAGCGGGCAGGGGACGCATCTGGATATCGCAATGGCCGAGGGGGCGTTCGCCTTTGCCTATTGGGCCCATGCCGAAGGTGTGATTGCCGGGCGGAACATCGAAAGCGGTGGCAGCCGTCTGACGGGTGGCCTGGCCCGGTATCGGCTTTATTCGGCTGCGGACGGGCGTCAGATCGCCGTCGGCGCGTTGGAAGAAAAGTTCTGGCAGTCGTTCTGCGATGTCATTGGTTTGCCGGTGGCCCTTCGCGATGACTGGTCCGATCCCAATGCCTGTGCCGCGGAGGTTGCACGTCGTCTGAGGGAACACCCCTCGACCCATTGGGAGCCTCTGCTGGCTGCGGCCGATTGCTGCTGTTCGGTCGTGAAAACGCCCGCCGAGGCGGCGCGCGACCCGCATTTCAAAGCGCGTGACGTGTTCGGACGGGCCGTAAAAATCTCCGACCGGAACGCGCCTGCTTTGCCGCTGCCAATTGCGCCGGAGTTCCGTTCTTCGGGAAATTCGGTCGGAGTTGCAGCCACTCTGGGCGAAGACAATACGCGTTATGGCGTGGACCAACCAAAGACAGAGTAAATCCCGTTGACGGGCAGGTTTTGAATTGGTAATCTAACATTTGTTAGAAAAAGGAAGGGGCCAATGGACAAGTCTGACGATGACCTGCCGACTGAAGCTGAGCGTTATGTCATGCCATCGCGCTTTGTGGAAAGCGATAGCTTGGAAGTGCAGGGTTTCGTGACATCGGCTTTGCGTGATCTTCCTGTGGACGCAACCAATCGAGACAAGGCGATTCGCCTGTTCGAAACGGTTCGCGACGATATTCGCTATGATCCCTATTGTTTTGCGCTGGATGAGGACTCTTACCGTGCCAGCCGTATCGCTGGGGCGGAAGCGGCGTTTTGCGTTCCCAAGGCAATTCTGCTGGCGGCTTGTCTGCGTGCTGTGGGTATCCCCGCCGCTCTTGGGTTCGCGGATGTGCGCAACCACCTGAATACACCCAAGTTGCAGGAATTGATGGAGACCGATCTCTTTATCTACCACGGCTATGTTCAGTTGTGGTTGGGGAATGAGGCCTACAAGGTGACACCTGCATTCAACATGGAACTGTGTGAAAGATTCGGGGTCAAACCTCTGGTCTTCGACGGATATCACGACGCGCTCTTTCACGAGTTCGACGAACAGAATCACCGTCACATGGAATATGTGAACGACCGTGGGCTCTATTTCGACGCGCCGATGGGTGAGTTTCTGACGACGTTCAAGGAAACCTATCCGAAGCTGGAAGAATTCAACCGCATCCGGATATCCAAGGATGCGAGCGGATACGATGACGGTTTCGCAAAGGAGGGTGCCTCTTGAGGTATCTGGAAGACTTCTCGCCGGGCCAAGTCTATCGCTTTCGCAGCGCTCCGATGAGCGCGGATTCAATAAAGGCGTTTGCCGAGGAATGGGATCCGCAGCGGCTGCACACCGACGAAGACTATGCAACCGCCATACATGGCAGCCTGATCGCCTCGGGCTTTCAGACGATGCTGGAAGTGTTCAGGCCGATCATGGCTGAGATGATGGTCGATGTCGCCAATATCGGTGGCATGGGCTTTGAAAATCTGCGCTGGCTGCGGCCGGTGCGTCCGAACGAACCCCTTGATGTCGAACTGACGGTCAACGCGGTCACGCCGTCAAAGAGCAAGCCCGACAGAGGTGTTTTGCACTATACGCTCAGCGCCAAAAACCCTGAGGGCGAGGTCGTTTTTTCGACCGACACCCCCATGATGATCCTACGAAAGCAAAATGACACAGACTGATATCCTTTCCAGCGAACAAGAAGACCTTCGCCTGTTGCGCGAGAGCGCGCGCACGTTGTTTGAACGGGCGGGCGGAAGTGACAGAGCCCGAAAACTTCGTGATGCCGGGGGCGGTTTCGATGCGGAGATGGTCCGGGAACTCGCCGAGGCCGGTGTTTTCGGGGTGGCGGTGCCTGAAGATCAGGGCGGGCTTGGCATGGGCCTGGCCGCCGGGGGTGTCATCGCCGAGGAAGTCGGCCGTGTGATTGCACCGGAACCGGTCGTGTTGACAATCGGTCTGAGTCTTGGCCTTCTGCGCCGCCTTTGTCCGGATCATCCGAAGATGGCACAGCTCATCGGCGGCGAAATTTCTCTGGCGGTTGCCTGGCAGGAACGCGGTCCGGGCGGGGCGCCCGCCGATGCGACCTGCCGATACGCGGACGGTAAGCTGACCGGTGGCAAGGCCTGGGTCGTCGGTGCGACCGGATCGCAAGGGTTCCTCGTCGTGGCCGAACAAGATGAGGGGCCGGTTCTGGTCTTGACCGAGGCGGACGCGGACGGCCTTGTTATTGACAAGCGGACGCAGGCCGACGGCAGCTCCTCGGGCGAGCTTTCTTTTTCGGGAACGCCAGCTGCGGAACTTGCCCGCGGCGATGCGGTTCAAGCCGCGCTTGAGGAGGCTGTCGTCGATACCACGGCGCTTGCCGCAGCCGAGCTTGTCGGCCTGAGCGGTCGCGCCTTTGAGATCACGCTCGACTACATCAAGACGCGCGAGCAGTTCGACAAGCCGATCGGATCATTCCAGGTCATCCAGCACCGTGCCGTCGACCTTAACGTTATGTGCGAGGTCGCGCAGGCCGGAGTGCGGGCGGCGCTTGCGCAGATGGACAGCGAAACCGATCCGAAGGTTCGGACCCCTATTGCCAGCCGCGCCAAGGCGCGCGCCGTCACGGCCGCCAAGAAAATCACCCGCGACGCGATCCAGTTGCATGGCGCAGTCGGATACACGGATGAGTTCGATATCGGGCTCTACCTGAACCGGGCGTTGGTGCTGTCGGCCTGGTTGGGCGACGATACCTATCACAGGCGGATTTGGTTCGAGGCACGCGAAGCAGAGGGGGCAGCACAATGACCGACTGGAATGCAATGAGCGATGCGGAATTCCGCAAAGAAGTGCGCCAGTTCTTCGAAGCGGAATATCCCGAGGAGCTGCGTCATCTGCCGCACCGCCCGAAGTTCGCCGAGATCGAACATTGGCACCGCAAGCTTCACGCCAAGGGCTGGGTCGCACCAGCCTGGCCCGCTGAATTCGGCGGTATGGGCCTGAACGCTGCCAAGCTGCTGATCTTTTATGAAGAGCAGCAGCGCTGGGGCGTCAATCGCGGCCGCGACATGGGCGTGCAGATGGTCGGGCCGCTGATCATCAAATTCGGCACCCGGGAACAAAAAGATTACTGGCTGCCGCGTATCCTGAGTTGCGAAGACATCTGGTGCCAAGGATACTCGGAACCCGGCGCCGGGTCCGATCTGGCGAACCTGCGAACACGCGCAGAGATTGACGGGGACGACTTTGTCATCAACGGACAGAAGATCTGGACCACGATGGCGCATGACGCTACGCACATTTTCATGCTGGTGCGCACCGATCCGGATGCACCCAAGAAACAACAAGGCATCAGTTTCCTGCTCGCTCCGATGGATCAGCCCGGAGTCGATGTGCGCACCATCACGACCCTGTCGGGCGAGACCGAGTTTTGCGAGGTCTTCTTTGACAATGCTCGGACGCCCCGCGAGAACCTTGTCGGCGAGCTGAACAAGGGTTGGACGATGGCCAAGGCTCTCTTGAGCTTCGAACGCATTTTCATCGGTTCGCCAAGTCTGGCCCAGAACGCTCTGGGACAGCTTGAAAGCTTTGCCCGTGGCCGTGGCGCGTTTGACGATCCGGTGTTCCGTGACCGCTTTGCCCAGGCGGCACTGGATGTGGAAGATCATGCCGCGCTTTATGCCCGTTTTGCAGATCAGCTCAAACGTGGCGAGACGCTGGGTGCGGATGTCTCCATGCTGAAGATCTGGGTGACTGAATGCTTCCAGCGCATCACCGAACTGATGATCGAAGCAGCCGGTCCCGATGGCGGCACAATCGGCCCGCTTCAGGTTGGCAATGTTAGCGTCGACGTTTTGTCGAGCTTCTACAAGGCGAGGCCGACGACGATCTATGGCGGCTCGAACGAAATCCAGCGCAACATCCTGTCTAAAGCAGTACTTGGACTGCCGGGTTGAAGCAACAATCAAGACATCGAAGAGGGAAAAAGAATATGTCTGACCGTTACGCGAAATATGACAAGTTGAAGTTTGACTACCCGGCGGATCGCGTCCTGCGCATCACTTTTGATCGGCCTGAGACGTTTAACTCGGTCGATGCCGAAACTCACACCCAGATGACGGATATGTGGATCGACATCGACCGCGACCAGGATATCAACTCGGTGATCGTGACCGGCGCGGGCAAGGCGTTCTCGGCCGGAGGCGATTTCAGCCTGATCGAAAACATGATCGGCAATTCGCACGAGATCATGAAGACGTGGAAAGAAGCCAAGGACCTCGTCTACAATATCGTCAACTGCAACAAGCCGATCATTTCCGCGATCAACGGCCCTGCGGCCGGGGCGGGCCTTGTGGTTGCCATTCTCGCCGACATCTCGATCGCCGGGAAGAAAGCCAAGATTGTCGATGGCCACCCGCGGCTGGGTGTTGCCGCTGGCGATGTCGCGGCGATCATCTGGCCGCTGCTGACCTCGATGGCCAAGGCGAAGTACTATCTGATGACCTGCAAACCGGTGTCGGGCGAAGAGGCCGAGCGCATCGGCCTTGTGTCAATGTGCGTCGAAGATGACGAGCTGCAGCAGATCGCCTTGGACACGGCCGTCGAACTGGCCAACGGGTCGCAAAGCGCGATCCGCTGGACCAAGTATTCGCTGAACAACTGGTTGCGTCAGGCCGGTCCGATCTTCGATGCCTCGACCGCGCTGGAAATGCTTGGCTTCATGAGCGAGGACGTCAAAGAAGGTGTGCTGTCGCACCGCGAGAAGCGCGCACCGAACTTCCGCAAGGACTGCCCGCTCTAAAGTCTGATCGGACGAGGAGGCATGGACATGTCTGAAGATATTTATCGAGATATAGCTCAAGCCTATGCCGATGCGGCCAAAATGGCATCTGGTCTCAAATCGCGGTTTACGGCTGCCGGATTCGATCCGGCAGCCGTCACATCGTTGGCGGACCTGTCGCGGCTGCCAGTGATGAAGAAGGAAGAGCTTCTGAAGATCCAGCGTGATAACCCGCCTTTTGGCGGGTTCCTCGCCTCTGGTCTGAAGGATGTCGGGCGGATCTACGTGTCCCCCGGCCCGATCTTCGAACCGGCACTTTCGGGCGGTGTCGGCCACGGCCTTGACCTGCTGTTCAAGGCGGCCGGGATGGGGCCGGGGGATATCATCCTGAACACCTGGATGTATCATCTGGTGCCGGCAGGCTTGCTGTTCGACGAAGCGGCACAGTCCGTCGGGGCCACGGTGATCCCCAGCGGTGTCGGCAATACCGAGCTTCAGGCCCAGATCATCGTTGAAACCGGTGTGACTTCAATCTGCGCCTCGACCGCGTTTTTCCTGACGCTGGCGGACAAGGTGATTGAAACCTATGGCCGGGATGCCTGGACGGTGAAAACCGCCTTCCTCGGCGGTGAGATGGGCGACTGGATGGCCAAGCGCCGCCGGATGGAGGCCGAATATGGCGTGTCCACCTGGGCCGCCTATGCCACCGCCGATCTGGGCCTTGTCGCCTATGAGGATGGCGGCGAAGGCTATCTGGTTCATCCCGACCGCGTGGTGCAGATCTGCGATCCGATCAGTGGCGAGCAGGTAGCCCATGGCGAACCGGGCGAGGTTGTCGTGACCGCGCGCGATGCCAGTTGGCCGATGATCCGGTTCGGCACCGGCGACAGCGCCTTTGCTCTGGAAAGCAATGAAGATGGCAGTGTCGGCCGCATTTCTGCGTTGCAGGGCCGGGTCGGCGCGGCGGTCAAAGTGCGCGAGATCTTCGTCTATCCCCGCGTGATCGAAGAAGTCGTGATCGTGACGCCAGGCGCAAAGGCCGCGCAGGCCGTGGTGACGCGCGAAAGTGACCGTGACATGATCCGGCTTTCGCTTGTGCTGGAAGACGGCGCCGACGCCTCAGCTGCGGAAACAGCCGCAGCTGAGGCCTTCAAATTGCATGCCAGGATCCGTGCCGACGCGGTGAGCGTTGTTGCGGAACTGCCCGAGAATGCAGAACTGATCATCAACCAAAAAGACGGCTGAGATCGCTTCTCAGTCATCTGCGATAGTGGCAGGATCAGATGGGCGGCTGGGCAACTTGCCGCCCTTTTTCGTCAGGCGCAGAGCCCATCTTTGGCGGCATGGTATTCCCGGACGAGACGGTCAACATAGTCCGCTGTCGTCGTCACCGCGCCGACCGCACCGATCCCCTGACCGCTGCCCCAAATGTCGCGCCAAGCCTTCGGGCGGATGTCGCCGGTGGCCAAATTCAATTTGTTGCCGTCACCGGTCAGGTTGTCAGGATCAAGCCCAACCGCCCGGACCGACGGTTTGAGATAATTGGCGTTCACGCCGCTGAAATGGCTGGTGTAGAGAATGTCGTCCGCGCCGCTGTCAACGATCATCTGCTTGTAATCCTCGGAGGCGACGGCTTCGGTTGTCGCGATGAAGGGCGACCCGATATAAGCAAAGTCGGCGCCTATGGCCTGCGCGCCCAGTACGGAGCTTCCGGTGGCGATGGATCCCGACAGGGCCAGCGGACCGTCGAACCATTCGCGGATCTCCTGAACCAGCGCAAAGGGCGACAGGGCACCCGCATGGCCACCCGCCCCGGCGCAGACCGCGATCAGTCCGTCAGCCCCCTTGTCGATGGCCTTCCTGGCAAACCGGTTGTTGATCACGTCGTGCAGCACGGTGCCGCCGCAATCATGTGCCGCCTGGTTCACGTCTTCGCGTGCGCCCATCGAAGTGATCCAGACTGGCACCTTCCAACGGGCACATATCTCGACGTCGCGTTCGACCCGATCATTCGAGCGGTGCACGATCTGGTTGACCGCAAAGGGCGCGGCGGGCCGGTCGGGATTGGCCTGATTATGTGCGTCGAGCTCTTCGGTGATGCGTTTGAGCCAGGCTTCAAGCAGGGGGGCTCGCCGTCTTTTTCGCGTGCGTTCAGGGCGGGAAAACTGCCGATCACGCCGGCTTTGCATTGGGCGATGACAAGGTCGGGCCCGGATACCAGGAACATTGGAGAGCAGATCACGGGCAGGCGCAGATGGCCGAAAAGAGTGTCGGAATACATGGTTTCGGTCTCTTTGCCGATTCATCAGGACGTTGCGCGGAGCCGCCGCCAGCGCATCTCTGGCCAGATCGAAACACCGCGGCCCTGAGACCGCAACGGAAAAAACGGGCGGCATCCATTTAACACAAGTCTGTTTTCCGGCGCTGGCCTGTAGCTTGTTGGCACAACCCGCCTTTAGCGTGTTCCCAGGAGATCCATTTCCGGGAGGAGGAAGCGGTGCCCTTGCTTTACAAATGCTCAGAGGGTGTCGGTCGGATGACGTTCGACTTCCCCGAGAAGAAGAATGCGCTCGACCAGGCCGCGCGCAAGGAGATGGAGCGCATCGTCACGGAAGTGCGCGATGACGACCGTGTCCGCGCGCTGCTGATCACCGGAACCGGTGGCGCGTTTTGCGCGGGCGGATACCGCCGACGTGTTGATCGAGAATTCCCGGCCCGGTACGATGGAAAAACTGGGTATCGGGTGGGAGACGCTCTCGGCTCGCAATCCGCGCCTGGTCATGGGGTCGGGCAAGGGCTACGCCGCCGATTCCGTTTACCGCGATGCACCGGCGATGGATTTCCCCATTCAGGCGCTGACCGGGCTGATGTCGGTAACCGGGTTTCCTGATGGCTCGCCGATGAAATGCGGCGCGGCGATCACCGATTTTCTCGGCGGCGTCCACCTGTTTGGCGGGATCATGGCGGCGCTGCATGCACGCGGCACGACCGGGCGCGGCGACTTCGTTCAAATTGCCATGCAGGACGTGACGCATCACGCGCTGGCGTCCAATATCTCCAGCTTCCTGTTGGCACCTGACGGGTTTGCCGACCGTGCCGGCAACAGCCAGGCGGTGCTCAAGGTCGCGCCCTACGATCTGTTTCCGGCGCGGGACGGGCAGGTGGCGATCATGTGCCTTAATGATCGCCACTGGCAGCAATTGAGCCGCGCGATGGGGCGCGCCGATCTGGCCGAGGATCTCGAACTGGCCGAGGGCCCCGCGCGCTGTGCGCGGCGTGCCGAGGTCGATGGCTGGGTCTCGGAATGGACCACGCAGCATAGTCGTGCTGAGATTTTCGAGGCTTTGAGCGACGCCAGTGTGCCGGGCGCGCCGGTGCGCACCCTGGCCGAGGTGGTTTCGGACGATGACATGCGCACCCGCGGGCATGATCCACGATCTTCCGCATCCGGATCTGGGCACGGTCCCTGTGCCCGGGTTGCCAATGAAATTTGCACGTCACAACCACGTGCCCCCATACCCGCCCCGGCAGCGGGTGCCGATACGGCACGCGTACTGGGCGCATTTCGCCAGGCCGGGCTTTCCACACTCTCAGAGGACAAAAACTGACATGTTCAAGCTCGATCCGGAACTGGAAGATTTTCGCTCGGAGGCCCGCAAGCTGGCCGAACGGGAATTCGCCCCAAAGGCCGCCTATTGGGACGACAAAGAGGAATTTCCCGCCGCCAACCGCGACAAGCTGGCCGAGCTTGGCTATCTGGGCATGTTCATCCCCGAGGAATACGGCGGCTCCGGCGCGCCGGTGGTGCAGGGCACCGTCTTTCTGGAGGAAATGGCGCGGGTCTGTTTCAACACCGCGCTGGTCTCGCAGCTTTACCTGAACGGTCCGTCGCGGGCGATCAGCGTTCTGGGCAACGACGAACAGAAAAAGCGGTTTCTGCCGGACATGGCGGCGGGCAGGAAATTCATCGCCATCGCCATCAGTGAACCCGAGGCGGGGTCCGCGGTCACCGATCTGCGCACCACGGCCACCAAGGATGGCGACGGCTGGGTGCTGAACGGCAACAAGTGCTGGTCCACCGGCGCCCATGTGGCCGATTACGCGCTGGTCTTCTGCCGGTTCGGCAAGGCCAGCGGGGCAAGGGGGATCGGCGCTTTCGTTGTCGATCTGAAGAAACCCGGCGCGCGGATCGGCCACATATCGCTGAAAATGGGCGGTCGGGGCCTGACCGAGGCCGAGATCATCCTTGAAAACTACAAGGCCGGCCCCGAGGACGTGCTGGTTGAGGGGGATCCCGAAAGCTCGCGCTCCTTCGCGCTGCTGATGAGCAGTTTCGGCCCCGAGCGTGTGGGCAATGCGGCGATGTGCGTGGGGCTGGCGCAAGGTGCCTTCGAGGCGGCCAAGGAATATTCGGAGATCCGCCATCAGTTTGGCCGCCCGATCAACGAATTTCAGGGCCTCCAATGGAAGATCGCCGACATGGCGACACAGATCCATGCGGCACGGCTGATGGTCTATCGCGCCGCCACCAACCCCGCGCCGAACGGCTTTCCCGACCCGATGGATGCAACCATGGCCAAGCTCTACGCCAACGAAATGGCGCAACGGGTCACGAACGAGGCGCTGCAGATCCACGGCCACAACGGCTATACGCGTGAATACCCGCTGGAACGCATGGTGCGTGACGCGCGCGGCTTCGCGCTTGGCGGTGGCACCGTTGAGATCCTGCGCAACACCATTGCCGCCATGGTCTATGGCCACAGTTTCAACCAACGGCGGGGAGGGTAGGGCGCATGCATCCTTCAATGCTGACCGAGGAGCAGATCGCGCTGAAGGACTCGGCGCGCAAGCTGGCGCTGGGTGAATTTCGCGACCGGGCCGCGCGCTGGGACCGGGAGGGCATCTATCCCGATGAAAACCACCATCGCCTGAGCGAACTTGGCTATCTGGGCATGACCATCCCCGGCGAATATGGGGGGGGGGATGCCTCGCTGGTCGATTGCTATCTGGTGATCGAGGAACTGGCGAAGGTGGATTTCAACACCGCGCTGATTGTCCATGATCAGAACGTCTCGCCCCGGATCATCGCCACCTGCGGCAGCGAAGAGCTGAAGCGCGCCTTCCTGCCGCGCTTCGCGGCGGGCGAGATCGAATGCGCGATTTCCTGGACCGAGCCCGAGGCAGGCTCGGACGCCACGGCAGTGACGACCTCGTTGCGGCGGGACGGCAATGACTTTGTGCTGAACGGCGGCAAGATATTTACCACCTTCGGCGACCGGGCCGATTACCTTCTGGTCTATGCGCGGTTCTGCGACAGCAAGGGGGCGCGGGGCATTGGCACGGTTCTGGTGGAACGTGACAGCCCCGGCGTGACGGTGCACATCCTCGAACAGAAGATGGGGGCGCGCGGCTGCAACGAATGCGAGATCCACTTTGACGACGTGCGAGTGCCGGCGGAGAACATCGTGACCGAGGGTCTGGCCGAGAATTCTAGCGGCTTTGTCCGTCCGCTGGGTGTCTATAACGGCACCCGCGTCGGCATGGGGGTTCTGGCGCTTGGCGTGGCCGAAGGTGCGTTCGACCTGGCCTGCGACTACATGAAAACGCGCCGCCAGTTCGGCAAGGCGCTGTCCGACATGCAGGGCCTGCAATGGATGATGTCGGACATGAAAGTGCAGATCGAGGCTGCCCGGTCGCTGTGCTACACCGCGCTGTCGCTGATCGACCGGGGCCAGCCCGATCCGACCCTGTCATCGATTGCCAAGGTCCAGGCCACCGAGATGGCACAGCGCGTAACCCACGACGCGATGCAGATGTTCGGCGGCTACGGTTATTTCGGCTCGTTGCCGCTGGAGCGGATGGTGCGGGACGTGCGGATGCTGACGATCGCCGGAGGCACGACTCAGATCCACAAGAACGGGATCGCACGGGCGCTGTTTGCCGACTGACAGATTATTGCTGAGGGGAGGGACGGTCATGGAAAGTGACATCACAGTTGAACGCAAGGACGGTCTGGCCGTCGTGTCGCTGAACCGGCCGGACAAGCTGAACGCGCTGACCATTGAAATGCGGGTCGAGCTCATGGAGAGCTTCCGCCAGATGCACACCGACCCCGAGATCCGGGCGGTGCTGCTGAGAGCCGAGGGCCGTGCCTTTTGTGCGGGCGCGGATATTTCGACCATGGGCAAGGACGATGTCTGGGGCGACCGTGCGCGTCTGCACCGGGCGCACCAGATGATCCTGTCGATCTACAACTGTGAAAAGCCGGTGGTGGTGGCGGTGCGCGGTCCCGCGGTGGGGATCGGGCTGAGCATGGCCCTGGCCTGCGACGTCCTGCTGCTTTCCGAGACAGCGAAACTTGGTCAGGTCTTTCGCAAGATTGGCCTGGCCCCGGATGGCGGCGCGGCGTTCTTTCTTCAGAATCTGATCGGGCGACAGCGGGCGACAGATCTTGCCTTCTCTGCCCGGCTGGTGCCGGCGCAAGAGGCGCTGAGCCTGGGGCTGGCGAGCCAGGTGCATCCGGACGACGCGCTCGATGACGCCGCGGCGGACTATGCGGCAGACCTGGCGGCAGGCCCGACTTTTGCGCTGGCCGGAGCCAAGCGGCTGATGCGCGCCGCGCTGCAACCTTCGCTTGAGAGCTTTCTTGAAACCGAAGCCATCATCCAGGGACAAATCATCAAGAGCGCAGACCACGCCGAAGGCATCGAAGCCTTCCTGAGCAAGAGACAACCGGTATTTCGAGGGGCATAGCCGTAGGGCCCGCGACCTGACCATGACAGGAAAGAAACATCGATGTAATCAGTAATTGCCCGACTTGGATGGGTGTCGCGGATCATCACCTATGCCGCGACGGCTCTGGCGGCCCTGATGATGGTCCATGTCACGCTCGACGTCATCCTGAGCCAGTTCATCGCAGAGCCACTGCCGGGAACGGTGGATTACGTGTCCTACTATTACATGGTCGGGTTGGTCTTTCTGCCGCTTCCCTTCGTCGAATATACCAACGAGCACATCAAGGTCGACCTGATCCACGATATGCTCCCGACAGGGGCGAGGACCGCTTTCGACATGCTGGCTCTGGCACTGTCTGCGGTGTTCTACGGGCTGCTCACCTGGCAAACCTGGATAGACGCTGTCGAGAAATATCTTATCGGGGAGAAATCCATGGGCATGGCCGCGCTTACCGTCTGGCCCGGCCGCTTCTTTCTGCCCCTTGGAGCGGGGCTGATGGTGCTGCTCTTGCTGGCGAAGCTGACCCAAAGGCCATTCACCGACGCTGGCATGGCTGGTCCCAATCACGACATGTACGAATAGGAGCGGGACGGTGAGCTTTTTCCAGATCGGCCTTTGCGGCATCGTTTCCGTCATCCTGCTGGTTTTGCTGCGCGTTCCGATCGCGGTGGCCTTGGGCATCGTGTCCTTCTTCGGGTTCTGGGCCATGCTGGGCAGCGGCGCGGCCTTCGGCCTGCTGACCGCCGTGCCATATGACTTCGCCGCGCACTGGACGCTGAGGTCGATCCCGATGTTTCTGTTGATGGGCTACGTCTGTTACCAGACCGACATCACGCGCGGGATCTTCAAGGCCGCCCGGGTCTGGCTGTCGTTCCTGCCCGGGGGGCTGGCAGTCGCCAGCGTGGGCGGCGCAGCGCTGTTTTCGGCCGCGGCGGGCTCCAGCTTGGCCTGCGCCGCGGCGATGGGGCGGATCGCGGTGCCGGAAATGCTGAAGCGCGACTACGATCCCGGGCTGAGTACCGCCGTGGTTGCCGCGGCCGGCACCATGGGCTCACTCATCCCGCCGAGCATCCTTCTGATCATCTATGGCATTTTTGCCGAGGTTGCGATCAGCAAGCTGTTTCTGGCTGCGATCGTGCCGGGCGTGCTGACAATGCTGGGGTACTGGGCCGTGATCATCATTCGTGCGCGGATCAACCCCGCACTTGCGCCGCCCGCCGCTCGACGAAAGTGCCATCTGGTCCGAACGGCTGGAGGCCCTGAGCGAAACATGGCCTGTGATCTTGCTGGTGCTGGGTGTTTTTGGCGGTCTGTTCACCGGGATATTCACACCGACACAGGCTGGCGCTGTCGGAGCGGCCTTGTCCTTCGTGATTGCGGCGGCGCGCGGCACTTTGAACTGGAAAGTTTCGAAAATCGCGCTGATGGACACTGCAAAAATGACCGCGGCGATTTTTATCATTGCGGTTGGTGCCAATCTGTTTTCCCGGTTTCTGGCAATCAGCGGTATCCCCGAAGCGATGTCAGACCTGGTGATCGACCTGGGGGTGAGCTATGTAATGCTGGTTTTCGGCACGGCGGTGCTTTTTTGCCTGTTGGGCATGATTCTAGATCCGCTGGGCATCCTGCTGCTGACGCTACCCGTTCTCCTGTCGATTTTTGAGGCGAACCATATCAGCCTGATCTGGTTCGGCGTCCTTGCAACCAAACTGGTCGAGATGGCGCTGATTACGCCGCCGGTGGGGCTCAACGTCTTCGTGATCAAGGGTATTGTCGGAGACGCGGTTCCGATTTCGCTGATTTTCAAAGGCGTCATGTGGTTCTTGGCCGCGGATGTGGTGGTCCTGATCATCATGGTCGCGTTCCCCGAACTGATCATGTTCCTGCCGGAGCTTGGAAGTTGAAACTGCCGTGATGAACCCCGCGCGACAGCGGGACTTTGACAAAGAGGAGGAGACCACATGAGACTGACGAAAATCCTGACGATACTGGCGACGGGTGCCGTACTCTCGGCCACGCCCGCCCTGGCCGAAAAACGGGTGACGGTAAGCAACTGGACCTCGCCCAATCACGCGACATCGCGCGGTCATGCCGCCTTTGCCGATATGACCGAGGCCGAATTTCAAGATGCCTTCGACTTCAAGCTGTTTGCCGGCGGTGCCCTGCTCGGTGCCAAGCCGACGTTGTCTGGCCCGCGCGACGGCGTGGCCGATGTGGGCCTGCTGGCGCTGACCTATTTCCGCTCGGAAATGCCTTATGCGCAGCTCGTCGCCGATATGGCGCTTCTGGGCGAGGATCATTACGCGATGCTCGGTGCGACCAGCGAATTTGTCATGCTGCATTGTCAGCCCTGCAAGGACGAATTCGCCGCGAACGGCATGGTGGCCCTTAGCGGGATCAGCACCGCGCCCTACGTGTTGCTGACGACCCAGCCGATTGTGACCATCGAGGATATGCAGGGCGTCAAGCTGCGCACCGGCGGCTCGGTCTGGGATCGCTGGGCAACCCGCCTTGGGGCCGAGCCCGTCAACGTGCCAACGAGCTAGATGTATGATACGATGAGCCACGGCGTCGTCACCGCCGCGGTGCAACCGGTGGGGGCGCTCAAGGGGCATAGCCTGATTGAAGTTGCCAAGCACCTGACGGAGCTGCCGCTGGGCACCTATCATTCCGGGTCGATCTTTGCCCTCAGCCCGATTTTCTGGAAGTCCCTCTCAAGTGAACAACGGACACAATTCACCAAGAATATCCCCGACGCCGTGGCGCAGACGGCGGTCAATTACGAAACCGATGATCTGGATGTGCTGAAAGAGGCCGCTGACCTTGGACTGACGGTTCACGAACCTTCGCCCGAGTTTCTTCAGGATCTGGTCGATTTTCGCACCGCAGACCTTGAAGAGATCGCCCGCATCTCCCGCGAGGAGCGCGGCATCGAAGATCCCGAGCCGCTGATCGCGACCTACCGCGAGCTGATCGAGAAATGGCATGGTCTGGTGAAGACGCTGCATCCGATTCGCGACAATCCGAAGCCCTTTGCCGATCTCCTGCGCCAGGAAATCTACTCCAAGATCGACCTGGACACCTACCCGAACTGAGTCACCTCAGGCAGAAACGCAAAGCGGCCCTCTGTAAGGAGGGCCGCTTTCGTCTTGTCCGATGGCCTGGTCAGAGCGTGGCTTCGGTGCCCAGGATGTTCGTCACCTGGCTGGACAGGACACCGCCGTTGCCGTGGGCCAGGGCCAGCTTTGCGCCGTCGATCTGGCGGTCTCCGGCTTCGCCGCGCAGCTGCCGCACCGCTTCGACCAGCGTGAAGATGCCGTACATGCCGGGATGCACGCAGGACAGCCCGCCGCCGTTGGTGTTGACCGGCAGATGACCGCCGGGCGCGATGCCGCCACTTTCGACGAAGGGGCCGCCCTCGCCTTTCCTGCAAAAGCCCAGATCCTCAAGGAACAGGATCACGTTGATGGTGAAGGCATCGTAAAGCTCCACCACGTCGATATCCGACGGGCGCGCGCCCGCCATTTCCATGGCCGCCGCACCCGACTGCGCGGCCCCGGTCACAGTCAGGTCCGGCATTTCGGAAATGTCGCGGTGGGTGGTGCCTTCGCCGCCCCCCAGCAGATAAACCGGTGGCCTGGGGTGATCCTTCGCCGTCTCGGCCCGCCGCATCACCAGCGCGGCGCCACCGTCGGTGACAAGGCAGCAGTCGCGTACCCGTAGCGGATCCGAGACCAGCCGCGAGGCAATGACATCCTCGCGCGTCAGCGGGTCGCGAACGAACGCTTCGGGGTTCTTTTGCGCCCAGGCGCGGGCGGCCACCGCCACGTCGGCCAGTTGTTCCCGCGTGGTGCCGAATTGGGTCATGTGACGGTCCGCGGCAAGCGCGTAGGACGACAGCGGGAATATCGGCCGGTAGGGGGCCTCGTAGGTTGGCGGGCCGAGCGCGGTCATCAGCTTGCCCGAGGCGGTGCGCTGGTTCGACCCGTAGGCGATCAGCACCGTGTCGGCGAGCCGCAACTCCAGCAGCATCGCGGCCCAGAGCGTGTGCGACAGAAACGACGAGCCGCCCATGCGGTTGTTCATGGTGAACCTGGGGTTCAGCCCCAGTTCCTGCGCCAGCGTCAGCCCCGACAGCATGTCCAGCGGCTGGCAGGTTGCGATGGCGTCGACGTCGCAAAGCGAGACCCCGGCATCGGCCAGCGCGTCATGTACGGCTTCGACGGTGATCTCCATCGCGCTCTTGCCATGGGCCTCGCCACAGCCGGCCAGCGCCGCTCCGACAATGGCGGCTTTTCCCCGCAAACTCATCCTGCACCTCCTTCGGGCCGGAACACGACAGCGGATTGACCGTCCGCGCCTTCGCCGATCGACGCGATTACCCTTAGCCCGGCGGCAATTTCGTCATGCGCGATGCCGTCAACGCGCGACATCATTCGAACACCTTCTTCGAGGTCCACCAGCACCACGTTATAATCGCCGCCGCGTTCGGGCTTTCGGCGCACAACTGTCCGCGCATAGATCGTAGCCTTGCCCGAGGGCGTAACCCATTCAAGGTCTGCGCTGCCGCAGGCTGGGCAGATCACGCGCGGATGAAAGACATGCGTGCCGCAGCTGCCGCATTTCTGAATCTCGAAGACGCCCTCGGCCAGCTTGGCGGCAAAGACGGCGTCGGGCCCCGGACCCTTTTCCATGCCTGTCATCTCAGAACCCGATGTGGTAGCCGCCGTTCACGCTCAGGTGCTGGCCGGTGATGTAGGCTGCCGCGTTGGACAACAGGAAACAGACCGGCTGCGCCACTTCTTCAGGGGTGCTCATACGGCCCATCGGGATCTGTGCCATGTATTTGTCGGCAAACTTGTCCGATCGGATCGTTTCAGTCATCGGTGTTTCGACCATTCCGAAACAGACCGAGTTGACGTTGATCCCGTAGCGGCCCCATTCGCGCGCGGCGCTCATCGTCAAGCCGAGCACGCCGGACTTGGCGGCGCCATAGTTGATCTGCCCGATGGTGCCGCGGCGGCCGGCATCGGAGGAGACGTTGACGATGGCGCGGCGTGCGGAGCTGTCCGGGTCCTTCTGGGCCTGATCCCTGTAGTAGGTGCCCACAGCCTGAAGGCAGGCGAAGACACCGGTGAGATTGACGTCGATGACCTGCTGCCATGTGGCGCGGTCCATCTTGTGGATCATCGCGGCGCGCACGATGCCGGCGTTATTCACCAGCCCGTTGATGTCCCCGAATTCGTCAAGGCTGAACTTCACCAGTTTCTCGGGAAAGTCCGGGTCGGCCACGTTCCCGACGAGGGCGCGGGCATTGCCGCCGATCTTCTCGGTGGTTTCCTTGACGCCGTCTTCGTTGAGATCGTTCACGACGACCCTGGCACCCAGATCGGCCGCCAGTTCCGCCACGCCGCGACCGATCCCCTGTCCGGCGCCGGTGACGATCACTACCTGATTTTCCAATGACATCGGGTTGATCATTTCTATCTCCTTACTACGTTCATTGGTTGAAGATCAGTTTCCGCCGCTCGGCTCGGGTTGGCCCGAGGGCGGTGTGACCCGCTTTATCACGGCATCTCCATGTGCCAGACGACGCCCGTCCTGATTGACGACCTCGCCCTGCACGAAGATCAGTTTGCGCCCACCACCGACAATGCGCGCGCGTGCCGTCAGCACGTCGCCCTCGACCGCCGGGCCGACAAAGCTGGTGGTGAGAGAGAGCGTCAGACAGCGATGACCGGGACGGCCTTCGCCCGCAAAAGCCGCGCAGAAGGTGACCGCGTTGTCCAGCATGGTTGCGAAAACCCCGCCATGGACCGCGAAGGCGCCATTCAGGTGGTCATGGGTGATCGTCAATTGCAATTCCGCCATGTCATCGGACCAGGAAATGAATCGGACGCCCAGCAAGGCGTTGAACGGGGCGGGAACCTCGGGTTTGCCATTCTGTGCGCTCATTTCAGGTGGCCTTTCGGTTGCGCGAGAACGTCACGATGACCGCCGCCAGCGCCGTCACCGCTATACCGACGCCCACCGCCGCAGCGATCGGAATTGCCAGCATCGCGGTCGAGGGAAGGGCGAAGGCCAGACCGGCAATCCCGAGCAGAAGCCGCGCAATCGTGCCCGTGGGACCGGGTTCGATACGGCCGACGCCCAGCAGGTATCCCTGCAATCCGGCGCAGATCAGCAGAACGCCGATACCCGCGCGCAGGATTGTCAGGGCACTGTCGACGAACCCTGCCTGGAGGGTGTACGCAGGATCGAGGACGAAGAAGAAGGGCACGATATAGATGATGGTGCCCAGCTTCATCGCCTCATAGGCCGCAGCGAAGGGCCGGGCTTGGGCAATCGCCGCCGCGGCGAAAGCCGCCAGCGCCACGGGTGGGGTGATGTAGCTCAGCATACTCCAGTAGAGGATGAACAGATGCACGCCGATCGGGTCGAGCCCGCCGGCGATCAGGGCCGGGGCCAGAGACACCGCGAGGATGACATAGGCGGCCGTCACCGTCATGCCCATCCCGAGGATGAAACTGGTCAGGGCGCCGAGAAGCAGCAGCAGGAAGGTGTTGCCGCCCGCGATGAAAAGCAGATCATTGGAGATCGTGCCGGACATGCCGGTCACCGCCAGTCCGCCGACAATCAGCCCGACCGCCGCGAGGATCGCCACCAGTTCGACAAACAGCCGCCCCGTCGCCGCCAGGAAGTTCATCAGCTCCTGCCGGCCCCAGCGCGATTTCGACAGCAACTGGTTCAGAACGATCAGCAGCGCGGTCGCATAGAACGGGGCGATTGCCTCGCGCTTGAGATAAAGCAGCATCCAGATGAGAAGCCCGAAGACGGCGAGAAAATACCAGCCCTCGCGCAGTACATTTCCGAATCTGGGAAGATCGGCGCGGGGCACGCCCTTCAGCCCGTTGCGTGCCGAGTAGGCGTCGATCTGGGCGAAGAGACCGAAAAAATAGAGCAGCGAGGGCAGCACTGCCGTAACCACGATGTTGGTGTAGTCCGTCAGCAGAAAGCTCGCCATGACAAACGCCGTGGCCCCCATGATCGGAGGCATCAGCACCGCACCGGTCGAGGCCGCCGCCTCGATCCCGGCGGCATAGCTGGGCCGGAAGCCCACCTTTTTCATGGCCGGAATGGTGATAGACCCGGTGGTAAGCACATTGGTGATGACGCTGCCGCTCATGGATCCGGTCAGCGCACTGGTCAGGACGCCGACCTTGGCAGGGCCGCCCCGCACATGCCCGAGCGCGGCAAAGGCGAGGTCGATAAAGAACGGCCCCGCACCGGTGTGCTGCATCGCAACCCCGAAGATCATGAAGCCGACAACAAGGTTGACGAAACTGCGCATCGGGATGCCCAGAACGCTTTCGCCGCTCATGGCGTGGAAGATCGCCGTCTCAATCGGCGGGCGCTGGAATCCCTGGATCGGTCCCGGCGCATAATTGGCGATCATAGGATAGATGGAAAACATCAGGATGACGACAAAGAGCGTCCAGCCGCCGGTGCGCCGCGCCGCCACGAGCAGCAGAAACCAGAAGGAGAAGCTGGCAATCACGGCATGGGTGGGGGCCGCGAAATCCCAGCCTTTGTTCACCACGCTGCGCCCGTAATAGACGAAGAATGCGCAAGTTATCAACGCGAGGAGGGCAAGAAAATAATCCCACCATCGCGTTGACCCGTGCGGGTTTGTCTTGCTGCATGGAAAGACAAGGTAGACGAGCGGTAACGTCAGCAACAGCATCACGTAGAGGTAATGAATCTCCAGCAGTCGGACGTTCATGAAGAACCCGAGATTGAAGATATGATTGGCCGACGCTCCAGACAAAAGAAGGGCCGACGCCGCAAGCATCAACCGCAGACCAGTCGGCTGGTTGCTCGTGCCTATCGGCTGTACCGTCGTGGCCTGCGGTTGCTGTGGCATACCTGTTCCCGACTTGTGCGATTGTGGAAAGTCAGCGGAAGTAGACTTCGTGGCCTGCTGCCTCAAGCGCCTCGGCGCGTGCCTTCATCCAGGCGGCGGCAAACTCTTCCTCACCCTCGGGAGCGCCTTCGACAAAACCGCTCCACGCTTCGGAGAGCACCCTTTGCCGGTCCAGCAACTTGTCCTGGTTCTCCTGGTGCTCCGGGGTCCACATGCCCTTTTCCTTGAAGTAGGCGACGCTTCCATCGCTCCACGGCATCACCCAACTAAGGATCTGGCGATCGATTGCATAGGCATTGGCACCGGGGGCCGCGTCCTTGAATTCGTCAAAACCGGCGTCAAGCGCGGCGACGATGTTGCGCACCTCGGTGGCATCCTGATCGGCTTCGGTGACGAGGATCGGATAGGGGTATTGCGCCATGGGCAGCGGTGCCTTGGGGTCGATCCCCGGCCCGACCGACACCATGTACGGCGTCACGTAAGGCGTTATTTTGGTATAGCGGGCCCAGGCTTCGGTATCCTCGGCGGGGTTTCAAGCCACTTGATACCCCGCGGGCTGGACTCGATCTGGTAGTTCACAGTGGTGGTTGTCAGCGCAAAGGCCGCATCGACGCGATCCTCAAGGATGCCCTTGAGAGAATTCACATAGCCCGAGAATTCAACGGCTTCGACATTGTCCCATGTCAGATCCGCAAAAGCCAGCAAACCCTCCATGTTGACGTCGATCGCGGGCGAACTGGTGGCGCGGCCGACTCGTTTGCCCTTGAGGTCGGTAATCGTCTCAATGCCGGCATCGGCGGCGACAACCACGCCCAGGCCATAGTCGCCGACAGCCTGAATAACCGCCCGGATCGGCTGCGGCCCCCATTTCGGCGCAGCAAACAGGAACACGCCCTCGCCGGCGAAATAGGAGGCGATTCCGCACAGGCAGTAATCCACCGTGCCATTCTTGAGAGGCGTCATCCGCGAGACATCGTTGCGCCCCGGAAGCACTCGGATCGTCGTTCCAAATCGGTTGCGCATCATGTTGCCGATGGCGATGGAATGTGCGTGGCCGGCTGATCCCGTGTCATAGGCCGACCAGGTGATGATGTCGGGCAGTTCGATGTTCTGTGCGCCGACCGGTGCGGCCATCGCCAGACACCCGACAGCCGCGACGCTTGTCCATCTGAAGTTCATGGTAGTCTCCTCCTTGTTGGTTATTCGGGCTCAGTCGGCATTTTGCCTAAAGTTCCGAGAACGGCACGTTCTTGTCGACGCGTATTTCCGGCGGAAGTCCAAGAATGCGCTCGCCGATGATCGTGCGCTGGATCTCGTCGGACCCGCCGGCGATGCGGTTGCCCGGCGCCGTAAGATACTCGTTGCGCCAGCGCGCGGTATCGTCGCCGGCGGCCGCCGACACGCCCGCCGCAGTCCCTGCCAGTTCCATCCCGAAGGCGCCCATCTCCTGCCGCAGCTTGCCCAGCAGCAGCTTTCCGATCGAGCCTTCCTCCCCCGGTGCCTCGCCGCGCGAAAGCGACGTCATGACCCGGTAGGACGTGAATTCGAGTCCGCGTTGCCGCGCGATGAAATCAGCGACCCGCGCGCGCACTTCGCCGTCCTCGATGGCCGGGCGCCCGTTGCGTTCGACGCGGGCGGCAAGGTCGATCAGCTCCTCGGCGCGCGCGCCGCCGCTGGCGCGACCGACCGAGATGCTGAACCGTTCGTTCATCAGCGTCGTCAGCGCCACCTTCCAGCCTTCGGATTCGCCGCCCAGACGGGCGCTGTCCGGCACGCGCAGGTCGTCGATGAATACCTCGTTGAAGCTGGCCCCGCCCGAGATCTGGCGGATCGGGCGCGTTTCGATGGCCGGGTCGGACATGTCCACGAGGAACATGGTCATCCCCTTGTGTTTGGGCACCGACGGGTCGGTGCGTGCCAGAAGGATGCCGTGGCTGGAATAATGCGCCCCCGAGGTCCAGACTTTCTGGCCGGAAATCACCCAGTCGCCGCCATCGCGCCGCGCGCGGGTCCGTATGCCGGCCAGGTCAGAGCCGGCGGCGGGTTCGGAAAACAACTGGCACCAGATGTCCTCGCCGGTCAGGGCGCGCGGCAGAACCGCGGTTTTCTGATCCTCCGTGCCGTGGATCATGACCGTCGGCCCGACCAGCCCGATGCCGATCAGGAAGGCGTTGGGCGGAACGGCATAGCGCCCTTCCTCCTGGTTCCAGATCACCTGTTCGATCGGCGTGGCGTCGCGGCCCCCGAAGGCGCGCGGCCAGGTCAGTCCGGCCCAGCCCGCTTCGGCCTTGCGGGCCTGCCAGTCCCGCGCTCGCGCGACCTCGTCGGCGTCGCGGGCCATGAAGTGATCCTGAGCCTTCTCGCTGCCGTCCCTCAGGGTTGCGTTGGCGTCCAGCCATTCCCGCGCTTTTGCGCGAAAGGCGGCTTCTTCTGGGCTGTCGCTAAAATCCATGTGTCCGATTTCCCTGTCAGCTTCCCTTTCAGTTTGCGACCCTTGGGGCGCCGGCCAAATGCCCAAGCAGCCGTTCGCGCCACATGGCGGCCGGGCCGAGTTCTGCCTTCAACTGCCAGCCGCGCCGCAGGAAAAGATGCGGGTCGGCGGCCCATGTGAATCCGATTCCGCCATGAAGCTGGATCGATTCTTCGGTGGCGAATTGTACGGCATCGAGCGCCGTGAGGCGCGCGACGGCGGCGGCTTCAGGCAGTCGACCGCTGCCGCTCGCCAGCGCCCAGGCGCCGAAGAAGGCGTTGGATCGCGCCAGTTCGATCTTGGCGAACATGTCCGCGAGCCGGTGCTTGACCGCCTGAAAGCTGCCGATCGGACGCCCGAATGCGTGCCGCTCGCCGGCATAGGCGGTGGTCAGGGCAAGCACGCGCTCGGCAAGGCCGATCTGTTCGAAGGCGGCCAGCACCGCGGCGCCGTCCAGAAGACGCTTGATCGCCGCGGGGTCCGAGCCGGGCAGAAGTTCGACCGGCGTGTTGTCAAAAACGATCTCGGCCGCCGGGCGCGTGCGGTCGACCGGGTCGAGCGCACGCGTCGTCACACCCGACGCGGAGAGATCCGCGAGATAGAGACGCGGCGTGCCCTCTTCATCGGTCGCAGCGACAAGAGCGTGGGTCGCCTCGGCGCCGAAGGTGACCGGCGTTTTCTGTCCCGAAAGGCGATCCTGCGTCACTTTCGCCGATACGGTGTCAGGTGCGAGACCCCCGCCTTCGGCAAGCGCTGTCGCTATGATCGTGCGGCCTTCGGCGATGCCGGGCAGAAGCGATTTGCACTGGTCGTCCGTCCCGGCGGACTGAAGGGCCGGAACCGCCATACACAGGACCGGGATGCAAGGTACGGCGGCCAGACAGCGGCCGATTTCTTCGGCAAGGATGGCCAGTTCCACCGCGCCCACCCCCGAGCCACCCTCTTCTTCCGAAATGGCGAGGCCAAGCCAGCCGCCTTCGGCCAGTGCGGACCAGGTTGCCGTATCGAACCCTTCCCCGCTGTCGAGGCGGTTGTGCGCGACCTCCAGGGTGGCGTGATCGCCAAGCATCCGGGCCAGGGTTTCGCGTATGGTATCCTGCTCCTCGGTAAAACCGAAATTCATGCCTGAATAACTCCTTGCGGTTGTGGATGCCGAGTGCTTGTTGGCCGACGTTAGGTTGGCAGCCGGGCCCGACCAAACACTAACGGCCGGCGGTCGCACAAAACCGCATATGTGCAATGTCGCGTTGAGAACGGCGAAAAAGACCGACAAGCCGGATTCATCATGAATGTGCTTGATTCATGTCAGACCCGAAAAAATGGTCGCTTCGATTGATTGGCCTGGCTCTTGCACCTTAACCTTCCGAGAGCGGGGAATGTTCAGGTTGCGGGACTGGCGTGGCCGAGCCTTCGCAGAAGACGGGACTTAACAAGGGAACGAGCGGCATGGAAACTGTGGGCCTTGGATTTTGTTATGAAGATTTGCCGGTGGGGCGCAAGTTTCGGACCATCGGCCGCACCGTGACCGAAACAGACATCACGAATTTCGTCAGTGTCACCGGCATGCTCGAAGTGCTGTTCATCAACAGCGACTTCCGCGAAAAGGAATCCAACATGCCGGGCTTCGCCGCCCCCGGCTCCCTGGTCTATTGCTTCATGGAGGGTCTGCTGACCCAGTCCACGATGCAACACACGGGCTTTGCCTTTCTGGAAATGGAGCTGAAGGTTCTGGGACCCACGTTCGCGGGCGACACGATCCATTGCGAGGTCGAGGTGACCGAGTCGCGCCGCTCGAAAAGCCGGCCGAACCGCGGCCTGGTCCGGACCCGGAACAGGGTATTCAAACAGACCGGAGAGCAGGTGCTGGAATACACACCCCTGCGGATGATCAAGGCACGCACGACGGACAAAGAGCCGGGAGAGGCGTAAACCCGTCTCCGATACGATGCGGGAGTACGCCCCTGGCCGGAAATGGCTGGACTGCCGCCCCGGTTTTGCTAGCAACCGGGCGAAACGGGAGACGCAGATATGAAAACCGCGCAATCTGACGGAATTGGATCTGCCGGGCGTAAATCGGATGGGCCACGGTCGCTGAACCGCATCCTTGCGCTCTTCGATCTGGTGGCGCAAAGCGACCGGCGCATGACGCTCTCTGAACTCAGCGGCGCGCTAAATTGCCCCAAGAGCAGTTTGCTGGTGCTGCTGCGCCCTCTCACGGAAAAAGGTTACCTGATGCGCGAGAAGGACACCTATCTTCTCGGGCCGAGGATTTTTCAGTTCGCGCAGTCCATCCTGACCAACCACCCGTTCGAGTCGATCCTGCGCGGTGTGATGAGCGAGGTTGTCAAGCAGACGGGCGAGACGGTTCTCTATGCCGTCCGGGATGGTGATCGCGTTGTCTATTCATCGGTCATCGAAAGCGAGCAGCCCGTTCGGTACGTTGCCCAGACGGGTGTCGATCGGCCCCTTTTCTGTTCGGCATCGGGTCTTGTCATGCTGGCCTATGACACGCCCGAGAAGCTTGACGCGTATTTCGAACGGACGGAACTGACGCCGCTTACCGGCAATTCGATCACCGACGAAAATGCATTGCGGCGCATGATTTCAGAGATTCGCAAAACCGGCTACGCCAGAACGGTCGGCACCGCGCATGTAGACGCCGCAGGCTTCGGTGTGCCCGTGTTTCGGGCCGATGGGAGCCTGGCAGGAGCCCTGGTGATCGGCGCCCCTCTGGAACGCGCAGAGAGAAACCGGAAGCTTTGCGTCACAGCGGCCAAAGCGAGCGCCCAACAACTTTCGTTGGCGCTAGGCTATCGTCCAGGTCGGACCGGGATGGGCCTGAATTAGACGCGCCCCGCTCCGGCTGGCCGAGCCCCCCCGTTACCTCAGTCCCAGTCCGCGCGCGATGATGCCGCGCAGGATCTCGCGGGTGCCCCCCCGGAGCGAGAACGACGGTACCGCGAGTTCCGTATAGGCCAGCACTGCTGCATAGCTGTCGCGTCCTCCGGGCACGGCCGGGCGGGACAAGAGGCTGCGGGCCAGGCGCGGAATGTCCTGTTCATAGAGCGCACCGAGATCCTTGACGATGGCGGCCTGAAGCGCTGGGTTCTTGCCCTCGTTCAGCATCCCGGCCACCGACCGCGACATTTGCCGCAGCACCATCAGATGTGCGGACAGGCGGCCGATCTCGGCCTGTTGCGCCTCGGTGGCGTCTTTGCGCAGCAAACGGATAAGTTCTTCGATCAGGGCGAAGGACGACAGGAACCGTTCCGGTCCGCTGCGTTCGAAGGCCAGTTCGCTCATGACCTGCGACCACCCCTCGCCCTGTTCGCCCAGAAGCGCATCGGATGGCAGGAAGGTGTTGTCGAAGACAACCTGGTTGAAATGATGTTCGCCGCCCAGGTCGATGATCGGGCTGATCTGGATGTTCTCGGTGGCCTTGAGATCGATCAGAAACTGGCTCATCCCGCCGTGGCGGTCGTCGCTCTTGCCAGTGCGGCAGAACAGGATCATGTAATCGGCCACATGCGCATAGGTCGTCCAGACCTTTGTGCCGTTGACGCGGAAACCGCCCTCGACCTCGGTGGCGACGGTGCGCGTGGCCGCAAGGTCCGAGCCGGAATCCGGTTCGCTCATCCCGATGCAGAAACAGAGCTCGCCCGCGGCGATGCGCGGCACGATCGCGCGTTTCTGATCTTCGGTGCCCTTGGCAAGTATCAGCGGGCCGCTCTGACGATCGGCGATCCAGTGCGAAATTACCGGCGCACCGGCAGCCAGCAGTTCTTCGGACACGACATAGCGTTCCAGTGCGCTGCGCGCGTGACCGCCGTATTCTTTGGGAAAAGTCATGCCGACCCAGCCGCGCTGCGCCAGCTTGCGTGAAAAGTCACGGCTGAACCCATTCCACGACTCGGCGCGTTTTTCGGGCGGGAAATCGGCCAACTCTTCGGCTAGAAATGCACGGACCTCTTGCCGCAGATCGTCATAGTCGGCGCCGGGCGGGGGTGAAGGAAACGCGGTGAGTGTCATGCCGTTGCGCCTTGTGCTGTGCTGTCAGTGATGAAATGCCAGAAGGTGTCGTGGGGGCTCGACAGTGCGGCCCGTCCCAGTTCCTGTGTCCAGTCCAGTTCGGTGCCGAACTCGTCGCGCCAGCTCCAGATCCGTTTGGTGAAATGGTGCAGCGCATGTTCCTCGGTATAGCCGATGGCCCCATGAACCTGATGAGCCAGCGCACCGACCGTTTCCACAGCTTCTCCGGCGCGGCTTTTGGCGGCGGCAACGGTCAGCGCAAAGGCGGCTGTGTCATAGCTGTCGGCCGCCATTTCGGCGGCAGTGCGCGAAGCGGCGGTTTCTCCGGCCATCGTTGCGAGGTATTGCTGAATCGCCTGAAACTTGCCGATCGGCCGTCCGAACTGGACCCGGTCGTTGGAGTATTCGACACTCATCTTCAGGATGGTTTCCATCGCACCGGCGGTGGCCAGGCTGCGGACAAGCGCACCCAGCCCGCGCATCCCGCCCATCGACCCGGGCAAGGCGGTGGCATTGGCCCCGGGCAGGTCGAGATCGACCGCGACATCGTCGCGCGGCATCCCGGCAAGATCCTGCGCCGGGGTGACGGTCAGATCCTTCACCGGAAGGGACAATACGTGATCGGCGCCATCCAGCGCGGCAATGGTCACGATCCGGTCCGCCCAGCGGGCAAAAGGCACCAGCGTCAGGTGTCCGCTTGCATGCACGGCACCGCCGCGCCGTTCCAGTTGCAGCACCTCGCCCTCAGCAATGGTCAGCCTGCCGCCGGACAGGGCCAGACCCGCGCGCGCCAGAACCGCATTTGCGATCAGGGTTTCGGCGAGCGGCAGGGGCAGGCCATGCGCCCCGGCAATGCGCACAAGCCCGAGCGCCTCGGCGGCGGGCACGCCGAAGCCGCCGGCCTCTTCGGGCACCAGCGCCATGTGCAACCCGGCCTCTTCGATCCGCGTCCAGAGGGCCTCGGGGCATTGTCCGGCGGCGGCGTCCTCGCGCAGGCCGTGGCTGACATGGTCGCGGAAAAGCCGCTCTGCCATGTCGAAGATCATCGACTCCATCAGGTGGTCCTTTCAGACAGTGCTTGGTTGGCGGTTGAAGTACCGTGTTCTGGTGTGTTGTGACGGGCGTGAAGTGATTGGCCGTCGGTTTCAATCGAAGCGCGCAGCGGCGGCAGATGCAGCCGTGTGCGCAGATCCTGACGAAACGCACCGGCGGCGGGCGGCGTGCCACCGTCCCGGCGGTATTTCTCAAGACAATCGGCGATCTTGTCACCGATCTCGGCTGGCGTCGCCGGGTCCGAGGGCGATCCGGGATGTGCCGCGACCGAGGTTTCGGCCAGGGTTTCGTTGCCTCTGCGCAGGCGGACATGGACCGCCCCATGGTCCACGCCGACGCGATCCTGCCCCGCGTCCGGTTCGGTTTCGATGGTCACCATGTCCATCAGGCGACGGATCTCGGCCCGGTGGGGGCTGTCGCCCTCGAAATCCGCGAGTCCGACCTGACCCTGATGCAGGGCGGCGCACAGGGTATAGGCGGCACAGAACTTGGCTTCCATTCCGTCCTTGGGATTGGTGACATGCAGGGGCACCATGACGCCCTTGGGCACTGTCATTTCGATCACCGAGTCCCCGGGCACCGCGTCGCCGCCGCGTTCGGTGTATAGATGCCGCCCTGCGGCAATCATCCTGTGCGTGAGATAGCAGCACGGATAAAGCTTGCGCGACAAGCTGCCCAGATCGATCTTTGGCACCACTTCCGCAGGGTCGGTCGCAAGCCCGTCCGGACCGGCATAAAGATCGAAGAAGCCGCGCCGCGAAAAGATGTCGGGGGCGCCGGTGATCCCGGCTTCGGCCATGCGGGCGGCGCGCACTCCGACAAGGGCGGCGTTGCCGGCCTGGATCGGTTTTGCCATCGCGCCGAAATTGATCTGCAATCCGCCGGCCAGCGACGCGGCCAGCGACAGGGCGTTTCCGATGGCCTCGTCGTCAAGGTCAAGCTGATGCGCGACCGCTGCCGCCGCGGCCACGGCCCCGATCGTCGATGTGGCATGCCAGCCCTTGTCGTAGTGACCAAAGCCCAGAACCTGTCCCAGCGCGACATTGACGGCCGTTCCCACAGCAAGCGCGGGGGCGACACGGGCGGCCGTCTCGGGCCGCGCGTCTGCCATGGCCAGCAGCGCCGGCACGAAGATCACACTGGGGTGCGTGACGCTGAGCGTGTGGACATCGTCGAAGTCCAGCGCGTGACCGGCCACGGCGTTGAGGAACGCGGCCCGCGCTACGCCGCCCTTTCCGACTGCGCCCGCCGGCGCGGCCGCTCCGTCCCCGTCAAGTGCCGCCAGTCGGCGGACCACCGGCTCATGCCACCCGCCATAGATGACGGCCACCGTATCCTCCACGCAAAGCGCGGCCTGCTCTGCATTTGCCGCGTCCAGCCGATGTGGCACGGCGATGAACCGCGTCAGACGGCGGGTGAAATCACTGGTCATGTCCTGATCCTCTCTGGTATTGCACTTTGCCTCATGTCGGGAGGTGCTATCAATTCGGGTGACCACCTGTTTGCACATATGTGTTGAAGAAGGATATTGGCGTTGTGATTCCCGCTGATCTGCGGCAGCCTGGTTGCAAACCTTCATCTGAATCCCTTGGAGATCGGGCGCCGGGCGTGTCAGAAAAGCCGCGAGAAGAAGTGCGAGCGTGGCTGGGGTGCCGGTGTGAATGGTCTGGAAGGCAAGGGCGCGAACGCGACAAGGCATTGCACCACGCCGTTTCCGTCAGACTTTCGTTTCGCAAAGATTCGCGACCGAGGCCGTCGGCCGCGTCAGGCAGTCGCTCTCGCCGTTCCCGCGCTGGCGATATGAGCGCGTTGCGTGCCGCACGGGATGAACTTGGAATCGGCGACATCGTTGTCCGACCGGCGTGTCTGACGCGGTCGGATCTGCCGACGCTTTGCGGGCAGGCCACACGGCTTAGGAAAAGCGGGGGCAGATGTCGTTCATTGACGTTCTGAACCGGCCCGCCGTGCGCAACCCGATTGCCACTGTCTGTCTGATGATCTGTCTTGGCGGTGGCATCGCGCAGGGTGTCTTTCCCGCCAGCGGCGTGTCGATCGCGGCCGTGCCGTTTTTTGGCGTCTATCTCGTGATCGCGTTCCGCAACATTGCCCGCGTCGGATGGGTGCTGCTTTTCTTCTCGTTCGCGATTGCCGTTCTGGCGCTGGCCGATGGTATCGAAACGCGCATTTTCGCCGAGGCGGCGGGGCGTGTCGTTTTCCTGTCCGCGCTGCTGACGGCTGTCGCTTTCTTGCGCATCGCGGCCACGCAGGACCCGGCGGTAGAGGTCGCCGGAGAATACCTGACCCTGCAGCCGCCGACCCGCCGCTACGCCTCTCTGGGTGCAGGGGGCCACCTGTTCGGCGTGCTTCTTAACCTCGGCGGATTGGGCGTGATGCTGGAAGTCATCATGAAAGGGCTGGCGGCCCACCGCCATGAGATGGACGATTTCGTGTTCGAGGCGCGTAAGCGCAGGATGGTGAGCGCCTGTATGCGGGGTTTTCCTCGATCGCGTTCTGGACGCCGTTCGGGATCGCCCTCAATCTGATGATCCTCACGATTCCGGGGCTCGAATGGGCGCATCTGGCCCCTTACGGGATCGCGCTGGCCGGGGTCCTTTTTCTTCTCGGATGGCTGTTCGACACGGTGGAATGGTGGCGCCCCCCCTCGGCGCGCGGACGTGCGCCGGCCCTGGCCGGAGATTTGCCGGGCTGGGCCCATTGGTCGGCCCTGATCGTTACCGGCCATGTCCTTGTGCTGCTGGGGGGCCGTGGTGGCGCTGGACAGGGCGACTGAATACAGTTTCCAGACCGTCCTGATCACCATCGTTCCGATCTATGCGCTTTTCTGGTCGGGTCTGAGGCAGGGCATCGGAAGTTTTCGAGTCATGTCGCGCCGGTTCGTGACCCAGGCGCCGGGATTCGCAACCGAGATGAGCGTTATCGCTTCGGCGGGGTTCATCGGCCTCGTCGCGCTGGAAGTGGTCCCGGTCGAATGGATTGCCGACCACTTCGGCTGGATTGCCACGCGGCCTGTCCTGACCGTAGTGCTGTTGATCATTACGGTGTTCCTGACGGGTCTGCTGGGCGTGCACCCGATGATCTCGGTCGTCCTGCTGGCGGAAGTGGTCAACCGCATCGGTGTGGATGGTCTGTCGCCGCTCGCTCTGGGTCTTGCACTGGCTGGCGGCTGGAGCAGCATCATCTGCATGGGGCCTGCGATCACAGCCGTCGTTTATGCCTCTTCCATCGTCGGGGAACGGCCAACGACAATCGGTCTGCGCTGGAACGGGTTCTTCGGTCTCGTCAGCATCCTCGTGATCACTTTCATCGTTGGCGGCGGTGTTGCTACCGGGCTGCTCTGATTTCCTGATCCTGTCCCCGGCGCAGCCAATCGCACATATGTGTTCGATCATGCCTGTCACATGGCGGAGGGTGCTGGATTGCGTGCGTTCCAGTACAGTTGTTCTGCGCAAATTCCCCGGCGGTCTGCCAGGGATACAGAAGCATCGGAGCCACGACCCAAACGATGGACGGACAAACGAAACCCACGCGTCGCCGCAAGGTCATTGGGCTGCAGGACGCAGCGCGTCTGGCCCGGGACGCTTTGCAGGAACGTCCTGAATTATGCCTTGGCGGGCTGTTCAAGCAGGGCCGGCCGGTCGCATTGGTGCGCGGGTTGCTGGCTGCGGGCGCAAAGGACCTGCATGTCTATTCCTCGCCCGGCGCGGGCTATGACGTCGATCTGATGATCGCGACAGGCGCGGTCGAGCAGGTGTTCATTCCCGGCGTCACGCTGGAGAACCGGCTTTGCCCCAATTTCCGCAGCGCGGTTGAGGCAGGGCAGGTGACTGCCCACGCGCTTGACGCGTTGACCGTGGTGGGCGGGCTGATGGCCTCGGCCCATGGTGTTCCGTTTCAGCCGATCGACGCGTTGCGCGGGTCGGACGTGTTGAAGCACAATCCGCTGATCCGCGAAATCGACTGCCCCTTTTCGGGACGCCGCATCCACGCCGTCGGGCCGATCCGGCCCCGCGTCACGTTCCTGCACGCGCAAGAGGCCGACCGCTGGGGAAACCTGCGCCATCTCAGCACCATGGTCTATGCCGATCAGCTGATGGCGCGCGCCTCGGACATGGTCATTGCCAGCGTGGACAGGATCGTGCCGGACGAGGTGATCCTTGACGATCCGTCGCGGGTCACGGTGCCGTCCCACTATGTCGATGCCGTGGTCGAGGTGCCTTACGGCGCGCATCCCACCGCGAGCTTCCCCCATTACGCGATGGACGAGGATCATATCGACGCCTACGCCGATCTGGGCGACGCCGCCCGTACCGGCGACCGCGCAGGACTGGACGACTACATCGCGCGTCATGTGACGCGGCCGAAAAGCCAGGGTGACTATATTGAAGCGGTCGGCGGCGCCGAATATTTCGCCCGGCTCGAAGCGGAGACACGGAAGAAATGAGCGCGGCGGTTTCCCCCCTTGAGCAAATGGTTGTCGTGCTGGCCCGCGACCTGGCCGATGGCGAGCTGGGCGCGGCGGGTGCTGCTGCATTGGTCCCGATGGCGGCGATCGCTCTGGCGCGTGAACTGCACGCACCGAACCTGACAGTCGGAGGAGAGATGTTCTTCAATCCGCTGCCGGGGCATCTTTATCCGTCCATGCTGGATGACCGTGCCTTGGGCCGGTGTGAGGCCGCCGAAACCTTCATCGAGCTTTTCGGCCACAGTCATCACGGCCTGGACTTCTTCTTTCACAGCGGGTTGCAGCACGATTCCTACGGCAATATCAACCTGCATCACGTCGGTGGCACGCTCGACGCGCCCGGGATGCGCGGGCCGGGGGCGGCCAACCTGTCCTACTGCCACACCTCCACGCGATTCTATGTCTGCCCCACGGTTCATACTACGCGAAATTTTGTCGAGAAAGTGGACTTCATCACCATACCGGGCCACCTTTCCGGGCCCGAGGCGAAACGCGCCGCCGGCCTGAAAAAGGAAGGACCGCGGTTCGTGGTGACACCACGCGCTGTCATGGATTTCGACAAGACGACGCTGCGAATGCGACTGAAATCGGTGCATGCGGGAAATACGCCCGAAGAGGTCCAGCGTCATACGGGGTTCGATCTGGCGATCAGAGGCGAGGTGCCGCAAACGCGGCCACCAACGGAGGAAGAATTGCGCGTTCTGAGAGAGCGGATCGATACATCGGGGGCCCTGCGTGCTTAAGCGACCGGGCTGACGTTACTTTAAAGGCAAAAACGGGAGGATAAAATGATCAAACGCAAGTTGACCGGATACCGGGCGGCGGTGGGTGCTATCGCGGCCATGGGCGCGATGGCCCTTGGCGGCGCGGCATCTGCCAAGGATCTCACGATGGGCACGACCAGCCCGACGTCGAGCCATTTCACCATTTCGGTTGCGATGAGCAAGGCGATCGAGACCGGCATGGAAGGCTCCAATGTCAGCGTGATCGAAACCGGGGCCAGCGTGGACAATGTGCTGCGGCTGGCGCGCGACGAGATCGACCTTGGGCTTGCCACCACCGACATTCTGATCTCCGCCAGAAACGGGACCGGCAAGTTCGAAGGTAACGCAATCCCAGATACGGTTGCGCTTTATCCTTACAGCGCCTCGATCCTGCTGATCGCGGTCACCGAAGAGTCTGGTGTGACGACGCTGGACGAACTGGACGGAAAGAAGTTCAATCCCGGCATCCGCGGATCGGCGGCCGAGACGTTGACGACCGGTATCCTGTCCATGTTCGATATCAACGCGGACCTGGTGCATGGCGCCGTTGGCGACGCGGTGGAAGGCATCAAGAACCGCCAGATCATCGGTTATAGCAAATACGGTGCCGCAAACTCTGTCGATGCGACCCTGCATGAGCTGATGACAAGCACCGAGATGCGGTTGATCGGCTTCTCCGAAGAGCAGGAGAAAGCGGCGACGGAAGCCATGGAGGGCGTCGGTTTCACAACCCTCCCCGCAGGGCTTATTCCGGGATCCGAGGAGATGCGGGTGCCTAAGCTCAACGTCTTCTTCCTGACCCGCACCGGCGTCATGGACGACGACACAGCCTATGACATCGCCCGCAGCATCCACCAGAACATGGGCCTGCTGGTCGAAGCCTGGCCGCAGCTTGCAGATTACGACATCGCCGCCGATGCCGTCGCCACAATCGAGACCGGTATACCCTATCATCCAGGTGCGGAACGTTACTGGAGAGAGGCGGCCGGAAGCTGATCGGAATCGCGGGCCGTCACGACGGCGGCCATAGGCTGATCCAGACGGGGTGCTGCGGGCACCCCGCCGTTACCGCTCTCGGAGAGAACATGACGCAAACATCGACCGCAATACCCAATTGGGAACGGCGCGGAGGGCAGGCGCTTGGAGTATTGTTGGCGGCATTCGTCGCTCTGCATTTCTACAATGCCTTATTCGGGCAGTTCGAACCGCTGGTTCAGCGGCCGATCTTTATCGGTTTCGGTATCGGCGGCGCGTTCTTTCTTTATGCGGCACGCGCCTCGCGAACCGGTGCGCGAAGCGGGATTGAACGGGCTGTGGACATCATGCTGGGACTACTGGCGTTCGCGGTTTGCCTCTACGTGATCCTGAACCGGGATCGCTTTTCGGATATCATGGTGCGCTATGGGCCGATCGACAAGGCGGCAGGTCTGATAGCTGTCCTGCTGACCCTCGAGGCCGCGCGCCGGGTGATCGGATGGTTCCTGCCGCTGCTGGCCCTTTGCACCGTGATCTATTTCTATTTCGGCTATGACCTGATCGACGGCGCCTGGCGCCCGCCGCGCGTTTCGGCACGTACCGCTGTCGAGACATTTTACAGCTCGACCACCGGCCTGTTCGGCTACCTTGCGGATATCGGGGCACGGGTCATCGTGATCTATGTGCTTCTGGGGGCGCTCCTGCTGTCGACCGGGGCAACGGATGCTTTCATGAAAATGGCAACGTGGATCGCCGGTCGAACGTATGGCGGCCCGGCAAAGGTCTGTGCCCTGTCTTCGGCGATGTTCGGGACGGTGACCGGTTCGGCAGTGGCCAACGTCATGGCGACCGGCTCGATCACCATTCCCACGATGAAGCGGCTGCGCTATCCACCGGCCTTTGCCGGGGCGGTCGAGGCCGTTGCCTCCTCCGCCGGCCAGCTTACGCCGCCGGTGATGGGGGCAGCGGCCTTCATCATGGCTGAGTTCCTGAACATTCCCTATACCGACATTGTCGTTGCGGCGATCGGTCCGGCATTTCTCTACTACCTGGCGGTATGGTTTGGGGTGGATCTCTATGCGCGTCGCACAGGGTTACAACCGACACCGAGGAGCGAAATGCCCGAACCGGCGGAATTCCTCGCACCGGACAAGTCAATCCCCTTGTTTCTTCCCATCGCGGCGATGGTCTACTTCCTGTTCAACGGCTACACGCCGAGCTTTGCAGGTGCCGGTGCTGTTATCATACTGGTTTTGGCCTGTATGGTGGTGCGCCCGTTCGCGCGTGACGGAAGAGGGCAGGGCGTGCTGGCCTCTTGGGCCAAGCTGGCGCGCGACCTCTATGAGGGGATGATCGAAGCAGGGCGGGCGTTGGTGATGATCGCCGCGCTGCTAGCCTGCGCCGCCATCGTCGTCAAGGTTCTGACGGCGACGGGTGCCGGGGTCAAAGTCTCGAACCTGTTGTTCTCTGTGTCCGGTCAGGGGCTGATCTTGGCCCT
Organism: Roseovarius sp. B08; assembly: GCF_051417955.1. Lineage (NCBI taxonomy): Bacteria > Pseudomonadati > Pseudomonadota > Alphaproteobacteria > Rhodobacterales > Roseobacteraceae > Roseovarius > Roseovarius sp. B08. The sequence goes on from NZ_JBPRLW010000002.1 coordinate 39,811, forward strand.
TTTGCTAGCGGCGGTGCTGGCGATCTTGCTGGGTATGGACGTGCCGACGACGGCCTCCTATGTGCTGGCTGCGGCGATCGCCGCGCCGAGTCTCGTACGGCTTGGCCTGCCCGAACTGACGGCTCATCTTTTCGTCTTCTACTATGCGATCCTATCGGCCATCACGCCACCGGTCTGTGCCAGTGTCTATGCCGCCGCCGCCCTGGCAGGGGCCAATTTCTGGCGGGTGGCGGGTCGCGCGCTGATGTTGGCCGGAGCGATCTATGTGGTGCCGTTTCTCTTTGTGTTCCGGCCGGGTATACTGGCCCAGGGCGGCACGGTGCAAATCCTACTGGATATGGGCGTGGCCTGCGCCGCGGTTTTTGCCGTCAGCGTCGGCACAAGCGGCTGGTTTCGTGGAAAGGTGCCGGTCATCGGCCGGTTGCTGTTCCTGTCGGCTGCCGGCTTGCTGTTTTACGCCGCGCCTGCGGCCGACATCGTTGGTGGGCTGGCGCTGGCCGGGCTCTTAGCGTGGCGGTTTTTGCGCGGAGCACCGCAGCCCGGCCGCGCCGGGTGACCTCCGAAAAGCGAAGAGCCACCGCAGACAACCTCTGCGACGGCTCTTCCACATTCGACGCCGAAGTGGCGGTGCCTCTGGCCTCAGGTCATTTTGAAGTAGGGAAAAGTCACTTCGTCGGTTGCCTTGACGAACGTCACTTCCACCTTGGCCCCGATATGAACCTTCGCGGGGTCGCCGGTCTGGATCCGGCTCATCATCCGGGGGCCTTCCTCCAGCTCGATCAATGCCACGATATATGGCACGTCATCCGCGAAAGCCGGCCCTGCCGGACGGCGCGCGATGGTGAAGGTATGCACCCTGCCGCGTCCGCTCACGGTGTTGAAGCGCAGATTGTCGGAATGGCAATACGGGCAAATAGAGCGGGGATAGAAATGATGTTTGCCGCAATCGCCGCAAAGCGGGATGTCGAGGCGGCCCTCGCGCGCGGCCTCCCAATAGGGGGCGCTGTCATGGTCGATCACCGGAAGCGGTTTTTCAATGCTCATCGTCTTAGCCCTTCTGCAAAATCACGGTCGCACCAGAGGAAAGCGTACCCCCGGTACCATGCACCAGGGCGGTCTCGGCGCCCTTGACCTGGCGTTCGCCGCCTTCGCCGCCTTCGCCGCGAAGCTGCCGGACGGCCTCGATCAGCAGGAACATCCCGTACATGCCCGGATGCAGCGCCGAAAGACCGCCGCCATTGGTGTTCATCGGAAAGGCGCCGCCCGGCGCCGTGCGTTGGCCAGAGACAAAATCGCCGCCTTCGCCGATCTTGCAGAAACCCAGCGCCTCCAGCGTCAGCAGGACGGTGATGGTGAAACTGTCATAGACCTCGACCACGTCGATGTCGGAATGGCTTACCCCGGCCATTTTCATCGCCGTTTCGCCGGCCTTCTGCGCGGGCAGCAGGCGGGCGAGGTCGGGCATCTCGCCGATAGCCCAATGGGTGTGCGCTTCGCCATAGCCCTTGACCGCGACGGGTTTGGTCTTGAGGTCCCTGGCGCGTTCGGCGGTGGTCATCACGATGGCGCCCGCGCCGTCGGTGACAAGGCAGCAATCGAGAAGATGCAGCGGTTCCGAGATCATCGTGCTGGACAGGACGTCGTCGACGGTGAGCGGATCGCGCCGAGTCGCGGCGGGGTTCAGCTGTGCCCATTTCCGGGTGGCGACGGCAATTTCGGCCAGGTTCTCGGAGGTGGTGCCGTATTCGTGCATGTGACGCTGCGCCGCCATCGCGTAGCCACTCACAGGCGTCGGCATCCCGTAGGGTGTTTCGTGCTGCATGGACAGGACCGAAGGACGTCCGCCCAGATTGCGGCTGCGCAGGGATTTCTGGTCGGAACTGTAGACGATCAGGGCAACCTCGCAATAGCCCTCGCGCAGCGCCATCGCGGCGTGGGCGACATGCGCTTCGAAGGCCGAGCCGCCGATATTGGTGCCATCGACATAGGTCGGCATTATATTGAGATATTCGCCCAGCGTTACCGTGGCGAGCTGTCCCGGCCCCGGCACGCCCCACATGCCGGCGGTCAAAAGACCGTCGACATCATCAAGCGTCAGGCCGGCTTCATCGACGGCGGCCTTCGCCACCAGGGCGGCATGGCCCAGAACCGAGGCCTTGGTGACGAATTTCCCGTCCTCGATTGGCGCGTCGGCAAGGCCGACGATCACCGGATCGCGTCCGTTCTTCATATGTATTTTCCCTTTGTTGTGCGGTGGTGTCCCAAAGCGGGCCCGAGGTCAGTTCGGGCGCATGGTCTTGGCGATCAGCGTGCGCTGTATCTGCGAGGTTCCGCCACCGATGGTGCTTTGCATCCCTTCACGGAAATAGCGTTCCATGTCCGAGTCGGGCAGCATGGAATGCCCGCCGAGGATCTGCATGCCGTTACGGGTGACGGTTTGCAGGGTCTCGGAGGCAAAGAGTTTCGCCATCGACACTTCGCGCGTGCAGGGCGTCTTGGCCGCGGCCAGGCTGGCAGCGCGATAGACCAGAAGCCGCGCGGCGTCGACCTGGGTCTGCATGTCGGCCAGCATGTGGCGGATCACCTGAAAGTCGAAGATCGGCTTGTCGAACTGGATCCGTTCATGCGCGTAGCGCAGGGCATCGTCCACCGCTGTCTGGGCATTGCCGACATAGGCCGCGGCCACGGCGACACGTTCCAGTTCCAGATGGTCGGTGATGATTGACCAGCCTTCATTCTCGGTGCCCAGCAGCGCATCGGAAGGCAGTTTCACGTCGTCCACGAAAATCTCGGTGGTTCCTGTTGCGCGCCGCGCCAGGGTCGGCAGCTTGCGGATGTCCAGACCCTCGGTGTCGTTGGGGATCAGGAAGACCGACAGCCCCTTGTGCTTTGGCGCGTCGGGGTCGGTGCGGGTCAGCATGGCGAGGATCGCATTGTCGGCCTTTGCGCCCGAGCACCAGAGCTTTTGCCCCTTGACCACCCAGCCGTTGCCGTCGCGCCGCGCGCGGGTCTTGGTCGAAGCCGCGTCCGACCCGGCGCCGGGTTCGGAAATCGAGATCGAGAAGCGGATGTCGCCATCCAGGAACGGCTGGATGTACCGCTCTTTCTGTTCGGGCGTGCCGAATTTCTCGATATTCATTGCGGTGAAGGTGGCGACCATCAGGCCGGTGGAAAAGTCGAAGCCGTATTTTGCCAGCCCCTCGCACATCAGCGCATAATCCATGATGTCGCCGCCCAGCCCGCCGCTCTCTTCCGAGAACAGGATGCCGAGCCAGCCCTGCTTGGCCACCTTTTCATAGGCCTCATAGGGGTATTCGCGTTCGAGATCGCATTTGCGGATATAGTCGCGGCCGATCTCCTCGTCGATGAAACGCTCGACGGTCGCGCGCCACATCTCCTGCTCGGGGGTCAGGAAGTTCATGCGCTCTCTCCTTGTGTGGTGTCGTGCGCGGCCCGGATTTTGGGCGGTTCTCCGGGGCGATCGAGACGGGTCTTTCGGATTAGCAGGCTGAACTCGCAGCGCATCACCGTTTCGTCCCGCTGGTTGATGCCTTCCAGCTTGCTGGTCACGACACCATGCTTTTCGTCATGATCCTTCAGATTGACGATTTCCGCGCGGGCCCAGAGGGTGTCGTTGATGAAGGTCGGTCGCAGAAAGCGCAGCTTGTCGCAGCCGTAGAAGGCAGCGAGCACGGAGCTGTCGAAGGGGATCATCGCGTTGACGATGGAAAACACGAGGCTGCCCTGAACAAGGCGCTGGCCGTATATCGCCTCCTTGGCATGCTCGATGTTGGAATGCAGTTCGAGCCAGTTCCCGGTGAGCATGCAGAAATTGACGACATCGGTTTCCGTCATCGTCCGCCCGCTCGAAACGCCGGTCTGGCCCAGTGACAACTCTCCGAAAGGGTGACGTATCACGTTAAATTCTCCTGTTCATTCGCCTTGGGTGCCAACACGATCAAGGCATCGGCAGCAGCCAATCCTTTCCCGTCCGCCCGAACCATCACAGGGTTGATTTCAATTTCCGAGATCAGATCGGCGTTCTCGGCGAAGAAAACAGATATGCGTGAAATCAGGTCCGCCAGGGCCCCCTTGTCGGCGGGTTCCGCGCCGCGCAGCCCCGCCAGCAACCTGGCACCCGGGCCCGAATCCACCATCGCCTCGGCGGTTTGCGGCCCTGCGGGTGCAAGCCGGATTTCGGCCGCGTCTATCAGTTCCACCAGAATTCCGCCGGGGCCGGCCAGAACGATCGGGCCAAAGGTGTCGTCGCGTTTGCAACCGATGATCCATTCGGCCACGGACCCTTCTTCCATTTCCTCGATCAGCGCCGTGCCGCCCACAAACCGTTCCGCCATTTCGGCGGCGGCCTGTTTCGCCTCTTGAGGCGAGAGACCCAGTCGGACGAGACCATGATCGGACTTGTGCGGGTAGTCGTCGTGACACAGCTTGGCGACACAGCGCCCCTCGGCGGGATCGCGTTTCGGCACCGGTATACCGATCTGTTGCAGCAGGTCCTTCGCGTCGGCCTCGTGGACCACTTTACGCCCGGCGCGCTGCCAGTTTTCCAGTGTTTCCCTCGGGGTCATGCCACTTCTCCTGTCGTAGCCGCCAGCGCCGAAAGGCCCGAGGCCGCCCGCGCGGGCGAATCATAAACCGGGACAGCCCGTTCGCGCAGCGCCTCGCCCGAGGCATTGCTGCGCGCCGAGCCTGTCCAGACAATCAGGATCGGCTTGCCGGTGCTGTCGAACGCCTCGGCCAAAGCCTCGATGAACTGTTGATCCGGCACAAATGTGATAATTGCGATGGCGATATCCACGCCCGGATCGGCCGCTACGGCCTCCAGGCAACGGCCCACATAGGTGGGATTCGCCAGAACGACGCCGGTCAGATCGACCGGATTCGACACCGAGCCGTAGAACGGCACATAACGCGACAGCGCGGTTTGCGTCGCTTCGGCCAGGACCGGAACCTCGAAGCCGGCGCTTTCGGCCAGGTCGGTCATCTCGACGCCGAGCCCGCCGGTGACAGAGATGATTCCGACCCGGTTGCCGGCAGGCCGCCTGCCTGCGGCGAGGGCCGTGACGGCATCGACGGCAGCCACGGATTCCCGGGCGCGGATAACCCCGGTTTCGCGGAAGACCGCACTGATCACCCGGTCGTCTCCGGCCATCGCGCCGGTATGCGATTGGACAGCGCGCGATCCGGCGCGGCTTCGTCCGCCCTTGACCGCAATGACGTGCTTTCCGGCTCTTGTGAGTCGTTGGGCCGCCTCGGCAAAGCGGCGCCCGTCGCGCAGTTCCTCGACGTAGCACAGAACCACGCGGGTCTGCGGATCGTTGCCGAGATATTCGAGCAGATCCGCGGCGGTCAGATCCGTTTCGTTGCCGCTGGAGACGATGGCATTGATCCCCACGCCGCGTTCGCCCAGACGCAACGCCATAAGGCCGCCTAGCGCGCCGGACTGGGAAATCATGGCCACGGGGCCGGGCCTGAGACCGTTGAACATGGGGCTGAAGGTCAATTGCAGATCCGACGCGGGGCGCACCACGCCTTCGCAGTTCGGCCCGACCAGGCGAAAGGGCGCGTCCTGCATGATCCGGCGCAGCCGCATCTCGTTGTTGTGGCCGTCTTCCCCGGCTTCCGAAAAGCCGGAGGTCACCCCGACCACGACTTTCACATCGAGCCGGGTACAGGTTTCCAGCGCATCGAGAGCGACGCCGACAGGGGTTGCCAGAACGACCACGTCGATCGGGCCGTCGATCTCCTCCAGGCTGCGTGCTGCCGCAAGCCCCTCGATTTCGCCGCCCGAGGGGTTCACCGGAATGATCTTGCCGCGATAGCCGTTGCTCTTCAGCAGGGCCAGCACGGCCTGCCCGAGCTTGCCCTTGGTGCGGGACGCCCCGACGACCGCGATGGTGCGCGGGTCGAACAGCCCGTCCAGAGCTTGGCCAACCGTGGGGCGGGGTGTCGTCATTCGATTCGTGTTTGGCTCAGCCATTTCTTTCTCCGTCAAGTGAAAATTTTATTGCCCGTTTCGATGATCTAACGGGTGTTCGATTGTTCTCGCAATGGATTTAGGTTCCGATGAGACTGAGGGCGCTGGACCCGGAGGTTGGGGCTTGACGACCGAGAAATGACAATCTGGGAGACTACCGAGTGAAATTAACAGACGGGCCGCTGAGCGATCTCAGGGTGATTGAAATGGGGCATGTGATTGCCGCGCCGATGTGCGGCGCTCTGCTCTCCGATTTCGGCGCCGATGTGATCAAGATCGAACGGCCGGGGCAGGGCGACATGCTGCGGGTTCTGAGCGCGCGCGCCAAGGATGGCGTCGGTGTGTGGTGGAAGACGCTGGCCCGAAACAAGCGACTGGTTGCGCTGGACTGGAAAACCGAAGACGGCCGCGAGGTTCTGCGCCGCTTGGTCGAAAACGCGCAGGTTCTTATCGAAAACTTCCGCCCCGGCGTGCTTGAAAGGGCGGGATTGGCGCCAGAGGTTCTGCATGGCTGGAATCCCGATCTGGTGATCGTGCGGATCTCGGGCTATGGCCAGACCGGGCTGCGTTCCTCGTGGCCGGGTTTCGGTCGGGCCGGCGAGGCCATGAGCGGACTGGCGCACATCACCGGCTTTGCCGACAACGCGCCGATGCACCCCGGCTTTCCCGTCGCGGATTCGACCACCGGCCTGATGGCGGCCTACGGCGCGATGATGGCGCTTCATGCGGTGCAGAACGGCAGCGCCAGGGGCCAGGTGGTGGACCTGGCCATCTTCGAGCCGCTGTTGCGCCTGATCGACTACCACGTTCCGACGCGAACCGGCGCGGGGCTGCCGGTTGACCGAAACGGACTTCAGGCACCCAATTCCTACGCCCCGGCGGGGTGTTTCGCGCCAGGGACGGGAAATGGGTCACAATCAGCGCAGGCAGTGCGGCGACCGGGCGGCGGCTTCTGGAAGCCGCGGGCGGAAAGGAATGGGCGGAACAGCCGCAATTCCAAAGCCTCGATGGCTTCGCGGAGCACATGGACGAGATTGTGGACCGTCTCGGCGCATTTGTGGCACAGCATGACGCGCAGAAGGCGATTGACATCTTCCAGGCCCACGATGCCGTGGCGGCGATGGTCTATGACGTCGATGACATCCTTGCCGATCCGCAGATCGCCGCGCGCGGCGACATCGTCGGGGTCGAGGGCGACGACACCAAGGTCGTCGGACCCGTGCCAAAGCTGGACAAGACGCCGGGACGGCTGCGCTGGCTCGGGCGCAGAGAGCTGGGCGCCGACAGCCGCGCAGTGCTGGAAGAGCTCGGATACGACGCCGGGAAGATCGACAAGCTCACCGAAAACGGCACTGTAGCCGAACCGAAACGCTGAGAGCGGACTGCGAGATTTGAGGAGAACACCATGACCTATCAGATGACATCCGATCAGCAGGGAATCCGCGATGCCGTCCTGCGGATTTGCGAAGAGTTCGACGACGAGTTCTGGCTGAACCGGGATCGCGAAGGCGGCTTCCCGCACGAATTGCACCAGAAGCTGGCCCGCGATGGCTGGCTGGGAATCGCCATCCCCGAAGCCTACGGCGGCGCCGGACTTGGGATTGTCGACGCTGCGATCATGATGCAGGCGATCGCAGAGTCCGGGGGCGGCAACAGCGCCGCCTCGGCGATCCATATGAACATCTTCGGCCTGAATCCGGTCGTCAAGTTCGGCACCGAGGACCAGAAGAAGACCTATCTTCCGCCACTGGTGGCCGGCGAGCAACGGGCCTGTTTCGGTGTCACCGAACCGACGACCGGCCTCGACACGACCAAGCTGAAAACTCGCGCCGTGCGTCAGGGCGACCGCTATGTCGTGCATGGGCAGAAGGTCTGGATTTCGACCGCCCAGGTGGCCGACAAGATCCTGCTTCTGGCGCGCACCACCCCGCTTGAAGAGGTCAAAAAACCGACCGAAGGCCTGAGCCTGTTCTACACCGATCTTGATCGGACCTTCGTCACGGTGCGCGAGATCGAGAAGATGGGTCGCAAGTGCGTCGATTCAAACGAGCTGTTCATCGACGGGCTGCCGATCCCGGCCGAAGATCTGATCGGCGAGGAAGGTCAGGGCTTTCGCCAGATCCTGCACGGGCTGAATCCCGAAAGGGTGCTTATCGCCGCCGAAGCGGTGGGCATCGGGCGCAACGCGCTTCGGCGTGCGGTGGATTACGCCAATGAGCGTGTCGTCTTTGGCAGGCCGATCGGACAGAACCAGGGTGTGCAGCACCCGCTGGCCGCCTGCTGGGCCGAGCTGGAAGCCGCCAACCTCATGGCGATGAACGCCGGCGCGCTTTACGATGCCGGCAAGCCCTGCGGAAACGAAGCCAACGCAGGCAAATACCTAGCCGGCGAAGCGGCGGTGAAGGCGACGCAGACCGCGCAGCTTACCTTCGGCGGTTTCGGCTATGCCAAGGAATACCATGTCGAGCGGCTTGTGCGGGAAGCCATCCTGTTCCGCATCGCGCCGGTCACCCCGCAACTGGTGCTGTCGTTCATCGCGGAACATGCGCTCGGCCTGCCGAAGTCCTACTAGTTTAGAATATCAAAGGAAGACCCATGCGAATTGACGGAATGGATGCCATTTTCGCCCCTCGTTCTGTTGCCGTGATCGGCGCGTCGAGTGACCCCAAGCGCATCGGCGGACGGCCGGTGAATTTTCTCATACGTCACGGGTTCGACGGCCCGATCCTGCCGATAAATCCGAAGTCGCCCGAGGTGCAGGGTTTGACGGCCTATCCGTCGATCTCCGAGGCCCCGACGACCCCGGATCTGGCGGTGATCGCGCTGCCCGCGCCGCTGGCGGTTCAAGCGGTCGAGCAATGCGCGGCCCGCGGCGTGCGGGGGGCGGTGATCTTCAGCTCGGGGTTTTCCGAGGTTGATTCCGAAGGCGCCGCGCTTCAGGCGCGCATGGTGGATATCGCGCGCGAAGGGGGTATGCGGCTTGTCGGGCCGAACTGCCTTGGCATCGCCAATGTGCGCCACAATCTTTACGCCACCTTCACACCGGGGTCGAAAAGCACCTGCCCAAGCCCGGCGGCGTGTCGATCGTCAGCCAGAGCGGCGCCTTCGGGTCGTATTGCATGACGCTGGTCAGGATGCGCGGACTGGGTGTGAACCTCTGGGCGACGACGGGCAATTCCTGCGACGTCGATTTCGCCGATGCGGTGGCCTATTGCGCGCAGGATGACGAAACCCGGGTAATCATGGGATACCTCGAAGGCGCGACCGACCGCGACAGGCTGGTCGAGGCCCTTGAACTGGCGCGCGCACGGGAAAAGCCGGTGGTCATGATGAAGGTCGGCCGCAGCGCGGTCGGTGCCGAGGCCGCGCAATCGCATACCGCCTCGCTGGCGGGGTCCGACGCGGTCTATGACGCGGCCTTTCGGCAATACGGCGTCTACCGGGCGCAATCGGTCGACGAAATGTTCGATGTGACCTATGCCTGCGCCGAATCCGGTTCGATGATGCAGGGCGACCGGCTGGGTCTTGTGACGGTGTCCGGCGGCGTTGGGGTGCTGATGGCCGACGAGGCCGAGAAACTGAAACTGGACGTGCCCTCGCTTCCCGATCACGCGCAGAAAAAACTGAAAGAGGTGCTGCCTTTCGCAGGTGTCCGAAACCCGGTCGATGTGACGGCGCAGTTGGTCAACCAGATCGACCTGCTGGAAACCAACATGGATGTGTTGTTTGGCGACGGCGAAATCGACGGAGCCATCATCTTCATGTCCACGGTCGGTCTTGTCGCCGACCTGAACGAAGCCATCCGGATCGGGCTGGAGCGCATCCGCGAGAAGTTTCCCGGCCGGCCGATGCTGTTCTGTTCGCTGACCGAACCCGAGGGTCGTGCTGCATATGAAAAGTCGGGGTTCATCGTGTTCGAGGAACCGACCCGCGCGGTCCGTGCGATGGCCGCATTGCGCTATTTCGCCAGGTCCTTCGCGCGGGCCGGCGAACATGACCCGATACCCGAACTGTCCGACCTGTCGCCGTTGCCGGACGGCATGGTGAACGAGATCGAGGCCAAGGCGCTGCTTGCCGAGGCCGGCATCGGGATCGTGCGCGAAACCCTGGTCAGGACTCCGGAGGCGGCAGCCGAGGCGGCGCAGGAGATGGGCTTTCCGATCGTGTTGAAGATCGCCTCGCCCGACATCCTGCATAAATCCGATATCGGTGGCGTGGCGCTGAACCTGCGCTCGGCCGAAGAGGTCCGCTCTGCCGGGGTGCGCATTCTGGAACTGGCGTCCGAGAAAGCGCCCGATGCGCGAATCGACGGTCTGGTCGTGGCGGAACAGGCAGCACCTGGGCTGGAGGCCATACTGGGCGTGACCCAGGATCCGGCGTTCGGCCCGGTGGTCATGTTCGGTCTGGGCGGCGTGCTGGTCGAGGCGCTGGGAGACGTGTCCTTCCGGGTTGCTCCTTTCGGTCCCGCCGAAGCCCGCCGCATGATCGACGAAATCCACGGTCGAAAACTGCTGGACGCATTCCGGGGGGCGCCCGAACGCGACATCGGCGCGCTCGCCGACGCCCTTGCGCGCCTGTCGGCCTTTGCCGCCTATCACGGGGCAGCGCTTGAGACCATTGATGTGAACCCGTTGATCGTCGGGCCCAGTGGCCAGGGCGCCGTGGCCGCTGATGGCGTAATCATCCCCATAAAGCGAGGCGGCCACTGACAAACGAGCCCGACATCTTCCCGATCCCCTGACAGCTGCGGCGAGCCTTCTGCGATTTTCTAACAGTTGACAGAAACCACATACGCGGCCATTTTGCTTTCGGAATACTGTTCATATAATAGTATGCTGGGAGGAGATCATGGAAGACGCGCATCAGACGCTGGCGAAGACCGGCGGGCACCACATCGTGAAATCAGTCGCCCGCACCTGTGAAACGTTGGTGTATTTCGACGAGGTGCGACGGCCGCTATCGGTCGTGGAAGTATCCAAGAAACTGGGGTATCCGCAATCGAGTACCTCGTCGCTCTTGAAGAGCATGGTCAGCCTCGGCTTCCTGACACACGATGCCCGAAACAAGAACTACTTCCCCACGGAACGCGTCCCTCTTCTGGGCTCATGGATGAACCCGGATCTGTTCGGCGAAGGCATCATCCAGCGGTTGCTCAAGGCGATCGCGCAACGGACGCAACATGTCGTTGTCCTGGGAACAAAGAACGGTGACGAAGCCGAGTATGTCCAAGTAATCCGTCCGAAGAAGTCGCCGATCCACCACATTTCACTCGGAACGCGACGTCCGCTGGGGACTTCGGGGGTGGGGCGGGTTCTGATGAGCCGCTTCAGCGATGAAGAAGTGGGCCGCCTGTTACGAAAGATCAATGCTTATCGTGCGCCCGACAAACCGGCGGTGGACGTGAAGGCCTTCGTCGCCTCGTTGGCCGAGACCCGTGCCAAGGGGTACTATCTTTCCACCGATCAAGTCGTCAAAGGCGCCGGATTGATCTCCATGCCTTTTCCCAGCCACCAGAGTTCCCGCCTTTTTGCCGTCGGGGTTGGTGCCCCAACGGATGTCATCCAGCGATCCGAGAACGAGATTGTTAGGATCATGCGTGAAGAAATTGTTCGGCATCTGGGAAAGAAAGGTCATGATCCTAGAGTCCGTTGAACATCGGGATCCCCACCCGTCGTGATTTTTGTGCCCCCCTGGCAAAAGAGTAGGTTCTGACCCTGGTCAGAATCGGTAACCCACTGGCGCTGGCTTTTTGCAAAGTCAGGGTAAATTGACGGCAGCGGGTTGCAGTGGTCCCATGAGGCAGGCACCGGCCTTTTCGCGCGAGCGCGTCGTCTTCGGTCGTCCGATCAGTCAGAACCAGTCTATCCAGCATCCGCTCGCTTCGGTGTGGATGCGTCTTCAGTTCCGCCGCGCTTTACGTTCAGAACAGGCTCCGCGGGCTCCAGGCCAATACCGCGCGCACCCTCGCAGGACCGGCAGCCTACGAAGCGGCGTTCCGGGCGGTGCGCACCCATGGCGGCTTTGGCTTCGCGCAGGAATACCACGTCGAGCGCTACTTTCGCGAAAGCGTGCTGAACTTCATCGCGCCGGTCAGCGAGGAACTGATCTTCTCTTACGTGGCCGAGAAAGCGCCGGGGATGTCCAAGTCCTGTTGACGCTTGATTAACGCGTGGCTGTCGCTGCGGCTTCGGTTGGCGCAATAGCATATATGTGCGATCTGGTGACCGCATCGGAGTGGGCACCGCTTCCGCATTGACCGGGCCGCGTGCCGTGTGGTTGCGTCGAACCAGGAAGGCCGACCTGCGGACGGGCCACGAAACGGTCCATGAGGCACCCGCCGAAACACTACGAGAGGGGCGGGGTTCGGGAAGCGTCAGCCGACGCAGGGAGGAAGAATTATAATGACTGTATTGAACGGACTGGATCGTCTTGCCGCAGGCGCGGCGCTGATAATCGCAGGCGCGCTGGCGCCGCAGGTGGCCTTGGCCGAGACAACCCTCAAGGTGGCGGACACCTTTCCGCCGGGCCACTACATCGTCGAGACCGGCACTAAATACTGGATGGAGCGGGTGACCGAACTGACCGACGGCGAGGTCCAGTTCCAGTATTTCGGCGCCGGGCAGATGGGCTCGCTTCGCGACATGTTCTCGATGGTGCAATCGGGCGTGGTGGACATAGGCTATGTTCCACCGGCCTATAACGGGGGCACGATGCCGCTGGCCGGTGTGCACACGCTGCCGGGGCTGTTCTCGCAAAGTACGGTCGGAACACCGGCATTCTACGATACGGTGACCTCGGGGCCGATCCTGGAGAACGATTTTCTGAAAAACGGGATGCGTCCGCTCTGGGGCGTGATGACCTCCACCTACAATCTCTTTACCCGTGGCAAGGAGATCGACGGCCTGGAGGACATCGATGGGCTCAAGCTGAAGATCATTGCCGGTAACATGTCGGAATCGGTCAAGGCCCTGGGCGGCGCTCCGGTGGATATTCCCAGCCCCGAAACCTATCAGGCGATGCGAACCGGCACGGTTGACGGCGCGATCTTCCCGACCACGAGCATCTATTCCTACAAGCTCGAAGAGGTGATCGACACCGCTGTGCTTGGGCTGGATATCTTCGTGTACTGGGCACCTTACGTGATCCGCGACGAGGTCTGGCAAGGGCTTGCGCCCGAGCATCAGGAGGCGATGAAGCAGGCGGCGCAGGAGGCGATGCAGCGCGTCGCCGAGGAAACCGACCGATCGGCCGCCGAACTCGAAGACAAGATGCGCGAAAGCGGCATCGAGGTCATCGTTCTTGACGAAGCGCAGCGCGAACAGGTCAGAACGGCCACGGCGCCGGTCTTCGATGCCTGGGTTTCGGACCTGGAAGAGCGCGGCATGCCCGGCGGCGAGGTGCTGGAGGCTTTTCGTTCAAATATCGAAAAGCACCAGAAGCAGTAAAGGGGCCCGACCGTGCATCCGCATGATCTTGATCCCGAAGAGGACGCCGTGCCGCCGCCCAAGGCTGGATTGCACGGCCCTCTTGGCCGCACAATGGACCGGGTTGACACCTGGGCGAACTGGCTGTCGCGCGCGGCGATGATCATCATGCTGGTGCTGATCCTTATCCAGATCTTCACCCGCTATGTCCTGAACGACCCGATCGAGGGCGTCATAGGGGCCACCGAACTCTATCTGATGCCCATCATCGTGTTCGGAAGCCTGAGCTACCTTGAGATGCACGACGGCCATGTGCGGGTGGGGATCCTGTTCGAGGCGCTGCCTGCCAGGCTGCGCGCCGGTCTCGACGTGGTTCTGCGTCTGCTGGCGGCCGCGTTTTTCGCGCTGGTGTGCTACGGTGCCTCGCGTGAGGCGCTCAAGGCGTGGGACTTCGGGTATCGCACGTCGGGCGACATCGACGCGCCGCTCGTCACCGCCCTCGTGATTGCGCCAATCGGCTGCCTGCTGATTGTCCTGCGGCTTCTGGTGAACGTGGCGGGCGACGTGCAGCGGCTCCGCGACACCACGGATCGGACAGTCTGAACATGGAATATCTCGCACCCGTGTCCGTCCTGCTGGCGGGACTTCTCGTCGTCGGGATGCCGATTGGCTTCGCTATGGGCATCGCCGGCACTGTGGGGCTTTATCTGATCGGCGGGCTCAATCTTGCGCTCGGGATCCTGTCGGTCGCTCCCTATCGCAACACAGCCTCCTGGTTGCTGACTGCCATACCGCTCTTCATCCTTATGGCCGAGATCCTTTCGGCCAGCCGGATCTCGTCGGACATGTTCCGCGCCGCCAACAAGTGGGTCGGGCATCTGCCGGGCGGGCTGGCTGTGGCGACGGTGTTCACCAGCGCAGGTTTCGGTGCCGTGTCTGGCTCGTCGACCGCCGCCACCGCGACAATGGCCCGCACCGTCGCGCCGGAGGCCAAAAAATACGGCTATGACCGTGGTATGATCGTGGGCACGGTGGCGGCAGCCGGCACGCTGTCGATCATTATTCCGCCGTCGGTGGTGCTCATGGTCTACGGCATTATCACCGAAACCTCTATCGGCGGGCTCTTCATCGCCGGCATCGTGCCCGGACTCATCACCGCGCTGTCCTTTGCCGGCATCACCATGGCCTGGGCGGCGCTGAACCCCAAATTTGCGCCGCCGGTGCAAAGCCACAGCTGGCGAGAGCGCATCCTGTCGCTGCGTGAGCTTTGGCCGGTGATCTTGCTGTTCGTGTTTGTGGTCGCCGGAATCTATTCCGGCGCCGTCACCGTCACCGAAGCTGCGGCGGCAGGCTGTCTCGGCGCGATCCTGATCGCGGCCGTGATGCTGCGGCGCATGGGCTGGCGCGACTTCATGAACGCGCTTGAACGCACCACCCGCCCCACGGCAATGATCTTTACCATCATCATCGGGGCCCATATCTTCGGCTATTTCGTTACCCTCACGATGGCACCGCAGGCGCTGGTTTCCTACGTGCAGGGGCTGGAGATCAGTCCGGGAATGGTGATCCTCATCCTGATCGTGATCTACGTGCTTCTGGGCTGCGTTATGGATCAGCTGGCGATCCTGATCCTGACCATGCCGATCGTCTTTCCGATGGTCATGGAACTCGGCTACTCGCCGATCTGGTTTGGCATCCTCATCACCAAGACCGTCGAGATCGGGCTGATCACGCCGCCCATCGGGATGAACGTCTTCGTCGCCAGCTCGATCACCGGGGTGCCGCTCAAACGGGTCTTTGTGGGTGTGTTGCCCTTCGTTCTGGCAGAGTTCGCGGTTCTGGCGCTGATCGCCTTCTTCCCGGAAATCGTCACCGCGTTCTCGGGTGAATACTAGGCAATAAAAAGGAATCGAAAGTGAAACTGGGACTGAAGGACAAGGTAGCAATCGTCACCGGGTCGGGCCGCGGGATCGGCGCGGTGACAGCGCGCGCGCTGGCCGAGGAAGGGGCGAAGGTGGTGATCACCGATATCGACCCGGAAACCACTGAAGCGACCCGCGCTGCGTTTGTCGCCGACGGTTACGCGGCGATCGGCGCCGTCTGCGACGTCACCGACGAGACACAGGTCAACGCGCTCGTCGCGCGCACGATCGAGGAATTCGGGGCGGTCCATATCCTTGTGAACAACGCCGGCTTTCCGCGCGACAACTACATCACCAAGATGCCTGAGCAAGATTGGGATGCCGTGGTGGGCGTGATCCTGAAAGGTGCCTACAACTGCTCGCGTGCCGTGGTGCCGCATTTCATGGAGCAGAACTGGGGCCGGGTGATCAATATCTCGTCGCGCGCCTATCTCGGCAATCCGGGGCAGACCAACTATGCGGCGGCCAAGGCCGGCATCATCGGCTTTACCCGGGCGCTTGGGATGGAGCAGGGGCGCTTCAACGTCACTGTCAACGCCATCGCGCCGGGTTTCATCGCCACCGACATGATCGAGGCGCTTCCGAACTATGACCGGATCAAGTCGCGCGCGCTGGCGATGAACACCGTGCCGCGTCTGGGCAACGAGCGCGACATCGCCAACGGCGTGGTGTTCCTGGCCTCGGATGCGGCGGAATACATCTCGGGTGAGACGCTGCACATCACCGGGGGCCGATATGGCTGAACATGTCGCGCCGTCCACCGATAACCAGGAGCAAGAGACGCGGATGCTGCGTGACAGCATAAGGGGTTTCATGGCGCGCGATCTGACCGAGGCGCGCATCGCCGAATGCGAGGCGGCGGGCGAGCTGCCTTGGGAGATGGTGGGCGAGCTTCGTCAGTTCGGCTATCTCGGCGGGTTGCTGCCCGAAGACGCGGGCGGCTACGGTCTCAGCTACCGCACCTGGGCGATGATGATGGAGGAAGCGGGGTA
This sequence comes from Roseovarius sp. B08, assembly GCF_051417955.1. Taxonomy (NCBI): domain Bacteria; kingdom Pseudomonadati; phylum Pseudomonadota; class Alphaproteobacteria; order Rhodobacterales; family Roseobacteraceae; genus Roseovarius; species Roseovarius sp. B08. The sequence goes on from NZ_JBPRLW010000002.1 coordinate 56,144, forward strand.
TCGCTGGCTGTCGCTCCGGGTGCTGCTCAACACCGTCAACATCGTCGCCGCGCTGCTGCACCATCTGGGCGATGCCCGGCAGAAAGAGAAATGGCTGAAACCCGTCATGGCCGGCGAAATGCCGGTCTGGGTCGGGATCACCGAACCCGACCACGGCTCGGATGTCGCTTCGGTCCAGACCCGCGCCGAGGACAAGGGCGACCACTGGCTGATCAACGGCGGCAAGCTGTGGACGACGAACGGCGTTCACGGCCGTGTCGGAATCCTGGTGGCGCGGACCTTCACCCAAGGCTGTGATGGCGATCTGAGCCTGTTTATCGTGGACCCCGAGGAAACCGATTTCGAAGCCTCGCGCGTGGGTACGATGTTCATCAAGGCCACGGCGACCTCACAACTCGCGTTTAATGACGCAAGGGTGCCAAAGGAAAACCTGTTGGGTCCGGCGGGCAAGGGCCTCAAGGCGATCCTTACCGGGTTGAACTATGGCCGGCTCAACGTGGCGGCGGGCGCAGTTGGCGCGGCGCAGCGGTCGCTGGACCTGTCCACCGATTACGCCAAGACGCGCAAGCAGTTCGGCAACGTGATCGGAAGCTATCAACTGGTGCAGAAGCTGATCGTCGATATGACCATCCGCACCGAGGCCGCCCGCGCGCTGACTGACCGTGCCGCCCAAGCGCTGGACGCGGGTCTGCCCGGGCGCAAGGAATGTTCGATCGCCAAGCTTTATGCCAGCGAGGCGGCGCATGAGGTGGCCTCGATGGCGCTACAGGCGCACGGCGGGCTGGGATATTCCACCGACTACCCCGTCGAGCGGTTGTTCCGCGACACGCGCGGCGGGTTGATCCCCGAGGGCACGTCGGAAATCCAGACATTGATCATAGGGCGTGAGGTTCTCGGGATCTCGGCCTTCACCTGAGGAGGCGGCCATGCCGATGACGTTTCTCCATGCCCTCAGGCTGAATGCACGGCGGGTTCCGACGAAACCCGCAGTGGTGTTTGAGGGGCGCAGCCAGAGCTATGCAGATGTCCTTGACCGGGTGGAACGGATGATGACGGTGCTGGCGCGGCGCGGCATCGGACCGGGCGACAAGGTGGCGGTGATCTCGGAAAATCATCCCGATTTCCTTGCCGCCTATGTGGCGGTGACCGGGCTGGGCGCGATCCCCGCGCCGATCAACTATCGCATCGCGCCCGAGGTCATGGCCGATGTGGTGGCCCGCTCCGACAGCAAGGCATTGCTGCTGGGAGAGGCGGCGCTGGACCATGCCGATCTGTTCCGGACCGTGGTGGACGACATCATTGCCCTGGGCGACGTGGCAGAGGGCGCGCAAGGGCTGCCGCGCTTGTCGGACCTTCTGGCAGACACCCCGCCCGATCCGCCCCAAGGGCGGGATGGCACCACGATCATGCTTCACACCTCGGGCACCACCGGCAAGCCCAAGGGCGCGCTGCGCAGCCTGTTCGGCATGGAAGAACGCGCCATTGAACAGCGCTTTCGCCCTGACGACCGGGCGCTTTCTGCGCTGCCGATCTGCCTGTCGGCTGGCTGCACATACACGCTGCTACCGCTCTATCTGGGGGCCAGCGTTTACCTGATGCGCCGCTTCGACGGCGCTGGTGCGCTGCGCTTGATCGAGGACGAGCGGCTGACCGCCACCATGCTGCTGCCGGCCATGCTCCAGCGGATGGTGGAGGCCGACGGCTTCGCCAGCGCCGACCTGTCGTCGCTACGCACGCTGCAATCGGGCGGCGGCGAAATGTATCCTGACCTCAAGCACGCTGCGCTGGACAAGTTTGGTGACGCGCTGATGATCTATGCCGCGTCAAGCGAGGCGGGCCCTTACGCCAACCTCACAGCAGAAGATCTGCGCCGGAATTTGGCGGGCAACTGCGTTGGTCGCCCGTTCTTTGGCGTCGAACTGAAGATCCTCGATGATGATGGAAACGAGGTGCCGCAGGGTGAAGTCGGCGAGATCTGCACCCGCAGCAAAAGCCGCTATGACGGGTATTACAAGGATGAGGCGCTGACCGCTGAAAACCGGCGCGGCGACTATCTGACCGTGGGCGATCTGGGCCGGATCGACGACGAAGGGCTGCTCTGGTTCACCGGTCGCAAGCGCGACATCATCAAGAGCGGCGGCATCAATGTCTACGCCCCCGAGATCGAGGAGGCGCTGGCCGGCCACCCAGCGATCGCCGAAGCGCATTGCGTGGGTCTGCCCGATCCGCGCTGGACCGAGGCGATCTGCGCGGTGATCGTCCCCGCGCCGGGCGAGCAGCTGACAGCGGCCGATGTGATCGCGCATGCCGAAACCCGGCTTGACCGATACAAGCGCCCGCGGCGGGTGGTCTTCATGGCGGCGGTGCCGCGCAACCTGACCGGCCGCGTTCTCAAGGCTGAACTGAAAGAGGCAGTGCTGGCACTGCCAGAGGAGGAAACCCAATGACACGGCCCGATCTTTCGGCCCTGAAGGGCCAGCAGCTCTACTGGGAGGACCTGAACGAAGGCGACCAGTTCGACAGCCCCACCCGTACCATCACCGAGGCAGATGTAGCGAATTTCGCCTGCCTGTCGGGCGATTTCAACCGGCTGCACGTCGATGCCGAATACGCCGCCGATTCGGCCTTTGGCCAGCGCATTGCACACGGGTTGCTTGTGGTGTCGGTGATGTCGGGGCTGACCACGCGGATGCTGATGAACACGTTCCTGGAACCCTCGCTTCTGGGGCTGCTCGACATGCAGTGCCGTTTCCCGAAACCGACCCTCATCGGCGACACGATCGGGGTGCGCGTCACCGTAGCCGAGAAGCGCGAGACCTCGAAACCCGAACGCGGCATCCTGTCGTTCCGGCGCGAGGTTATCAACCAGCGCGGCGAAACCGTGGTGGAAGGGGTCTGGAAACTGCTCGTACGGCGGGCGCCGCAAGGTGGTTGAGCAGGTGGTCGCCCGCGACTTTCCCGATCTTTCGCGGCTCTTGTCGCCACGCAGCGTGGCGATCCTGGGGGCCAGTGAAAGGCCGCGTAGCGTGGGCAGCGATACCTTGCTGAACCTTACCGAGCATTCCGACTTCGATGGGCAGATCTTCCCGGTCAATCCCGGGCGTGAAAGGGTGCATGGTCTTCTTGCCTATCCCGCAATTTCAGCCTTGCCTGGTCCCGTCGATGTGGCGGTGGTGTGCCTTCCTGCCGATGCGGTGGTGGGCGCCTTGCGCGATTGCGCGGCGGCAGGAACTGGTTTCGCGGTGGTCTTCACCTCTGGCTTTGGTGAAACCGGGGATGAGGGCCGGGCCGCTGAAACCGAGATGGCCGAAATCGCCCGGCAAAGCGGGATGCGCATCTACGGTCCGAACTCGCCGGGGCTGAGCAACATCAATCGCCGCCTCGGGCTGACCTTCTCGCCGGTGTTCAAGAACGACACGCTGGGCGGCGGCATCGGGCTTGTCACCCAGGGCGGCGGGCTTGGCCGTGCCTTTATCCAGGCCAGCGAACGCGGAATCGGCGTCGGCCTGTGGTGCTCTACCGGCAACGAGGCAGACCTGACCATGGCCGATGTCGTGCACCACATGGTGGGCGATCCCGACATAAAGGTAATCGCGCTTCTCGCTGAAGGCTTCCGCGACGGGCCGCGCTTTCTGGCTGCTGCCCGCGCCGCCGCCCGCGCCGGCAAGCCGGTGGTGGCGATGAAGGTGGGCAAGTCGGACTATGGCGTTGCTGCCACCCGTTCGCACACCGCCGCGCTGGCGGGGTCGGCGACGGTCACCTCGGCGCTGTTTCGCCAGCACGGCATCGTCGAGGTGGACGATCTGGACGAGTTGATCGACACGGCGGCACTGTTCGAGCGTGCGGGCATCGCCCGACGGCAGGGCATCTGCGTCTATTCCTTTTCGGGCGGCACTGCCGCGCTGGCCGCGGACATGGTGGGCAGCGCCGGGCTGACCCTGTCCGAACTGGCCCCCGACACCCGCGCGGGGTTGCGTGCGCTGGCCCCGTCTTATGCGGCGCTCGAAAACCCGGTGGACCTGACCACCCAGGTCTTCACCCAGGATACGCTCAACCGCGACTGCCTGTCTCTGGTGGCACGCGATCCGGCCACCGATGTGGTGCTCTTGCCGATCCCGGCCGATTACGGCCCGATTACCGACCGGTCCGCCGACGACATGGTCGCACTTGCGCCGGACAGTGCGGCGCTGTTGGTGCCGGTGTGGATGAGCGGGCACCGCGCCGCAGGCTATAGCACGCTGAACGCGGCAGGGCTGGCGCCCTTTCGCAGTCTGGGCAAGGCGGTCACGGCGCTGAAGCGGCTGATCTGGCGCGGCGACTGGACCGCCTCGGGCATCGACGCTCCGTCGCTGCCCGCGCTTCCGCCCGGCGAACTGGACGAGGCCGCGGCCAAGGCAGCGCTGGCCGGACTTGGTCTGACGGTGCCCGAAGGCCGGGTTGTGACCAGCGCCCAGGAGGCGGACGCGGCGGCACGCGGGATCGGATTTCCGGTAGTACTCAAGGCGCTGGTGCCTGGCCTTCTGCACAAGACCGAAGCCGGGGCCGTGGCTGTCAGACTGACGGATGCGGAGGCGCTGGCGGCAGCCTGGGACGCGATCACGGCGTCACTTGCGGCGCAGGGACACAGGCTTGACCGTGCCTTGGTCGAGCGCATGGAACAGGGGCCGGGGGTCGAGGTGATGGCGGGACTGCACCGCGATCCGGTGTTCGGCCCGGTGGTCAGCTTCGGCCTCGGCGGCGTCATGGTCGAGGCGCTTTCTGACGTTACGCACCGCGCCGCGCCCTTCGGACGCACCGAAGCGCGCGCGATGATCGACGAGATCCGCGGCCGCGCGCTGCTGGGTCCGCTGCGCGGCCGCCCGGGCGCCGAGCTGGGCGCGCTTGCCGATCTTCTCGTGATCCTGGCCGCCCTGGGTGCGCGCGGCGACATCGCTGAGATGGACCTCAATCCGGTGCGCGCCGGTCCGGTGGGTGCCACGGTCCTTGACGCGGTGATCCTGCGCGCTCCGAGCAACACAGAAGGGAAGGCAAGACAATGACGGTAAAGACGGATATCGGCTTCACCACGCGCGACCGCATCTACGTGCGCGGGCGCGATCTGGCCGACGACATCCTCGGCAAATTGGATTTCATCGACATGATCTATTTCACCGCCACGGGGAAGGTGCCGGATGCCCGCACCCGTGCGATGACCAACGCGATCATCGTCACCGCCACCGATCACGGCCTTACCCCCAGCGCCATTGCTGCGCGAATGACGATCCTGGGCGCGCCGGAATCGCTCCAGGGCGCGGTGGCTGCGGGCTTGCTGGGCGCGGGGAATCATTTTCTGGGCACCATGCAGAACGCCGCGGCCTTTGCCCGCGACGAGATCGGCGAGCTGTCCGACAGCGACGATGACGCGGCCTATGCCGCCCGCGCGCAAGAGGTCGTATGCGCCTTTCGCGCCGCGCGCCGGATCGTGCCAGGCCTCGGTCATCCGATCCATGTGGCGGGTGACCCCCGCACGCCGGTCCTGCGCCGCATCGCGGGCGAGAACGGGTTCGACGGGCGGCACTGGCGCTTCATGACGGCTGTCGAGACCGCCGCGCGTGAGGAATATGGCCGCCTCCTGCCCATCAACGCCGCCGGCGCGGTCGGGGCCACCGTTTCGGACATGGGGCTTGCCCCGATCTGGGCGCGGGCCTTCGCCCTGATTGGCCGATCCGCCGGGCTTCTGGCGCATCTGATGGAAGAACTCGAAAATCCACAGGGTCAGAAGATCTGGGACATGATCCTGGAACAGGACGACTCGGCGGAATGCGCCGGGATCGTAGACCCGGACCGCGCGGACAGCACAGGAGAGCAAAAATGACCGGCACTGCACCGCTTTCGGGGCTTCGTATCCTCGATCTGACCGAGCTTCTGCCCGGACCCTATGCCACGCAGCAACTGGCTGAGATGGGGGCCGAGGTCATCAAGGTCGAACGTCCCGCGGGCGACGCCGCTCGCGCCCTGTTCCCCGGCCTCTTTGCCGCCGTGAACCGCGGCAAGAAAAGCATCGCCCTGAACCTAAAGGATGACACAGACCGCGCGGCTTTCCTGCGGCTGGCCAAACGGGCGGACGTGGTGATCGAGGGTTATCGCCCGGGCGTGACCGCACGGCTGGGCATCGACTATGAGACGCTTTCGGCGCTCAATCCCGGCCTCGTCTACTGTTCGGTCAGCGGCTATGGTCAGACCGGGCCGGCGAGCGACTGGCCGGGGCATGATCTGAACTACGCGGCGATGGCGGGCGCGGTGGCGATCTCGGGCGCGCCCGACGGACCGCCTGAATACACGACTGGCGTGCCAATCGGGGATCTCTCGGCAGCCATGTATGCCATCATCACCATTCTTGCCGCGTTGCGCGGACGCGACGCCACGGGGCGGGGCCAGTATCTCGACGTGGCGATCACCGACGCGCTGGCCAGCTGGGTCGCCCCGCGCTACGGTGTGTGGGACGCTGGACGCCAGGCCGGACGCGAGATCACAAAGGCCGACATCCTGCGCCGGGCCGCCTATGGCATCTTCGAGACCGCCGACGGCAACTACATAACCATCGGGGCGATCGAGACGCATTTCTTCCGCCGCCTGATCCGCGCCACGGGGATGACGGGCTTCGACGATCCGGCGCTTGATGACTTTGCCGCACGCACCGACCGCGCGGACGATATCCGCGCCGCCTTGACCCCGTTGATCGCCGCGCGTCCCTATGCGCATTGGGCGGAGATCTTCGAGGTCGAGGACGTTCCCTTCGCCCCGGTCAACAGGCTGGAGGATCTGGCCCGAGACCCGCAGGTCAAGGCGCGCGGGATGGTGCACTCAGCCGGCGCGGCACAGGTGATGGCCTTCCCTGTGCCGATGGCCGGAATGAGCGACCCGGCTGGCCACGTCCCGACAGTGGGCGAGCATCAGGCCGAAATTCTGGACCACGCCGAAGAGACGGAGTGAGGGCAGATGCATTTCGACCTGGACGACTGGCAGGAAACGGCGCGGCGCAGCTTCCGCAAATATCTTGACGCCGAGGTGGCACCCCTGGTCGAGGCGCATGAGGATGCCCACCGTCCGCCGCCGCCCGAAGTGTTGCAAAAGATGGGCGAGTTCGGCCTTCTGGGCGGTCTTTTGCCCGAGGCGCAGGGCGGGGCGGGGCTGGACTACCTCACCTATTGCACGCTCCTGTGTGAGCTGTCGCAAGTCTGGCCGTCGCTGCGCAGCATCGTCAGCACCTCCAACCTGGTCCTGATGATCATCGCGCAGCGCGGCACGCCAGAGCAGCAGCAAAGATGGCTCGGCGATCTGATTTCGGGCCGCAAAACCGCCTTCTTCGCACTGACCGAACCCAATGTCGGCTCGGACGCCAGCAATGTCGAAACAAGGGCCCGGCGCGACGGCGATGGCTGGCGGCTGAACGGCCGAAAGCTCTATATCTCGAACGGGACCGAGGCCGATCTGGGGGTGGTCTTCGCGCGATCGGGCGAAGGTGATGGCGCGGGCGTCTCGGCCTTCGTGGTCGAGGCGGGCACACCCGGGTTCTCGGCGCGCGAGGTGCGCAGCATGGGCATGAACGCCTGCCCGCTGGGCGAGCTTCTGTTTGAGGACGTGGCGCTGCCCCCCGATCATCTGATCGGCACCGAGGGCGAGGCCTTTGCCATCGCCAAACACTACCTGAACGTGGGCCGCTGCTTTGTATCCTTCACCTGCCTGGGCCTGTCGATTGCCGCCTATGAGGCGGCGCTGCGCTATGCCGGTGAACGGGAACAGTTCGGGCGCAAGATCGGCGGTTTCCAACTGGTTCAGCAGATGATCGCCGACATGATGACCGGCGTGGAAACCTCGCGTCTGCTGGCCTGCCGGGCGGCCGACGCGCTGGACCGGAGCGCGCCGGATCGTGGCCGCGCCTGCTCGATGGCCAAGCGCCACAATTCCGACACGGCGCTCAGGGTCTGCGAGACCGCTTTGCAGGTGCATGGCGGGGCGGGCTATACCCGGGACTTCCCGGTGGAGCGCTACTATCGCGACGTGCGCCATCTGACGATTGCCGAAGGCACGAACCAGCTTCAGGCGCTGCTTTTGGCGCAGGGGGCCCTGGGCATCTCGGCGCTGCGGGGCTGATCGGTCCGCAGTTTGCGCACGGTCTGCCGCCGCTGCCGGTCTGAATGGCAGGCGGAATGCGGACACAGGGCGGGTCAGATTCCCAAATACGAACGGCGCACGTGATCGTCGTGGCGCAAGACGTCGGAGGCTCCGGTGAGAGCGATTGTCCCGTTTTCCAGAACATAGGCGCGGCTGGCGAAATCCAGCGCCATGTAGACATCCTGTTCCACGAGAAGAATGGTCAGGCCGGTGCGGCGAAGACCGTCGAGGGCCTCGTACATCTGCTCGACCACCAGAGGCGCGAGGCCGAGCGACGGCTCGTCGAGCATGATCATGCTGGGCCGGGACATAAGCGCGCGCCCGATCGCCAGCATCTGCTGCTGACCGCCCGAGAGCCCTCCGGCAAGTTCGCGGGCCTTCTGGCTCAGCATCGGAAAGAGTTCGTAAACCTCGGAAAGGGCGCTCTTCCGGTCTTTCGTGTTGGATGCGGCACTTGCGCCCACGATCAGGTTCTGTTCGACCGTGAGCGACCCGAAGACGTGCCGCGCCTCGGGTACATGAACGAGGCCAAGGCGCGGGATCTCGCTGGCGGCAAGGCCGCCGATCTCCTTGCCATCGTAGCGGATTGTCCCGGAACGGGCGGCCACGAGGCCCGAAATCGTGCGCAGAAGGGTGGATTTGCCCGCGCCGTTCGGCCCGATCACAGCCACGACCTCGCCCTCGGCGATCTCGATGCTGACACCGTGGAGCACGTCGAGCAGACCGTAACCGGAGACGAGAGACTCGATCGACAGCTTCATCTTGGGCCCCGAGTAGATGTGCGGGGCCGGCCCAGGATCGTGTTGGAGATGATGTTGCGCTGAATCTGGTTGGTGCCCTCGATGATCTGCAGAACCTTGGCGTCGCGGAAGTAGCGGTTGATCGGAACCTCGCTCGAGATGCCCGCCGCCCCGAAAAGCTGGACGGCGTCCTGGGCCACCTGCATCGCGGTGTCGGTGGCGAACCGCTTGGCCATCGCGGCCGCCGCGGCCAGTTCGGTTCCTGTCTTGCCGGCGTCCACCAGGGCGGCGGCGCGATAGACCAGCAGCCGCGATGCTTCCACTCCGGTTGCCATGTCGGCGATCATCCAGCGCACGCCCTGGAAGTCGGATACCGCCTGCCCGAAGGCCTGCCGTTCGAGGATGAAATCGCGCGCCAGTTCCATCGCTCCCTGGGCCAGACCGACGCCGCGTGCCCCGATGATCGGACGCGACTGGTTGAACGCTTCCATCACGATCTTGAAGCCCCTGCCCTCGGGGCCGATCCGGTTGGCGGCGGGCACGATCATGTCCTCGAAATGCAGTGCGTTCGAAGGCACGCCCCGGGCGCCCAGCTTGTCTTCCTTGCGGCCAAGCTCGAAGCCCTTCGTGCCCTTTTCGACGATGAAGAAGTTGATCTCTCCGGTGCTGTCGCTGGCGCCGGTCTTGGCCGCGACCAGAACAAAGTCGGCGACCGCCGAGTTGGTGCTCCAGATTTTCTGGCCATTGATGCGATAAGCGTCGCCCTCGCGCACAGCGCGGGTGCGGATCCCGGCAACATCCGATCCGCTTTGCGGCTCGGTGACCGCCAGCGCACTCCGCAGGCTGCCATCGGCCAGGCCGGGCAGGAAGCGCGCCTTCTGGGCCTCGTCACCGCCGAACAGGATCGCACCGAACGGGACCCACTGCACGATCAGCAGATAGGCGGTATTATAGCAGACGCGCGCCAGTTCCTCGACCGCGACGCAGGCGGCAAGCTGGCTTCCCATCCCGCCGTGCTCGGCCGGAAACGGCAAGGTGAACATCCCCAGTTCGCGCAGCAGATCGAACATGTCCTGCGGGTACTCCCCGCTGCGGTCGATTTCGTGGGCGCGGGGCGCCACGCGCTCGTTGGCGACGCGCCGCACCATCTGCTGCACTTCCCTGACGTCCTCGGGCAGATCAAACATCATCATTCAGGTTTCTCCGTTGTCGGCGTTGTCGGATGCTGCGGCGGCAGAGGCTTGCTGCGCGCGCTTGCCGAGATAGGCTTCGATCACGTGGGGATCCCGACTGACCTCGCTTGGCAGCCCCTCGGCTATCACCGCGCCCGCATCGAGCACCACAATCCGGTCGCAAAGCTCCATCACCGCATGCATCACGTGCTCGATGATCACCACGGTGATTCCTTCCGCGCGCAGGCCACGGATGAGCGTGATCACGCTTGTCACCTCGGTCGGTGTAAGCCCCGCCATGACTTCGTCGAGCAGCAACAGAGAAGGTCCCGTTGCAAGGGCACGCGCAATTTCCAGCCGACGACGCTCGGACAGCGTGAGCTCTGCACAGGGCACATCCCGGCGCGCCTCGAGCCCGACGCGGACAAGCACCCGACCTGCGATGCTGCGGGCTTCGTCGAAGGAGCGGCCGGGAAGCGCGGCAGTGAACACCGCCTCGGCCACCGTGAAGGACGCGAAAGTCTGCGTGATCTGGAAGGTGCGCGCGATGCCCAGTTGGGTGCATTCGTGCGGGGCCAGCCCGTCGACGCGCTGCCCGAGCAGGGTTATCCGGCCGCGGCTTGGCGGAAAGGAACCGCCGAGCAGGTTGAAGAAGGTCGTCTTGCCGGCGCCGTTGGGGCCGATCAGGCCGAGGATTTCGCCCTGACGGACTTCGAGATCGACCGACTGCAGTGCCGTCACGCCGCCAAAGTCGCGGCCCACGCCATCGGCGGTGAGAATTTTCCCGCCATCCTCAAGGTCGGCGGCGTGGCGCCGAGGCAACGGCCCGGCAGCGACGGAATGCGGCACGGCAAGGGTGAAGCCGGAAAACCATCGCCCGCCCAGTGCCCTGCGCAACTGCCCGATCAGCCCGCCCGGCAGAAGCAGAATCACCGCGACAAGGGCGGCCCCGTAGACCAACTGGTGCGCGCCAGCCCCAAGCGACATCAACTGCACGCGCATGATCTCGCCCAGGGGGAAGAGCACAAGGGTGCCCACGACCGGCCCCAGAAGTGTTCCGGTGCCACCGACAACCGAGAACAGCAGGATCAGAATGATTACATGTACCCCCAGCACCGAATGCGGGTCTATGAAGCCCACGAACTGCGCGTAGAAGCCGCCCGCCACCGAGGTCGCCGCAGCGCTGATGGCGAAGGCGAGCTGCTTGGACCTGAAGAGGTTGATGCCTGACGCCGCCGCTGCGGCCTCGTTGTCCCGGGTGGCGCGCCAGATGAAGCCGTGGCGCGAATTCAGAAGCGCCTGCAGGACGAGAAGGAGCACGGTGTTGAATACCGCGATGACGAGCAGAAAGGGCCAGAGATCATTAAAGCGCAGGGCCGCAAGACCGGTCTCGTCAAGCGGCATGAACATGCCGTTGGTGCCACCGAGTGCTCTGACCCCTGACACTCCATAGAAAAGCGCATAGGCTAGGGCAAGCGTCAGGAGCGCAAAGACGAGGTGGCTGAGACCTTTCCGGAACGGAATGTAACCCGCCGCCAGCGCGAGAACGACCGACAGGGCCATGCCGACGACCATCCCAAGCCAGGGACTGATCCCATAGGTGGTTGCAAGGTAGATGGTGCAGTAGGCACCGACACCGAAGAAAGCCCCGTGGCCAAAGGAGACTTGGCCGACATAGCCGCCGATCAGGTTCCAGGCCGTGCAGAGGTAGCACCACACGAGCATCATCACCGCGACGCTGACCCAGTAGGCGTTCAGAACGGTGAAGGCGATCACCACCGCCACCCAGATGACCAGGATGGCGACTGCACCTTCGCTGCGCAGCGCGCCTGCTATGGCATCCGCCGGGGATCGACTGAGGCCGGCCGCGGTATCGGGTTTGCCGCTCATAACGTCGCCCCCCGCCCCAGAAGGCCGTGCGGCCTCAGAAGCAGCACGGCGCCGAACAAGATGTAAAGCCCCGCCGGCGCCGATGCGCTGTTGAAGATGGCGCCGGCCAGGGCCTCGGCCACGCCGAGAACCAGCGCCGCCACCATCGCACCGCGCAGATCACCCAGACCGCCCAGCACCACGATCATCAGAGACAGAACGCTGAACTGAAGGCCCACCACCGGGGTGACATGATAGAACCCCATCAGGCAGCCGGCGGCGACCGCCAGCGACCCCGTCGCGCCGACGAAGACCCACATCTGCACGCGCTGCACCGTCACGCCGCACAGTTGGGCCATCACCGGATCTTCCGCCGTGGCACGGACGCGGTACCCCCAGACGGTCGCCGAGAGAAACCAGGCCAGCAGCCCCGACGCCACCAGGGCGATGACGAAGCCTATCAGCAACGGCACGCTTACCACGATGGCGCCAAGATGGATTGTCGACGCTCCGAGTTCGGTCCTCACGTTGAACAGGTCGGCCCCGAACCATAGCAACGCCGCGCTCTGGATCACGAATGACAGTCCGATGGTCAACTGCGCCTGAACGAGAGGGGCGGAGCCGACGACCGGCCGGATGAGCCGCCCGAAGACCGCCCATCCGATCGCCATCATGGCAGGCACTAGTAGGACGCCCGCAAGGAACGGCGAGAGGCCCGTGGAGGCGCAGACCATCACTACGCCGTACATGCCGACCATGAGCAGGTCGCCATGGGCGAAGTTCAGCACGCCCATGACGCCGAACACCAGCGCCAGGGCCAGGGCGATGAGCGCATAGATGCCACCCATCAGAAACCCCGAAACTGCCGCCTGAAGAAGAAGCTCAACGCTCATCCTGACCACTCCCGTCCAGTTTTCGCATCAGTTCAGAGGATTGGGCTCTTCCACAGCCACCTCTGGCGGCCAGACCGTGACCTTTTTCGTGCCGCCTTCCTTCCATTGCGCGATCAGATTCTGCGATCCGACATTCCGGCCGTGTTCGTCGAACTTGATCCGAGAGAAAGGTGAGATCAGTTCCTTGCCGGGGATGTCGATCTCAAGGAGGGCGGCGCGAAGGTTCTCGTCTGTCAGATCCTGGCCTGCCTCAAGCGTCTCCTCCAGCGCAGCCTTCAACGTGTATGCTCCGCGGTAGCACATCGACGCATAGCTGGACGGAACGATGCCGTGCTTTTCCTCGTAAGCCTTCACAAATCGCTGGGCACGGTCCATGTCGGGATTGAAGTAGTCCACCGTGCTGAGATTGACGTCCTCAATGAAGTCCCTGTCCACAAGTTGCGGGATGCGCACATCACCTGGGCCTCCGCCGATTCCGATAATGTAGGGTTTGAAGTCAAGCTGCTGCATTGCCTGAAGCCCGGTCACCACATCTTCGGTGTAGCCGGCCCAGATCACCACGTTGGCACCCGACGTCTGCACCCGCTTGACCGGTGGCAGAAGGTTGCGATCGCTGCGCGAATACGGCGCGCTGGCGGCGATCTCGATGCCCCTCTCCTCCAGCAGAACTTCGATCCGCTCGATGGTTCCGGCGCCGCGCGGGCTGTCTTCATAAAGCAGCGCCGGGACGACGTCGCCTTGTGTCATGAGGTGATCCAGGAAAGACACGACCGTGGACGCCTCGGAATCGGCTGTGATCTGGTCGGAGAAATACCATTTGTAACCGCGCTCGAGGAGCTCGGCCGACACCGCCGACGAGTTCAGGTAAGGAACCCGCGCCTGCTCGGCGAACTGCGCCGCTGCCGATGTGCCTGCGCTGATCTCGCAGCCAAGGATGATCGGAGCCCGCTCGAGGCGGGTCAACCGCTCCATCACTTGGCGCACCACCCCGGGATTGCCCTGTGTGTCATAAAGCTGGATCTTCAGCGACCGACCGGCGACGCCGCCATCGGCGTTGATGTGCTCAAGGGCAACTGCGATCCCCTTTTGCGCATCCTGTCCGGTCACGGCGACCGGTCCCGACATCGCGGCAATCGCCGGTATCACGATTTCTTCGGCTTGGGCCAGCGCAGGTGAAGACGTCAGCGGCGCAATGGCGACGCCCAGGCCGACAACGGCCTGTAGAAACTTGTTCATTTTGGCTCCTCCCTAAAATCCCGCAAGTCCGAAAGCGGCATCTACCGATGGCAGGACTCCGGTGCCCTAGGGTAAGCGGGGCGGTCAGCCTGCGCCAAGACCTCCGGGCCGGGCGGGCCTTTTGCGCACAGATGTGTTTTTTGATCTGCAGCGGTTGAGCGCTCATGGCGACGCCGTTCTAATGGCCTGCGGAACCGCTTTCGCGAGCCGCTCCCGAAGTAGTGTGGGTCTTGCAGGGATGCTTCCGCAAGGTTGCGGTGCCGCGCCCTTGGGTTGCGGGCCAGCTGACCGCCGGACTGCGGCGCGCATTGCTGGCTCGAAGGGTGCGATACCGCGAAAGGAAAAGAAAAATGGACAGCCAGCCGCAGGAGCCATCACCGCAGAAGCCAGCCGAGGGGGACGGCCCGCTTGCCGGTTACAGGGTGCTTGATCTTTCGGTCAACGTGCTAGGGCCGGTGGCGACCCAGATCCTCGGCGACATGGGGGCCGACGTCATCAAGATCGAGTCACCCGACGGCGACTACACACGCCAGGTGGGACCGTCGCGCAACCCGAAGATGGGGGCACTGTTCCTCAACGCAAACCGCAACAAACGCTCGGTCGTGCTCGACCTGAAAAAACCCGACGCGCGGGTCGCGCTCCTTGATCTGGTGCGTTCGACGGACGTGCTGGTGCATTCGATGCGCCCCGGTGCCGCCGAACGCCTCGGCGTTGATTACGAGGCGATCCGCGCGGTCAATCCCGGTATTATCCACGCCTCGGCTTCGGGTTTCCGGCTGGACAGCGAGCGCCGCGACTGGCCTGCTTTCGACGATGTGATCCAGGGTGCCAGCGGCGTAGCCGGGCTTATGGCCCGGGCCAGCGGCGAGCCGCGCTATTACCCCACTGTAATCGCGGACAAACTATGCGGGTATATCCTGGCATCGTCCATTGCGATGGCCTTCGTCTGGCGCGAGCGCACCGGCCACGGACAGCAGGTAAACGTGCCGATGATGGATGCGATGGTCAACTTCAACCTGATCGAGCATCTCTGCGGCGCAACCCTCGACCGACCCGATCTGGGCATGGGTTACAGCCGGGTATTCTCGCCTCATCGTCGGCCTTATCCGACGCAGGACGGGCACATCTGCGTGATGGCGGCGATGGACAACCAGTGGCTGCGTCTCTTCGACGCCATAGGCCGGCCCGAGCTGCGCGACGATCCACGATTTGCCACAGCCGCGTTGCGCACCGATCACATCGACGCGTTATATGGGATCCTCGCCGAGGCAATCGCGGGGAATACAACTGCCGAGTGGCGCCGCCGGTTCGACGCGGCCGACGTGCCGAATGGACCGGCCAACAGCCTGGAGGATCTGCTGGTTGATCCCTACCTGGTTCAAACCGGGTATTTCGAGCGCCACGAGCACCCGACAGAGGGCGCCCTCGTGACGCCCCGGATACCGGTCCAGTTCTCGCACAGCCCCGGCCGGGTGCGCCGTCTTCCACCGCGGCTGGGCGAGCACACGGAGGAGGTTCTGTCCGAAATCCGCCCTCCGCGCGCCGACACCTGACGGAACCAGGCCAGGGATGAAGTGCGCCGTATTCGATGCCGGTCGTGCCCTTCGCTCATGGATTTCACGACGCCCGTCGGAAACTCGCGCCCAAGTCAACCGGTGCCGAGTTGGCCAGGATCGGTTCGCGGCCAACCGGTCCCGACTGTTCCAGCCTTCCGGCTCCACGCGTTTCACCGCGCGGTATAGCCGCCATCGACAACCATTTCGGATCCGGTCATGTAGGATGTCTCGTCGGAAGCCAGAAACAGCACCGCCCAAGCTACCTCTTTCGGCTCGGCCGGGCGCTCCATAATCGTTGCCCCAAGTATCTCCTTCTGACCGTCCGGATCAGCCAGCATGTCTTCCGTCATCGCGGTGCGTATCACGCCCGGATGGATCGAATTCACCCGGATGTTGAACGGCGCGTAATCCGATGCCGTCGATTTGGTAAGCAGTCGCACCGCACCTTTGGTCGCCTGAAATGCCGCTGCCGAAGGCGCGCCGACCAGACCATAGATCGACGATATATTGACGATCGACCCAACGCCCGCGGCCTTCATATTTTCCAGAACCGCCCTGGTCCCGAGAAAACCCCTTTGCATTGATCGCGAAGATCTTGTCCCATTCCTCTTCCGACGTGTCCTGGACCGGCTTCAGAAAAGCGATGCCGGCATTGTTGACCAACACGTTGATGTTGCCGAATGCCTTTTGCCCTTCACCGATCGCCTTTTCCCAACTGGCTGCATCGGACACATCCAGATACACCGCCATTACGGTGCCCCCCGCATCCTTGATGTCCTGCACCACGGATTTTGCGCCCTTGTCATCGACATCCGCCACGATGACCTTAGCACCTTCATCGGCAAAAATACGTGCCTCTTCGGCCCCCATGCCATTGGCCGCACCACTGATCAGTGCAGTCTTTCCCTGGAGTCGTTTCATGTCGGTCATCCTTTAAGTTTGCTGTGACGGCAGTTTAAAAGGATGTGGCTTGCGTCCCGCATAACAGAGATCAAGTCCCGCTCGGAAACATCTCAGAACGACCGCGGCATACCAAGGATATGCTCGGCGACATAGGACAGGATCAGGTTGGTCGAGATCGGTGCCACCTGATACAGCCGGGCCTCGCGGAACTTGCGCTCGACATCGTATTCGCGCGCGAAACCAAAGCCACCGTGGGTCTGGATGCAGGCATTGGCCGCTTCCCAGCTGGCCTCCGAAGCCAGCAGCTTAGCCATATTCGCCTGTGCTCCGCAATCCAGCCCAGCATCGAACCGCCTGCAGGCTTCAAAGCGCATCAGGTTGGCGGCCTCGATGTTCACATAGGACCTGGCGATAGGGAATTGCACGCCTTGGTTCTGGCCAATGGGACGGTCAAAGACCACGCGGTCACCGGCATAGGCGCGGGCTTTGTCGACGAACCAGTATCCATCACCGATACATTCCGCCGCAATCAGGGTCCGTTCGGCGTTCAACCCGTCAAGAATATGGTAAAATCCGCGCCCCTCGGTGCCGATCAGGTTCTCGGCGGGGATTTCCAGGTTGTCGAAAAACACTTCATTGGTTTCGTGGCCGGGCATGTTGGCGATTGGGCGGACCTCCATCCCGTTGCCGATCGCCTCTTTCAGATCGACCATGAAGATCGACAGGCCCTGCGACTTTTTCTTGACCTCGCTCAGCGGCGTGGTGCGTGCCAGCAGGATCATCAGGTCAGAATGCTGGATGCGGCTGATCCAGACTTTCTGGCCGTTGATCACATAGCGGTCGCCCTTTTTCACCGCCGTGGTCTTGAGTTTGGTGGTGTCGGTCCCGGTGGTCGGTTCGGTCACGGCCATGGATTGCAGGCGCAACTCGCCGCTGGCGATGCCGGGCAGGTATTTCTGCTTTTGCGCGTCCGAGCCGTGCCGCAGAAGCGTGCCCATGTTGTACATCTGCCCGTGGAAGTGACCGGCATTGGCGCCGCAACGGTTTGCCTCCTCCATGATGATCGAGGCTTCGGTCAGGCCAAGGCCCGAGCCGCCGTATTCCTCGGGGATCATCGCCGCCAGCCAGCCCTCGCGGGTCAGCGCGTCGACGAACTCTTCGGGATAAGTTTCACCCTCGCCGAATTTGCGATGATATTCCGGCGGAAACTGCGCGCAAAGCGCACGAAGCGCGTCGCGCAGATCGGTGTGAGTGTCTGGGGCTGACGTCTGCATCGGTTACTTCGCTCCCGGACCCGACGTTTCAAGAATTTCCTGCTCGGCACGCTGCCAAAGCTCATAGGAAATCGGGTTTTCGCTCTCTTCGAGGATATGACCGACCAGGCCGATGGCGCGTGCCATGACGCCAAAGCCCCGCACGATCTTCCAGGGGAAGCCAAATTCACAGCAGATCGCTCCGATCGCCCCGGTGGCGTTAATCGGCAGCATCTTACCCGATTTTTCTTCGGCAACGGCCTGAATTTTCTGGATCAACTCGATGTATTCACCGAACTTGTCGTTCTCGGCAGCGATCTGGAACAGGCGCGGGGTGCGCGGATCGACCGGCTTGTGCACCGGATGTCCGAGCCCCGGCACGATCATCTTGCGGGCGCGGAATTTTTCCACCGTATCGACGGCCAGCGCATCCAGATCTACACCGGTGCCCAGCTTTTCCGGCGGCAGTGCCTCGTAAAGCATCTTCGAGGCACCCTCCATCGAGCCGACAAAGACGGTGCCAAGCCCGCACAAGCCGGCCGCCACAGCCGCCTGAAGCGATTCCGGTGCCCCCATGTAGGTCATCCGCGCCGCCAGAGCCGAAGGCGTGATCCCATGTTCTACCAGGGTAATGACGATGGCGTTGAACACCCGGCTTTCCTCGGGCGTGGCCTTGCGGCCCGTCAGTTGCAGGAACGCCAGATCGCCAAGGTTCATGTGGCCCAGGATCTCGTTGGGCAGGTCAAGCCCGCGCACGCTGATCTTGTCAGAGGTGCTCCAGGCAATGTCGGAGCTGATTTTTTCTTTGCGTTTTCCCATCAGACCGGATCCCACGAAAAGACGTCCGCCGAAACTTCGAGCGGCGTGAATTGCGATTTGAGCGCGGGAATAGCGCGCTCGGCGATTTCATCGGCGGTCCAGCCATCACCGGAATGAACCGACCGCACCGGGCGGGGCTGATTGAACAGGAAGATTTCGTTCTTGCGAACCGCAAATATCTGCCCTGACACGTCAGCCGCGCGGTCGCTCATCAGGAAGCAGGCCATCGGTGCAACCTTGGCCGGTGTCATCTCCTTGATCTTTTCGACCCGTGCCACTTGTTCCGGGGTGTCTGTCTTGATCGACGAGATCATCCGGCTCCAGGCGAAGGGCGCGATGCAGTTTGACCGCACGTTCCAGCGTTTCAGGTCGAGCGCGACCGATTTCGAGAAGGCCGCGATGCCCAGCTTTGCCGCCGAGTAATTCGCCTGCGCCAGATTGCCGATCAGCCCCGAGGTCGAGGTCATGTGCACCAGAGCACCGCCCTCTTGTTCGCGGAAATAATCGGCCGCCGCACGGCTGGTGTTGAAGGCGCCATAGAGATGGACCTTCACCACCGCGTCGAAATCCTCGTAGGTCATCTTGTGGAAGTAACCGTCGCGCAGGATGCCGGCGTTGTTCACCACCGCGTCGATGCGGCCGAATTCCTTGACCCCGGCCTCGACCATCGCGCGCGCGGCGTCCGGATCGGTGACGTTGCCGCCATCGGCGATCGCGTTGCCCCCGGCGGCCCTGATCTCTTCGACGACTTTCTGCGCCGCAGTTTCGGTCTGACCGGTGCCTTTGAGGGACGCGCCCAGATCGTTGACCACAACGGCGGCGCCTTCTGCGGCTGCCATCAAGGCGATATCACGCCCGATCCCACCGCCGGCCCCGGTGACCAGAACGACCTTTCCGTCAAGTGCTTTTGTCATCTTCTTGCTCCCTCAGCGTGACTTGCGGTATTTGTCCAACCCGCCGGTGTGCATGACCCGGCCCATGAGCGGCACACCGATGATCTCTTCTGCTTTGACCGCCGCTGCGATCAGCTTGTCCAGATCAATGCCGGTTTCGATGCCGAGTTCGTGACACAGGAACACTGCATCCTCGGTGCAGACATTTCCTGCGGCGCGCGCGTGGCCGTGGCCCGCGAAAGGACAGCCGCCAAGACCGGCGACGGAGCTTTCGAACATGTCCACGCCCATCGACAGGGCCGCATAAACGTTGGCGATCCCCAGCCCACGTGTGTCATGGATGTGCATACCGATGCGCGCCTCGGGCGCCAATTCGCGCAGGGCGCCGATCATCCGTTTGACCGCCTCGGGGTTTCCCCAGCCCATGGTGTCGGCGACCACAAGGATCGGCACGGGGATGTCCTCTTCTTCGCACAGCTGAAGGATAAAGCGGAAATCGTCCAGGATGCGCTCTTGCGGGATGGGGCCTTCGAGGTTGCAGCCGAAGGCGGTCATCACATAGGCCGCGTCGACCGTATATCCCTCTTCCTTGTAAAGACGGACCCAGTCGCGTTGCTTCTCCCGCATTTCCGCAGAGGTACTATTGTTGTTCGACTTTGCGAATGCTTCGGAAGGATAGAACAGCAGACGCGGGTCGATATCGACCTCATGCGCGGTCAGGGCCTTGCGAAACCCTTTGTCGTTCAGCCACAGCGATGTGTAGTTCACGCCCGGTTTGCGCTTGATACGCTGGAACAACTCGCCGGTGTCGGCCATTTGCGGCACGTATTTCGGGCTGACGAAACTGCCGACCTGAATGCGCTTTAGACCGGTTTCGCTGAGCATGTCGATCAGTTCGATCCGCTCTTCGATCGGATAAATCTTCTTTTCGATCTGAAAACCCTCACGCGGGCCTTCTTCGCGAAACTCGACGAATTTGGGAAAGTCGCTCATTTCATCACTCCTCGGATGGCAGAATCTCGGCGATGACCTGGCCGCGATCGACCATGTCCCCATTCGAGACGGATATATTGCTGGCTATTCCGGCCGCGGCCGCCCGGATCGAGATTTCGAGTTTCATGGATTCCATGACCGCGACCACGTCGCCTTCGGCGACAGCTTGGCCGTCGGAAACCTTGATTTCGACAATCATGCCGGTCAGCGGAGAGGTCACGGCGCGATCCGCCACAGCATCGCCGCCGGCAAAGGCAAGGGGCGCGGCGGGCCGAAAGACCAGGCGGCCTTCGGGCGTGTCCAGTTCGATCACGCCCGCGTGCAGGCGCGCGTCGATCAGATGGACGGTGTCGCCTTCGCCGACACGCCAACGGCCCGGGGTCAGTTCACGTGCCGACAGTGTCAGCGCCTCGCCGTTTTCCGAATGGACGGTGTATCTGGCACCCGGTTTGACAGGGCCGATGCGCAGTTCCTCGGATACCTCGTCAGAATCGGTGAGCGCCACGCGCTGCCCCGCTTCAATCGCATCGTCGCCCAGGCCAAGCCGCCAGCCGGTAAAGGCATCACGGTTGGTCCAGGGAATGGCGTTTGTGTCGCTGCGCGACTGGGTCACGAAGAGAATGGCAGCGGTCGCTTTCCACAGATCGGGGCGGCTCAGGGCGGGTGCCTGTGTCAGCTCATCCAGCCTGCCGTCGATCCAGCGGGTATGCACCTGCATCCGTTCGAATTCATGGTTTCGCGCCAGCGCCGTCAGAAAGGCGCGATTGGTTTCGACACCTTCGACCGCGACATGATCAAGCGCCGTGGCCAGACGTGCCAATGCGGTTTCCCGGTCGGGCGCGTGCACGATCAGCTTGGCGATCATCGGGTCGTAATAGGGCGTGACGGCATCGCCTTCCTCGACGCCGCTGTCGATACGCAGGCCCGATGGCAAGCTGAGCGTGGTGAGCGTACCCGTCGACGGGGCGAATTGCATCGCCGGATCTTCGGCGTAAAGCCGCGCCTCGACCGCGTGTCCATTGATCTTGAGGTCATCCTGTACCAGTCCAAGGCCCGCGCCTTCGGCAATGCGCAGGTGAAGCGCGACAAGGTCCAGCCCGGTGATCGCTTCGGTGACGGGATGTTCCACCTGAATGCGTGGATTCACCTCAAGGAAGAAATACTCGTCCCCCGCAACCAGAAATTCGACCGTGCCCAGACCGCGATAGTCGAGCGCTTCGCCCAAGCGGACCGCGTCATGCGCGATGTCGCCCAAAAGTGAACGGTACAGGCCCCAGGCCGGGGCCTCCTCGATGACCTTCTGGTGGCGGCGCTGAAGTGTGCAGTCGCGTTCGAACAGATGCACCACATGGCCTTTGCCGTCGCCTGCAATCTGCACTTCGACATGGCGTGCTTCGGGCAGGAAACGTTCCAGCAGCAGCCCTTCGGAGCCGAAAGTGGATTTCGCCTCGCGCAGCGCGCCTTCGATGTCCTCGACCAGCGTGGTTTCGTCGGAGACGAGCCGTTGTCCGCGCCCACCACCGCCGCCGACAGCCTTGAGCAGCACCGGCAGGCCCATTTGGCGCACCTCCTCGGCAATCTGCTCGGGATCGGACCACGCACCTTCGGCGCCCGAAATCACCGGGACGCTGGCCGCCACGGCGGCCTCTTTGGCGCTGGCCTTGTCGCCGAAACGTTCAAGCGTTTCCGGCGTCGGCCCCATGAAGATCATGCCGGCGGCTTCGACCGCACGGGCAAAATCGGGGTTTTCGGCCAGAAAGCCGTAACCGGGATGGATCGCATCCGCGCCCACCGATTGCGCGGCGGCAATCACCGCGTCGATTTTCAGATAGCTCTCGGATGCAGGCCCGGCGCCGATACAGACAGATTTGCCAATCTTGCGGACATGCAGGGCATTGGCGTCGGCCTGCGAATGCACGCCGACAGGGGTGATACCGCTGGCCCGCGCAGTGCGCGCGATCCGGCAGGCAATTTCGCCGCGGTTGGCGATCAGAAGCGTTTTGATTTTCACGGTTCGCTCCTCACATCCTGAACACGCCGAAGTTGGTATCGACCTTGGGTCTGCGCGATGTCACATCCAGCATCAGCGCCATGACGTCACGGGTCTCACAAGGCTCGATCACGCTGTCGATCCAAAGATTGGACGCAAAATTGTAAGCCCCCTGAAAATCCTCGTATTCCTTGCGGATCGGTGCCTTAAACGCTTCCTCCTCCTCGGGGGTCCAGCTTTTGCCTTCGCGTTCGTTGATCTGCGCGCGAACCTGAGCAAGCACGCTGGCGGCCTGTTCCGGCCCCATGATCGCCGACCGTCCCGTCGGCCAGGCGAACATTGCGTCCGGCTGGAACGGGCGGCCCAGCATCGCCAGGTATCCGGCCCCGTAAGAGCCACCGGTGATGATTGTGAATTTCGGCACCCGGGCCGAAGACATGGCCGTGATCATCTTGGCGCCGGCCTTGGCGATGCCCATCTGTTCGACCTCGCGGCCCACCATGAAGCCGTTCACATCGGCCAGGAACAGCAGCGGAATATCGCGCTGGACACAGAGATTGATGAAATGCGTCGCCTTCAACGCGGCCTCAACGAAGAGCACGCCGGTATTGGCGAGAATACCGACCTCGTGGCCATGGATGCGGCCCCAGCCGGTCATGATGGTGTCACCATAGAGCGGCTTGAATTCATGAAAGTCGCTGTCGTCCAACAGCCGCGCAAGAATTTCACGGTTGTCGGTCGGCACCTTGGGGTCGCGGCTGACGAGTCCATAAATCTCTTCGACCGGATAGGCGGGCGCACGGGGCGTTTCGGGCGTCTTGCGGGGTAGGGGTTTTTCGCCAAGGTGGCTGACAATTTCGCGCGTGATGGCCAGAGCGTGGGCGTCATCTTCGGCCAAATGGTCGGTCACACCGGAGACGGACGAATGCATCTTGCCGCCGCCCAGTTCTTCGGCTTCGACCTTTTCGCCGGTTGCGGCAAAGGTCAATTCCGGTCCGCCCAGATACATGAAGCCCTGACCGCGCACGATCACCACTTCGTCACAGAGCGCGGGAATATATGCACCACCCGCGGTGCAGGGCCCCATGACCACGGCGATTTGCGGCACACCATCGCCCGACATGCCGATCTGTTGGTGAAAGATGGACCCGAATTGGCCTTCGTCGGGAAAGATGTTTTCCTGATCCGGCAGGAAGGCACCGCCGGAATCCACGAGGGTGATGACGGGCAGACGGTTCTTCCATGCGATCTTCTGGGCGCGCACATGCTTGCGGGAAGTCATGCCGAAATAGGTGCCGCCCTTTACGGTGGCATCATTGGCGATGATCATGCACTGACGGCCTTCGATCACACCGATGCCCGTGATGATGCCCGCGCCCGGTGGCACGCCTTCATATTTGTTCAACCCGGCCAGCTCGCCGAGTTCCAGAAAGGGCGTGCCCGGGTCGATCAGCCGTTCGATCCGTTCGCGCGGCAGGATCTTGCCTTTGTCCATATGACGTTTGCGCGCCATTTCGGGGCCGCCGACGCGCTGTTTGAGCCGGAGGGCATGTAGTTCATCGACCTTTTCGCGGTAAGACACGTCGTTGGCGCGGAAGTCGTCCGACGCGGTGTCGAGAAGGGATTTCATCTTAGTCATGGCAGGTCTGGGTATTTCCTGAGAACGAAGGCGACCTTAGCGGCGCCAGGTTTTTCGAAAGTGTCGGCCGCAACCAGGTGAACGTCGGCCTTGAAGACCAGGGAGTCTCGCAGTCGCTGCTCAATTTTCTTTTTGAGGGCGACGTCATCGGCCGGATCGCGATCGGGGCCGCGTTCGACAATAACCGTCAGCGCGCCCTGCGTGGTGTGGCCCTCGAAATCGGCCACGATGCGCATGACGCCGTTGGTGTCCGGAACCATCTCGGTAATAATGCTGTTGATGGCCGACGGGAAGACATTCGCCCCGCGCACGATCAGCATGTCGTCGGTGCGGCCGGTGCAACGGATCTTGGGTCCGGTCCGCCCGCAGGAGCATTCGGTGTCGATGACCTCGATATAGTCCCCGGACCGGAACCTGACCAGCGGGCTGGCCTGTCGGCCAAGTGCGGTATAGATCATCTCTCCTTCGGCACCTTTCTCCCAAGGGATGATTTCGCCGCTTTCGGGGTCGAGCAATTCAGTAATGACATAGTCCATGTTGACCATGTGCATCCCCGACTGGGCGTCGCACTCGGCCCAATAGGTCACGCCCAGATCGGTGCCGCCCAGCATCTCGGTGCATTTCGCACCCCAGGCCTTTTCGATCTTTGCCCGAATTGCGGGAATGCCGCCGCCGGGTTCGCCGCCGACGATCACGCGCTCGATACCCAGTTCGCTGGCCTTGCAGCCAAGCACCTCGGGAGCCTTTTCAGCCAGGTGCAGCACAAAGTTCGGAGCGCCGACCACGCAACGCGGGCGGGTATCGGCGCAGGCGCGCAACAACCGTTCCGCACCGCCATCGGCGCCCACCGGCACATCGATCGTGCCCATGTACTGCAATCCCTGCATCACCGGGATGCCGCCGACAAAGCCCTTGGCGAGCGAAAATGCGTGCAGCACCATATCGCCGGGACGCACGCCATTGGCAAAGAAACAGCGCGCTGTCATCTCGTGCCACATCTCGGCGTCGGATTCTGTCAGGGCCACATATGAGGGGCTGCCGGTCGTGCCCGACGAGGCCTGCATCTGGATTATTTCCGACATCGGCGCGGCACGGTGCTTGCCAAAGGGCGGCTCGGCGGCGAGGCTTTCGCGGATCTCGGTCTTGTAGGTATAGGGCAGTCTTTGCAGGTCTTCGATGGTGCGGATATCGTCGAAGTCCACACCGGCCTCGGCGAACTTTTCCTGATAGAAGGTCGAGTTCGCCTTGAGATACGCCATCTGATCGCGCAGCCGCTCTTCCTGAATACGGCGCACCTCGTCGAGCGGCGTGCCCTCGATCGTGTGCCAGAAGCGATCATTTACCTTGTCGGCGGCATCCTCCCGCCGGAAGCGCATTCCAAATTGCATGTCGTTCTCCGTTCCAAGCCGTGGCGATCAATAGGATCGTGGCAGGCCCATGACCTTTTCGCCGATAAAACTCAGGCACAGTTCGCGGTTCACCGGCGCTGTGCGCAGCAGGCGGACCAGCGGGTACATTTCGTAAAGCCCCGTATCTTCGGTAAAGCCCGATCCACCATGCGCCTGAAGCGCCGCGTCGACCGCTTCGATCCCGGCTTCGGCGGCGGCATATTTCGCCATGTTCGACGACGCACCGGCAGGCAGCTTGTTGTCGAATTCCCATGCCGCGCGACGGGTCATCAGGCTGGCCATCTCGACCGCTGTGTGCGCCTTGGCCATCGGGTGCTGCACGCCCTGGTGCGCACCGATGGGTTGGCCGAACACATTGCGCTCGGAGGCATAGGCCACGCCCTTGTTCAGGGCGAACCGGCCGATGCCGCAGCACAGGACGGCCAGGATGATACGCTCGGGGTTGAGGCTGTCGAACAGAATCGAGAATCCTTCGTCAACTTCGCCGACCACATCCTCGGGGCCCAGATCGACCTCGTCAAAGAACAGGGTCCACTGTTCCTCGGGCAGGGGGATCGAAATCTTTACCCGCTGCTTGTCGACCCCTTTTTCTTCAGGTCGACGGCAAACAGGGTAAAGCCGTCGGTCTTGCGGCTGACCTCGGTATGCGGTTTGGTCCGCGCCACCACGAGGCAGTAGTCGGCCACTTCGGCCCCGGTGATGAAGGTCTTTTCGCCCGACAGGCTGAACCGGTTGCCCCGACGCTTGGCCAGCGTAGTGGCCTTCATCGTGTTCGACCCGGCCCCCGGTTCGGTGATCGCGAAACAGAATTGGATATCACCGCGGCAGGCAGCCGGCAGCAGTTCTTTCTTGTGGAACTCGCTCCCGTGGCTGGCGATATGGGCCAGCGACATGGTCGGCCCGACCACCATCATCAAAAGCGGAATGCCGTGATTGGCGGTGCCCTCCATGAACAGGGCCATTTCGGTCATGCCAAGACCCGCGCCGCCGTATTCTTCGGGCACCATGATGCCGAGGAAACCGTCATCGGCGATCTGGCGGAACATTTCGTGCGGAAACTCGTGCCTGCGCGCGTGTCTCAGCCAGTAATCGTTGTCGAACTTCTGCGCCAGTTGGCCGCCATACTCGTAAATCTGGCGTTGTTCGTCGTTCAAAGTAAAGTCCATGTGCTGTCCTCAGGCCTTGAATCTGGGGGCGCGCCGGTTCTCGAATGCGTCGAGGCCCTCGGCCACGTCATCGCTGGGCAGCGCACGCACCGCGGCATCGCGCTCAAGCCGCATCTGCTGGTCGACACCAATGTCCGCGCCTTCACGCGCCAACCGCTTCATCTCGGCGATGCCGGGACGTGAACGGGTGGCGATTTTCTCGCAGTATTCCAGCGCAGACTTGTGCAGGTCCGCATCCGGCACGATGTAGTTGACCAATCCGGCCTCTTTGGCCTCGTCCGACTTGAGCCAGCGGGCCGAGAACATCAGGTCGAGCGCCCTGCGCTGCCCCATCAGCCGTGTCAGCCGCTGCGAGCCACCCCAACCGGGAATCAGCCCGAATTGCGCGTGCTGATCGCCAAACTGGGCGCTTTCGGCCGCGAAACACACATCGCATGCCAGCATCAGTTCGATCCCGCCGGCCAGACACAACCCCTGCACTGCCACCACGACAGGGAGGGAGGAGGTTTCGAGCGCACGCAGGTTGTTCATGCCAAAGGCGATGAAATGGTCCAGCGCGGCGGGATCGTTCAATTTACCTTTCACTTCCACCAAATCGGCACCGGTGCAAAAGTGCTTGCCCTGCGCCCGGATGAGGATCGCCCGAATAGCGGGGTTCGCCTCGAATTCCGCACGCGCGACAGAAATACGCTCATGCACCTCAAGTGATAGGCAATTGAATTTCTCGGGGCGGGCCAGTTCGATGATGCCGGTGTTGCCCTCGGAAGTGACGAGGATGGGGTCGCTCATTTCGAGGCTCCCTTCGCCTTCTTGTCATACTGCAGCGCCAGCCGCCCGACCTTTTCGCGGGCGATCACCAGCTTCTGGATCTGCGCGGTGCCGTCACCGATCTGCAGGCCGAGCACATCGTTGTAGCGCTGGTGATGGGGCAGGTCGGTGGTGTAGCCGTAATGTCCGTGCAGGATCAGGCACTGGTGCAGGATCTCGCAGGCGGTTTTGGGCAGGTACCATTTGCACATGGCGGCCTGAGAGGTGTGGGGCAGGCCACGGTCGCGCAGGTCCAGCGTGTAATAGCAAAGCTGGCGCATCATGGTCAGTTGGGTCTCGGCCTCGGCCAAGGGAAAGCTGACACCCTGATATTGCACGATCGGGGCCCCGAATGCCTCGCGTTCCTGAACGTAGGCCCAGGTTTCATCCACCGACGCCTGCGCGGCCCCCAGACACTCCAGTCCGATCAGCGCGCGAGAATAGTCGAAGCCCGCCATGATCGTGCCAAAGGCACGGTCCTGTTCCGCCATCATATTTTCGGCCGGCACGAAAACATCGTCAAAGAACACCGACCCGCGCCCGACAGGCTTGGTGCCGATGTCGTCAAAATGGGTGCGCTTGATGCCTTCCTGGTTCAGATCGACGAAAAAGGCGCTGACCCCGCGTGAGCCGCCGTTAGGCTCGCCAGTACGGGCAAAGACGACCGCTGCATCCGCCTGACTTGCAAAACTCATGGATGTCTTTTCACCGTTCAGCCGCCAGCCGTTGCCGGATTTCTCAGCTCTCAGAATCAGGTTCGCCGCATCCGAACCGCCACGCGGCTCTGTCAGGCCCAGACCAATGACGGCATCACCCGAAACAACCTTGGGCACCCATTCCGACGCGATGTTCTTGGAGGCGTGTTTGGCAACCATTCCGCCCATGAGAGAGCCCAGAAGCTGCACGTAACTTGCGTTGAAATCGGCATAGGCGATCTCTTCGACGATCAGCCCTGACGTGACAGAGCTTTCCCCAAGGCCCCCGAATTCCTCGGGCAGATCGGCTCCGATCAGCCCCAGTGCGCCCATCTCCTTGATCAGCGCACGGTCGAATGTATGGCCGTTGGCGCGTTCTTGGTATGTGGGCGCAAGCCTTTCAGTTGCGAAGCGCTTTGCGGTGTCGCGAAACGCCTTCTGGTCGTCTGTTGGCTGGAAATGCATCGGTGCTCCTCCCCATAAGCGAAAATTATCTTTCCAAAAATCTAACAAATGTTAGAATGCAGATCAAGCGTAGTTTTGAGGAGGATGCCCACAGTGGAGAATGAGCTAACGGAGAGCTTCGGGACCATGCTCTCGCCCATCCGCGCAGGCCAGCATACATTGCGAAATCGTGTCATCATGGGGTCGATGCACACACGGTTGGAAACCGAGCCTGACGGCATAGCCAAACAGATCGCGTTTTACGCCGAGCGTGCGCGGGGGGAGGCGGCGATTCTGGTCACCGGCGGGTTTTCGCCCAATGCAGAGGGCATATTCGATCCGGAAGGTCCGCGAATCGATGCCCCGGAAGAAGCGCTTAGCCTGCGCCCGATCTGCGAGGCGGTGCAGACCGAAGGCAGCCTGATCTGCGCGCAACTCCTCCACGCCGGGCGCTATGCCAAAATCGAAGGCTGTGTGGCCCCGTCGCCGATCCGCGCCCCGATCAACCGTTTCATCCCGCGTGAAATGACCGAAGCCGACATTCTCCGTACCATCGAGGATTTTGCCGTGGCGGCCGCCAATGCGCAGGCTGCAGGCTTCGATGGCGTCGAGATCATGGGGTCCGAGGGATACCTGATCAACGAATTCACCGTCACCCACACCAACAAGCGCCAAGACGACTGGGGCGGCAGCGCCGCGAACCGCCACCGATTCCCGGTCGAGATCGTGCGCGCGGTGCGCGAACGTTGCGGCCCCGAGTTTCTGGTCATCTACCGGATTTCGGCGGCCGATCTGGTCGAGGGCGGCGCGCCCGCCGATGAAATTGCCGCACTGGCCCGCAAGATCGAGGCTGCAGGTGCGGATATCCTGAACACCGGCATCGGCTGGCACGAGGCCCGCGTGCCGACTATCGCCTATCCGGTGCCGCGCGGTGCCTGGCGCAAGGCGGCAGCCAACGTCAAAGCGGCCGTGTCGATCCCGGTAGTTGCCTCGAACCGGATCAACACACCCCAGCTTGCAGAAGACATACTTACCTCTGGCGATGCGGACATGATCTCGATGGCGCGACCGTTTCTTGCTGATCCGCATTTCGTGAAAAAGGCGCGCGAGGGCCGCGCAGACGAGATCAACACCTGCATTGCCTGCAACCAGGCCTGTCTGGATTTCATCTTTTCGGATCGTCCGGTCGGATGTCTGGTCAATCCAAGGGCCGGGCGTGAAACGGAATTCCGGGATACGCCAACCGACACGCCAAAGAAAGTGGCCGTCGTTGGCGGTGGTGCCGCGGGCATGACCACAGCAGCCGAGGCGGCGCGACTGGGCCACGATGTCACCCTGTTCGAAGCGCAGGACAAATTGGGCGGTCAGCTGAATCTGGCCCGCGCCGCACCCGGCAAAGACGAGTTCGACGAAACCCTGCGGTATTATGCCGGTCAGATGCAGAAACACGGGGTCACGCAGCGTCTGGGGCAGCGTGCTGAGGTGAGCGATCTTGAAGGCTTCGACCATGTGGTCATCGCCACCGGGGTCACGCCGCGGATTCCCGACCTGCCGGGTATCGACCATCCCAGCGTCGCGACCTATGCCGAAATTCTGTCCGGCGACCGTGTGGCGGGCGACCGTGTCGTCGTGATGGGGGCAGGGGGCATCGGTCATGATGTGGCCGAGTTCCTGGTGACCGACCCCGCCGAGACCGCCAACTCCGACGTCTTTTGCGAAACCTGGGCTGTGGACCCCGAATTTGTCTCCTCGGGTGCCCTGAGTGGCGACCCTCTGGCCCCGAAACCATCGCGCCGCAAAGTCGTCATGCTTCAGCGCAAGACATCGAAACCCGGTGCAGGTCTGGGCGTCTCGACAGGGTGGATTCTGCGCAACGCGCTGCGCAAACATGGGGTCGAGGCCATGGGCGGAGTGTCCTATGAACATATCGACGATGCGGGGCTGCACATCGTCGCGGACGGAAAGCCAAAGGTCATCGCGGCCGATACAATTGTGCTGTGCACCGGTCAGGAACCGGAACGGGCCCTGGCCCAAGAGCTTGCCGCGCGCGGCGTCCCGGTTACGATGATCGGCGGGGCAAAGGAGGCCGCCGAACTGGATGCGCTGCGCGCCATTGATGAGGGCGTGCGCCTGGCGCAGGGTCTCTGAACCGAGGCTCGGGCAAGGGGGAAACTATGCTGACCGACGTCATCCGCGCGGGGCGCGCTGATCTGTATTCGATCTTTCGAACCCGCGCACATGACTGCGCCCGCGCCCTCGCCATTGAGGACGGCAGCAGGAAACTGACCTATGCAGAACTGCTGGAGCGGGTCGATCGTCTGGCGGCTGTCTTTCTGGCACGAGGCGTGGCGCCCGGAGACAGGATCGCGATCCTGTCGCATAACCGCTCAGAATACCTGGAGGTCGAACTTGCAGCGGCGGGAATCGGCGCGATTGTCGCTTGCCTGAACTGGCGGCTTGCCCCCGATGAACTGTGGCACTGCATCGATCTGGTCGAGCCGGTGCTCGCGGTTGTCGAACCGGAACTTTCAGAAGCGTATCGCGCCGTCGCGTCGACCCCCTGTCTGACCGTCGGGCCAGACCTGGAAACGGCCATTGCCGGGGCCGAGCAAGACCCGCGCATCGGGACCATGGTCGACGATCCAGAGGCTGGTCTGACGATCTTGTATACCTCGGGGACTACGGGCCTGCCCAAAGGGGCGCTCATCAGCCACCGCGCGCATATCGCCCGATCCATGGCTTTTGCGGCGCAGCTGGCACTGGATCCCTGTGACGGGTTCATCTCCTGGGCACCTATGTTCCACATGGCGTCCACCGATCATGCGCTGGCGACGGTCCTGCGGGGCGGAACCGTGGTGATGGTGGACGGTTTGCAGCCTGCGGTCATCAACGAGGCGTTGTCGCGCCACCGGATCGGCTGGTTCGTGATGATGCCCGGTGCGCTGGACGCCTTTATCGCAGAACGACGCGCCAACCCTTTGCCGCTGAAGGGGATCAAGGTTTGCGGCGCAATGGCCGATCTGGTGCCGCCGCATCAGATCGCGGAACTGACGGCCCTTCTGGACACACCCTATCTGAATTCCTTCGGCGCAACTGAAACCGGCCTGCCGCCGGGGACCGCCGATCTGATTGCGCCGGGTGTGACCCCGGACCGGCTTTCCAAGCGCATAAGCGCATTTTGCGAGGTTCGGCTGGTCGATCCCGACGATCGCGAAGTGCCGGATGGAACGACGGGCGAAATGGCTGTGCGGGGCCCGACATTGTTTTCAGGCTACTGGAACGCCGACGACGCCAACGCCCGCGACTTTCGCAACGGCTTTTTCCACATGGGCGACTTGTTCCGGCGCAATGCGGACGGCACCGTCGACTTTGTGGATCGGGCGAAATACCTGATCAAGACCGGAGGGGAAAACGTCTATCCGGCGGAAATCGAACGTGTGCTTCTTTCCCATCCCGATGTGGTCGATGCCGCCGTGGTCCGGGTCTTCGACGCGAAATGGGGGAAAGCCCGGTGGCCTTTGTCGCCTGTGGCGATGACGGGCCGGATGCCGAGGCGCTGATGAATTTGTGCCGCGAAAACCTCGCAGGCTACAAACGGCCGCGCGAGTTTCTTTTCATCGCGTTCGAGGATTTTCCCAGATCGACCAGCGGAAAGGTCCAGCGGCATATCCTCGAAGCCCGGCTCGCGGATTAATTTGCGCCCCGGCCCGATCGTCACCCCGCCACGCCCGTTCGCCCCACCAGCGCCATAAGCGTTCCGGTATCGTTCCGGTCATCGTTGCGACGAGCTTCTCATCCCCGCCCTTCATAGCATGGGCACGCGCCTCGCAAATGGTCAGCGTCCTACCTGGTTTCACCACGTCAGCGACGAAACGAAACCGCTCGCCGTCCGCCGGGTTGAGCAGGTTGATCTTGAATTCGGCCGTCAAAACGGCCGCTTCTGCGGGCATGAGCGAAAAGGCCGCGTATCCGCAGGCGCTGTCCAGCGCTGTCGACACGATTCCGGCATGCAAAAACCCATGTTGCTGGCTCAGAGCATCCTCATGTGCCATCTCCAGAACAATGCGGCCGGGCGATAGCTCGGCAATGCTGATCCCCAGCGTGTGCATCACCTTCTGGCGATTGAAACTGTTGCGCACGCGTGCGTCATAGTCGGGGTTTTTCGGTTTGAATTGCGTCATGGCGGGACTTCCTCGTCGATTTCATTCGTCAATGACCAATCTTAGGCGGTCTTTGAGGCGCGTATCTTGTAGCGAAAGGTCAAAACGACGCGGAACGGACAGGGCGCGCAACGCGCCGGGCGGTTTGCCGGCGAATATCCGGCAAGCGGCGGACAAATGAGATTGATCGTAATATCCGGCGTCCAGCGCCAGATCGCTCAGTGGCAGGGTCTTTGACGCAAGCTGCCCGAGAGCAAGGCGAAAGCGCCGCGAGGCCGCAAGCCGCCGCCGCGACACGCCGGTATCCGCCCGAACCTTTCGACGTTCGGTCCTGTCGCTGTATGCCCCGGCTTGAGCGGCAAAGCGCAGGTCTCTCGCGAGGCCGTCAAGCACTGCGATGAGCGCGGGCAGGTCACCGTCCCCGATCTGAACCCGGGCCAGTTCTGCGGCCAGCATGTCCAGCCCTTTGGAGTCGGGTAAGTGCTTCGGTCGTGACGACAACCTCAGCCCGGCCACGACACCATGGAATGGCCTTGGGCGGAGAGTGAAACCCGAGCGCGGTGGCGCCAGCGATACACGCGCCCCGCCGCTGTGGTCGCGCGTTACCGAAAGGGTAAAGAGGTCGGTTGCGAACCGCCCGCCTCCACCACCGCTCAGCACACCGGTATCGCGAAACACGAACAGATGATCGATCTCAGTGGCCGCTTCCTCAGGCGGCGCCAGTTCGAGATAAAGCGGCGCCGCCATCAGGTTACTTGACGAAAGCATCCCGGTTCTCGGTGACGAAATCGGCAAATCGGCGCGCCGGGCGCTCTAGCACCTCGCTGACCGTGGTCTCGATGCCGGCTAGGTAGCCCCTGGGCGCGATAGAGGCCAGTTCGACCATGGCCCCGGCGACCTCGTCCTGCATTCCGCCGGCCACCATGCCCGCCCTGGCATCCTCGGCCGAAAGGGACACGCACGACACTGTTCGTCCCGTCACTCCGGACAGAAGGGCCGCGATGTCATCCCCTGCAAGAGCTTCGGGCCCGGTCAGACCAAGAGCCTTGCCTTCGTACCCCGGAGCGGTCAGCGCCTCGGCGGCGACATCCGCGATGTCGCGAGCGTCGATCCAGGCCACGGGTCCGCCCACGTCGTCATAGTACACGGCGTCCTTTGCAATGTTGCCGGCCTGCCACAGCAGGTTCTGCATGAAATAGGTCGGCTGGACAAAAGTCCAGTCAAGGCTGCTTTGCTTCAGCAGTTCCTGGGTTTCGGAATGCCACTTTCCAAAGGTCAGCCCCGCCTTGGGCGACGCGCCAAGCCCCGTGGCCACAACGATATGGCGCACGCCCGCGGCCTTGGCCGCCTCGATCACGTTCGCCTTCCACTGACGCATGTCCAGATGGGCAGGCGTGACCAGGTATATCTTTTCCGCCCCGTCACAGGCCCGCGCCAGCGCGGCAGGGTCCGTGAAATCCGCTGCGACCGCCTCGCATCCTTTGGCTTTTTGCGCGTCTAACTTGAAGGGGTCGCTGGTGACAGCGCGCACGGTCGCGCCTTTTGCCATAAGCGTATCGACGAGGGGCGCGCCAGTCGTGCCCGTGGCTCCGAAAACAGTGATCATGACTTTTCCTTTTGCAGGTCTGCGATGGGCTGAATGGTTTCCGGGTTGCTGATCGACGACAGATCGCCCGGATCTTCACCGAGAAAGGCGGCGCGCACGACACGGCGCATGGTTTTCATGCTGCGGGTCTTGGGCAGCGCTTCGACAAAGTGGATCTCGCGCGGGCGGAAGGGTTTCGAGACGATCTCTCCGACACGATCCTTGAGCCGGTTCACGAGCTCCGCGTCCGGCGACACATTTGGTGCCGCCACGCAGACGCAGACGACGGCCACGCCCTTGATGTCATCAGGTGCCGCGATGGCAGCGGCGTCCACCACCTCTCCGGTTTCGGTCAGGGCCGCCTCGATCTCGGGCGGGCCGATGCGTTTGCCGGCGATGTTCAGCGTGTCGTCCGACCGGCCCAGGATATACCATGTCCCGTCCGGATCGCAGCGCACCCAGTCGCCGTGCCGCCAGAGGCCGGGGAAGGTGGACCAGTAGGTTTCAAGGTAGCGATCGCGGTCCCCCCAGATGGCCGGGGTCAGACCCAGAGGCGGCTGGGTCACGACCAGTTCGCCGACCTCGCCCGGTGCGGCTTCGCTGCCGTCTTCACGCAGCACCTTGGCGCCGACACCCAGGGCCTGGGCCGAAAATCCGCCGGGCTTGATTTCATGCAGCACGGTCGAGGTAAGGATCGCGCCAAAAAGCTCGGTCCCACCCGAGATGTTCAGCGGCACCGCGCGGCGGCTACAGATATGATCCAGTTGCCAAAGCCAGGCATCGTCGGTCCAGGGTTCACCGGTCGAGGCGACAATGCGCAGGGGCGACAGGTCGTAGCCCAACAAAGGTTCAGTATCCTGCGTCATGAACTGCCGTACCAGGGTCGGAGCCACACCAAGATGCGTGACCTCCATATCGGACGCAAGACGCAGCAGCCTGAAGGGATCGCCGGGCATTGATGGTGCGCCTTCGGCCAGCACCAGAGTCGAACCGGACAAGAGCACCGACAAAAGGGTGAGCGGCCCCATGACCCACCCCATGTCAGTCATCCAGAGGTGCCGGTCGTCCCGTTTCATGTCGAGGCAAAGCAGGAAATCGGCCGTGGCCTTGGCCTGCACGCCCAGATGGGTATGCACGACGCCCTTGGGCCGTCCGGTGGTGCCTGACGTATAGGCGATGAGAAAGGTGTCATCGGCACTGACGGGAACGGCGGCAAACTCCGGACTGGCGCGGCCCACTGTTTCGGTCCAGTCCAGATCGCGGGCCGGATCGGCCACCGCACCGCCGAACCGTCGCAGGCTGATCACGGTATGAACCGATGGCAGGTCGGTCAAAGCCTGGGCGAGGCTCGCCTCCATCCAGACCGGCTTGCCTCGCCGGGGTGTGGCATCCGCCGTCAACACCGCCACGGCATCCGCGTCGTTCAGGCGCGATACGATGGCATGGGGCGCAAAACCGGAAAACAGCGGCACCGCAACCGCGCCCAGCCGGGCAATACCCAGAAGCGCGGCCTCGATTTCGGGGATCATCGGCATATAGATGCCCACCGCCTGACCGGGCCTTACACCGCGCGTGGCAAGGGCCGAGGCGACGCGGGAGGCTTCGGCGGCAAGGTTGCAATAGCTCCAGCGGCGGCGGCTTCCGTCTTCGCCGACCCAGTCGATAGCGACCTTGTTACCCAGGCCATCGGCAATTCGGGCGTCAAGACAGGTTTCCGTCAGATTCAACGTACCTTCCACGGCCCATCTGATCGATTCAGGCCCTGTGGAGATATCTCGCAACCGGCTGTAGGGCCGCGCGAACCGTATCCCGGCATGGTCGATGATCCGGCCCCAGAACCAGTCTGGGTCTTCATTCGAACGGCGGACGAGCTTCTCGTAACTGTCAATGCCGCAGCCCCTCAGAAATGCGGTCAGCGTGCTTGTCCGCTGGATGTCGGAGCCTGGCTGAAACATTCGCAACCTTTCTAGGATGAAAAAGGGCCGCACATAAGGCGCGGCCAGTCGGGGAGGTAACTCTTGGCACGGTTTGGCAGCAGCGCCTTGAGTCCGGCGCTGCTGCCATCGTTTTAACCGTGCATGGACAGGCCGCCCGAAACCGAAATCACCTGGCCGGTAATGAACCCTGCGTCGTCCGACGATAGGAAGCAGATGATGCCAGGGTAATCCGTCGGCTGCGCAAGACGCTTCATCGGAATGGCCCGCTTGAGACCTTCGGCGATCTTTTGACCGGCCTCGCCCTCGGCAACCTGAGCGAACAGCGGGGTGTCGGTCGGTCCGGGGGCGACCGCGTTCAATTGAATACCTTTACGCGCCAGTTCGCGTGCAACGGTCTTGGTGAAAGAGATGATGCCACCCTTGCAGGCCGAATACACGGCTTCGCCGGATGATCCGACGCGTCCGGCGTCGGAGGCGATGTTGACCACACGGCCGCCGCCGTTCTTGACCATGCCCGGAAGCACCGCGTGATGCATGTTCAGCGGACCGTAAAGATTGATGTCGATGACCTTTTTCCAAAGGTCGGGATCGGTGTCGAGGAACGGTTTGATCACGTCCCAGCCGGCATTGTTCACCAGCACATCGACCGGACCCCCGGCCTCGAACTCGGCTACAGCCATGTCGACCTGGGCACGGTCGGTGATGTCCACCTTGAAGGCCTGCGCCTTGCCGCCGGCCTCGGTGATCAGGCGAACCGTTTCCTTCGCCCCGTCTTCGCTCATGTCAAAGATCGCAATCTCGGCACCTTCTTCGCCGAACCGTTCGCACACCGCGCGCCCGATGCCGCTGCCGCCGCCGGTCACGATCACGCGTTTTCCACTCAACCCTCGCATATGGAGGTCCTCCTCTTCCGTTATCATCTTGGCAAAGAACTTGATTCGGAACGTTCCTTGCACTATTCTAACATTTGTTAGAATTAATGCAATGGACAGTCTCGTGTCCCGCAAGTATCGAAATGGAATGGTACACAAGACTGACCCATCCAGGACACTGAGCGAAGACTTGAACAAGTCTGGGAGGACACGTGAGGGTATCCTTTCGGCGGCTGCGCGACTTTTTCGGTATGAAGGCTATCACGCAACGACCATGCGCGACATCGCGCAGGAAGCTGGCATTGAGGCCGGCAGCATTTATTATCATTTTCAATCCAAGGACCAGATTCTGAGCGAAGTTCTCGATCTTGGCGTCCGCCAACTTTATCAGGCGGTCAGTGAAATCGTTCGGTCGGCACCGACAAGTTCGGAGGATTTTCGCAAGACTTTCGGACTGCTGATTGAAACACACCTTACCTACCTGTTGACCGACAGCGACTTTACGTCAGCCAATATTCGGAACTATCCGATGTTGTCGGACGAAACACGCACCCCGCATCGCGAATTGCGTGCATCATATGCGGGTGCCTGGGGCAAATTCCTGAATGACGCCAAACGCAACGGTCACCTCCGAAATGACATATCCACAACAGTCATTCGCCAATTCATCCTGAGTGCCATGAACTGGACTGTGGAATGGTATAATATCGCAAAGTATCCGGTGCGCATCCTCGCGGAACGATTGAGTAAGCTGATACTTGATGGAATGTGTCTGCATCGCAAGGCGGATACCGAAGGCTTGATGCTGTGCCCCGCCACTCCTGCGAAAATCCCGTATCCCGACGGCAAGGCGGCCAAGACCCGTGCAGAAATCCTAAAGGCCGCAGCGCGCGTTCTGAGGGACAATGGCTACAAGGCGACCACGCTGAGAAAGATCGCGGAAGAAGCGGACATGAAAGCGGGCAGCGTCTATTACCATTTCAACTCCAAGGACGCGATCATTGACGAAATTCTAAACGCCGGACTGAGGGACTTGCTATCAGGTGTCGAAGCCGCCGTTCGGAAATTCGATGCCCCGTACGATCATCACACCAGGATAGCGACTGCAATCTGGGCGCACCTGGATTTCCTCTTCAAGGCAAGCGAATTCACCTCGGCGAATATCAGAAGCTATGGAATGCTCCCCAATCATTTCAGGGAGAGGCACAGGGGTATTCGCCATGAGTATGGAAAACTCTGGGATCGGATACTCCGTGAAGCTCAGGACGACGGTGCCATACGGTCGGATATCAAGATCGTCCCCTTGCGCCAGGTGATGTTGGGTGCCTTAAACTGGACGGTGGAATGGTTCGACCCGAACAAGGCAGGAGTGCAAGGATATCTATCACTGCCTGAATTCTCCAGCATGCTCATCAATCTGTTACTGGAAGGCATTTGTAACCGGGAAGCGGCCCCGTCCACAGGACAAGGTAGCCCTGAAAGCGGTTGCCCCGGTCAGACCAGAAGGAAGTGATACAGCCCTTCGGCAACCGCCTTTTCCCGATCCGTCTGCCAGCTGAGCACGCTGACGCTCGCCATCCTATTGCCCTTGCGCGTGACATTGGCGCGGGCAAAAAGCGATCCCTTCACACCGGGTCTGAGGTAATCGACGGTTAGGTTGATCGGCTTGGCCGGAACGTCGGCGAAATCGGGCTGTACCGCGATGGCGGCAGTGGCCTCCATAAAACTCGCAATTATGCCGCCATGGTAGTACTCCATGATCGGGTTACCGATATGGCGGTCATCAAAGGTCATTTCCGCCTCAGCATGGAGACTGTCTAGACTTCTGACCTCAAAGTTGAGAAATCGGAAGAACGGCACCCGGGATACATTGGCATTGACAGTTTGCACGTCCATCACGAGGTTTTTCCTTTTGTCATTGCGTCAAACAGGCTGGTTTCGCCGCGCGTCAATGCAAACGAGGCGGTTCCACGGGCGATTTCAGCATTATCATGGCCCTCGAACCAGACGCTGCCGGAATTGAAGGCGATGTGGCGGGTCTGGCGAAAACAATGCGCCTGAACGATGACATCCGCGCGCGAACGAGCAGGGCGCAGGTAATCAACTCTCAGATCAAGAGTGGCCATGGTGCTGACGCCTTCGATGGCGACAAAGTTAGCCAATCCAAAGACACTGTCCAGAAGAGCCGTCAGGATACCACCATGGAGCAGTGTCTGTTCCGCATCGACGCAAAAGTCCGGATTGAACGGCATCCGAACCCGAACGCCTTCGGTCGAAACCTCTTCGATCTCAAGCGCCATATGCGTAATAAGACCCTTGCCGCTCGCATTCCACATCTGCGCGATCCGCTCCATCTTCTTTTGGGTGATGTCTGACATGCGATCTTTCCTTTAACGCCCCGTGAAGTTGGGTTTTCGTTTTTCGACGAACGCAGCAACCGCCTCGTGGTGGTCTTCGGTCTGATGCATGAGCGCCTGATAAGCCGCCGCAGAATTCAGGAAGTCCGGTAGATCCATCCGTTCGGCGTTGCGCATCAGACGCTTGGCGACGCGCACCGCCCGCGGTGGTTTCGCTGCGATGACGGCGGCCCGTTCGCGGGCCCGTGCCATCAATTCTTCATGGGGCACAAGTTCAAGCACCATGCCAAGCTCCAGCGCCTCTTCGGCCTCGACCATACGTCCCGAGAAGGTCAGATCGGCGGCCTTCTGGTGACCCAGACGACGCAACAGAAACCAGCTGCCTGCATCGCCTGGAATGATCCCGAGATTCAGAAACACCTCGCCGAACTTCGCCCTCTCCGACGCGATGCGCATGTCGCACATCATGGTCAGGTCGCAACCCGCGCCCACCGCCGGGCCGTTGACTGCGGCGATCGTCGGAATATCCATGTTGTAGAGCGCAAGCGGCAGCCGCTGCACCCCATCGACATAGCTCTGCGCCGCCGCAAGCGGTTCCTTGCGGAACACACTGTCGGGATCGTTCATCTCCTTGATGTCGCCGCCGGCACAAAAGGCCGGGTCGGCACCGGTCATGATCATAACGCTGACCTGAGGATCGGCCTGCACCTTGGCGAAGGTCTCCAGAAGGGCAGCGATCATGTCGTTTCCGGTGACCGGGTTTCGCCGCTCGGGGTCGTTCAGCGTAACCGTGGCGATCCTGTCGGAAATCTCCAGAAGGACTGGGTGTTTACTCATTCTTGCCATCTCCCCGTTCGCGTTTCTCGAACATCGCGGGGTTGATCATGTCCCGCGCGTCATGACCCATATGCAAGGTCTCACCGCCGTCTACATAAATGTCTTCTCCTGTGATGAAACCGCCAAGTTTCGAGGCCAGGAAAATGATCGTGCCTGCGATGTCCTCGGCCGCCCCCATCCGGTTTAGCACCGAGCGGTTCAGCTGTTTCCACTGTTCCGGCGGAATCGGATAGCGGCCAAGCGCATCGGTCTTGATCGTGCCGGGCGCGACACAGTTCAGCCGGATGCCGTACTCGCCCCATTCGGCGGCCAGCGTTTTCATCATGCCCGTCACACCGGCGCGGGCGGCGACGGTGTGTGTAAAGCCGGTAAGCGCGGTGCGCGCCGAGATGGCGGTGACGAACACAACCGATCCACCATTTTCGTACATGAAGTGATCCGCCGCTGCCCGGGTCATCTGCCAAGACCCGATCAGGTTGTTGCGGATCACGGCTTCGAAGCCCTTGTTGGTGATATCGCGGGCGGCCGCGATATACTGGCCGCCGGCATTGTTCACCAGCACGTCAAGCTGCCCGTAATGGTCCTTGATGCGCTGCATGGCCACTTCGATGCTGTTCTCGTCGCGGATGTCGCCGGACACCACGAGGGCCTCGCCACCCGCTGCGCGGATCATTTCGGCGGTCTCTTCCAGCGGCTCTTCGCGGCGCGCGAACAGCGCAAGCCTGGCCCCGCAAGAGGCCATTTCGATCGCCGTCGCCCGGCCCATTCCAGAGCCGGAGCCTGTGACCAGGGCAACCTGGCCCGCCATGAGATCCGGCGCATAGCGCCGTGATTTCAGTTCGCTCATGATGCTACCCCTCAGTTCTTCAGCAATTCGCCAGAGATGATAAGCTTGCGCACCTCCTGGGTGCCCGCGCCGACCTCAAGCACGCGACCTGTCCGATAAAGCCGGTTCACCTCGGTGTCACGCATGTAGCCCGAGCCGCCGTGAATCTGGACGGCCTTGTCCAGAACGAAGGATGTCGCCTCGGCAGCCTTGTAGATTGCCGCAGCGGTGAGCTTGTGGATTTCGCCGCGCCCGCCTGCGCCCTCTTCGAGGCCCTCACACATGGCCGCGGTGCGCAAGGACAGGCTGCGCGCCGCCTCGATCTGGGTATACATGTCGGCCAGCATCGCCTGCACCATCTGAAAACTGGCGATCGGTTTGCCGAATTGCTGGCGTGTCTTGGCGTAATCGATGGAAATATCCAGCGCCCGCTGCGCAATGCCCAGAGCGTTGAAACAGACGATGGCACGTTCCAGATCAAGTCCGGACATGGTAACGGCAACCCCGCCATCCAGCTTGCCGACCATGTTTCTGGCCGGAACGCGGCAATCTTCGAATACCAGTTCGCCCGTCGGGGAGCCGCGGAATCCCATCTTGTTGAGCTTCTGCGCCACCTTAAAACCCGGCGTGTCGGTTTCCACGATAAAGGCGGAAATACCCTTGGCGCCCTTTTCCGGCGAGGTCTTGGCATAGACTAGGACCAGATCGGCAATCGGTCCGTTGGTGATGTAGATCTTGGCGCCGTTCAGTATGTAGTCGTCGCCATCCTGTTTGGCCGTGGTCCGCATCGAGCCAAGCGCATCAGACCCCGCGCCGGGTTCGGTCAGGCCCAGGGCACCCACCAGCGTGCCGTTGCACAGGCCCGGCAGGTATTTTCGGCGCAACTCGTCATTGGCGTTGCGATAGATGTTGTTGACGCACAAATTGTCATGGGCCACATGGGTCAGTCCGATGGCCGCCGAGGCCCGAGACATTTCCTCGGTGATGATACAGGCCGAGGTAAAATCGAGCCCGGCACCGCCGAATTCCGGCGGCACGTTCAGGCCGAGATATCCCATTTCGCCCAGCTTGGGGAAAACCGAAGGGGGCAGATCGTCGGTGTCGTCCATTTCCGCGTTCAGATGGTGGAACTCGGACATAAAGAACTTGCCGGCCTGATCGGCCAGGGCCTGCTGTTCGTCCGTCATGAAATGTGTTGGCAGAGCGGTGTCGTTGCGCAGTTGCTTGTTCATTGTCTCGTCTCCCTCAGGCGCGCAAAAGTTCTTCGGCAATGATGATCTTGCGGACTTCG
Source organism: Roseovarius sp. B08 (assembly GCF_051417955.1). Taxonomy (NCBI): domain Bacteria; kingdom Pseudomonadati; phylum Pseudomonadota; class Alphaproteobacteria; order Rhodobacterales; family Roseobacteraceae; genus Roseovarius; species Roseovarius sp. B08. The sequence goes on from NZ_JBPRLW010000002.1 coordinate 98,640, forward strand.
CTTGTACCCGCGCCGATTTCCAGCAGCTTGTTGGCGCGGAACAGCCGGTTGATTTCGGTGTCCTGCATGTAGCCAGAGCCGCCATGGATATGGCAGGCTTCGGTCACCGCCTTGTTGAATGCCTCGCCGGCATAAAGACAGGCCGCTGCGGTCAGTTTGTGGATTTCGCCGCGGCCCCCGGCCCCTTTTGGCAGGCCGGTACAGGCGGCCAGCGCACGATAACTGAAGGCACGCGCGGTTTCGACCTCGGTGTAGATCTCGGCCAGTTTCGACTGCATCATCTGGAAACTTGCAATCGGTTTGCCGAATTGTTCGCGAATCTTGGCGTATTCCAGTCCCAGCTCCAGGGCGCGTTCGGCCATGCCAACGCAGACTGAGGCAACCATAGCACGCTCCAGATCCAGTCCGCTCATTACCACCGAAACGCCGGTGTTTTCCGGTCCAACCATGGCGGATGCGGGTACGCGGCAATCCTCAAACACCAGTTCTCCGGTTGGCGAGCCGCGGAAGCCCATTTTGTCAAGCTTTTGCGCCACCTTGAAACCGGGATTGTCCGTCTCGATGATGAAAGCAGAAATGCCCTTGGCGCCCTTCGACTTGTCGGTTTTGGCATAAAGCAGGATCACATCGGCAATGGGGCCGTTGGTGATGTAAATCTTCGAACCGTTGATGACATAATCATCACCGTCGCGGCGGGCAGTGGTGGCCATGGATCCGAGCGCATCGGATCCCGCACCCGGTTCGGTCAGGCCCAAAGCACCAACCAGGTCGCCCGAGCAAAGACCCGGCACATATTTCTTCACCTGCTCTTCGGAGCCGTTGCGCAGCAGGTTATTCAGGCACAGGTTGTCATGCGCCCCGTGCGAGAGGCCCACAGCCGGATTCCACTTCGAAATCACCTCGGACACCAGCGCCTGGGTGAACTCGGTCTGTCCCGATCCGCCCAGCTCCTCCGGCGCGGTAATCCCCAGCAGGCCCAGCTCGCCCATCTGCTTGAACAGATCATCGGGCCACCATTCCTCGTCATCCATACGCGACTGCAGCGGGTGCAGCACCTCGCGAGATACCCGATCCACGTGATCGACGATCTGGCGCTGCTCATCGGTCAAAGAATAGTTCGCCCTGATGGCTTCCAGATCAGCCGCGATGGCCTCACTTTGAGTGGTCATATCATCCTCCCGAAAAATGTCGTCCGCAGTGTTGACCAAAATCAAACACATGTTAGAAAATAGATCAAGCCAAGCTTTTGACGACCTGACGTAAGAAAGCGCGGTGGTCAGAATACAGGGGGAGCTTCGGAAATGACTGAGAACGTTGTTCAATCGCAGGCGCGCGGCAAAGAAGTGCGTATCACGATTCGACGTCCTGACAATCGAAATGCCCTCAACCGTGAGGTCGCAGACGGGATCATGGCCGCCATATGTGCTGCCGAGAGGGACAGCGATTGCCGCGTGATCGTTCTGACCGGCGAGGGCGAGCGCGCCTTCTGTGCCGGGGGCGACATCAAGGCGGGGGCGGATGGCGGCCCGTTTGTTCAGGATCCGGCGGACCCGGATCATTTTGCCGGAAGGTTGTTCGAGACGATACAGGCGTGCCGAAAGCCAACGATCGCGCGCATCAATGGCGTCGCGATGGGGGCGGGAGCGGGCATCATCTGTGCCTGCGATCTGGCTGTGATGGCGGATCATGCCCGCATCGGAACGCCGGAAGTGAAGGTGGGTCTGTTTCCCATGACGATCGTGCCACCCATGATGCGCGTGCTGCCCCGGCGGAGGCTGATGGAGATGTTCATCACCGGCGTTCCTCTGACGGCCGAGGAAGCCCTGCAGTTCAATCTGGTTAACTATGTGACCGATGCCGCGGGGTTGGACGACAAGGTTGCAGAACTGGTTGTCCAGATTGCTGCGCAGTCGCCGAGCGCGATCCGGCTGGGAAAATACGCCTGTCACGCGATGGAGGATATGACCTATCCGCAGCAGATGCGGTTTGCAGAAACACTGTTACCGCGTGTGGCGCAGACCGAAGACGCGCGCGAAGGCTTCGATGCCTTTATTGAGAAGCGCAAACCCGAATGGACGGGCCGCTGATCAAGCGGGGAGGAGAGGAATATGTCGGAACGAAAGCTGCGCATCGGATGCGCGTCGGGCTTCTGGGGCGATACGCCGGAAGCGATCGGTCAACTGGTCTCAAAGGGCGAGATCGACTATCTGGTGTTTGACTATCTGGCAGAGGTGACAATGTCGCTGATGGCGCGGGCCCGCGCCAAAGCGCCCGAGTCGGGCTATGCGCCGGACTTCGTCAAGGCGCTGGCACCCTGGTTGCCGGATATCAAGTCAAAAGAGATCAAGGTCGTTGCCAATGCCGGGGGCGTGAACCCGCGTGGCTGCAGCGATGCGCTTGCCAAAGCCGCCGCCCAGGCCGGGATCGATCTGTCCATCGGAGTCGTGCTGGGCGATGACCTGTTGCCTAGGGCCGATGAAATTCGCAAAAATGGTCAGACGGAAATGTTCTCGGGTAACGAATTTCCAGACGACATTTGGAGCATGAATGCCTATCTGGGTGCCCGCCCCATCGCTGCCGCGCTGGATGCCGGGGCCGACATCGTGATCACCGGACGCTGCGCGGACAGCGCGGTCGCGCTTGGTCCCCTGATGCATGAATACGGCTGGGGCGACGATGACTGGGACAAGCTCAGCCAGGGATCGCTGGCCGGCCACCTGATCGAATGCGGCCCCCAGGGAACGGGCGGCAACTTCACCGACTGGCAGGACGTGCCGGGTTGGGACAATATGGGCATGCCCATCGTCGAGGTGTCCGAAGACGGCAGTTTCATCATAACCAAGACGCCTGACACCGGCGGGCTGGTCGTGCCCGGATCAGTCGGAGAGCAGATGCTCTATGAAATCGGGGACCCGCGCGCCTACCTGTTGCCCGACGTGATCTGCGACTGGTCCGGGGTCACCCTAGAACAGGTCGGACCCGACCGGGTGCTGGTCAAGGGCGGCAGGGGGCTTGGGCGCACCGACAGCTACAAGGTGTCGGCGACCCATGCCGATGGCTGGCGCGCGGTCTCTACCCTGACACTGGCCGCGATTGACGCACCCGCCAAGGCCGAACGTGTGGCCGAGGCGATCCTGACCCGCTGTCGCCGGATTTTCCGCGACCGCAACATTGGAGATTTCCGGCAGGTCAGCGTCGAGGTGCTGGGGGCCGAGGCGGCCTATGGCGCAAATGCGCGCGCCCGGACCCGCGAGGTGGTGCTCAAGATCGGCGCGGTCCATGACGATCGCGCCGCGCTGAACATCTTTGCCGGCGAAATCGCACCGATGGCGATTTCGACCGCGCAGGGTCTGACCGGGTTCTTCGCCGGACGGCCAAAGGTGCAGCCGGTGGTCCGTCTATTTTCCTTCCTTCAGAGCAAGGCCGAGACCCCCGTCGCGGTCGAAGTCGACGGCAAGGATGTGCCCGTGCGCGTGGCCGCCACGCCAGTCCACCTTGATCCGCCTGCCGCACCGCCCGCAGATAGCCGCGAGCCCGGTCCGGACGTTGTCAAGGTCCGCCTCGTCGATCTGGCCTGGGGCCGCTCGGGCGACAAGGGGGACATCGCCAATATCGGCATCCTCGCGCGCAAGCCGGACTACCTGCCATACATCCGCTCGGCTCTCAGCGAAGAGGTGGTGAAGGACTATTTCGCCCATGTCTGCGACGGCAGGGTAGAACGGTTCGACTTGCCTGGAAGCCATTCGCTGAATTTCCTGTTGCATGAATCGCTTGGCGGTGGCGGCATCGCCTCGGTCCGCATAGACCCGCAGGGCAAAGGGTTCGCGCAGATGCTGCTTGATATCGAAATTCCCGTGCCAGCCGATCTGGCCGCACGTGACGGACTGAATGCCGCGAACCCGAACTAAGAGGACGACACCATGACCATTTCGAAACTCCTGGTCGCCAATCGGGGTGAGATCGCGGCGCGCGTGTTGCGCACCGCCAAGGCCCGCGGGCTTGCGACGGCCGTGTTGCGTCATGTCGCCGAGCAAGAGGGGCCGGCGCATCTGATCGCAGATGAGGTCGTGATGATCGACGGCCCGACGCCCGTGGCCGCCTATCTCGATATTCCTCAGATCGTCGAAGCCGCCAAAGGGATCGGCGCGGACGCGGTTCATCCCGGCTATGGCTTTCTGTCAGAGAATGCCGGTTTTGTCGCGGCGCTGGAAAAAGCCGGAGTGACCTTTGTCGGCCCGACGTCCGAGGTCATCGACCTGATGGGGGACAAGGTCCGCGCCCGTGCCTTTGTCGAGGAACGCGGGTTTCCCGTCGCCCCCTCGGCGATCGAGGATGATGATCCGGCGAGCTTTGTCGAACGCGCCCGCGCCGTTGGCTATCCGCTGCTCATCAAGCCCTCGGCCGGGGGTGGCGGCAAGGGCATGCGCGTCGTACGCGAAGACAGCACGCTGGAGACCGAAATCGAAACCGCGCGCCGCGAAGGCGAACGGTATTTCGGTGACGGCCGCCTGTTTGTCGAACGCTATATCGAACGCCCGCGCCATATCGAGGTGCAGGTGATGGGCGACGGGCAAGGCAACGTGGTCCATTTCTGGGAACGCGAATGTTCGATCCAGCGCCGGTTCCAGAAGATTATCGAGGAAACGCCCTCTCCGGCGCTGACCCCCGAGCAACGGGGCGAGATCTGCGAAACCGCTGCCGGAATTGCCCGCGCCGTCAACTATCGCGGGGCAGGGACCGTTGAATTCATCTATGCGCAGGACGGGGCCTTTTATTTCCTGGAAATGAACACCCGCCTTCAGGTCGAACATCCGGTGACCGAACTGGTGACCGGCTTCGATCTGGTTGCCGAGCAGCTGCGCATCGCGGCAGGCAAGGGCTTGAGCGCCGCGCAGGTGGATATTCCCCAAACCGGACACTCGATCGAACTGCGCATCTGCGCCGAGGATGCGACCGCCGATTTCCGCCCCGCGATCGGGGATATCCTGCTGCTGGACGAACCCATGGGCGAGGGGATCCGCGTGGACAGCGGCATTCTGGACGGCGGCAAGGTGACAACCGACTTCGACCCGATGTTGTCCAAGCTGATCGTGCATGGCCCGGATCGCGCGCAGGCCATCGCCCTCGCGCGGCAAGCGGTGCAAGACTATGTAATTCTCGGGGTGACGACCAACACCGGTTACCTGGATGCAATACTTGCACATCCGGATTTCGCCTCTGGTGACGTATCAACTGGCTTCCTGGCTGAACAATCCGAAACGCTGACCGCGCCGGGCGAAGATGTCTCTGACTTGCTGATAGCGGCGGCGGCCCTATCGGACGAGCGCCTGGTGAGTGACGTAATGCAGATACCGGAAATGTACCGCAAGATGGGCGGGTGGAGAAACTGATGCAACGGATTTTTCAGATCGACGGAGAAGAGACTGATTGCTGGCTGGGTCATGATGGCAGCCGGTTCGTGCTCAATACCCCCACTGGCGCTGTTGCCTGCCAATTGGACCCGACGGGTCTGCCGGGCGGTTACAAGCTGCGGGCCAAGGGTGTTGTGCGCGAATTGCGACTGGCCGTGGGGCCGGAAGCAACTTTTTTGCACATGGACGGGCGAACCTACGAAGTCGGGCGGGTTGATCCCGCCGAACGCCTGGCCGGAAGCGACGGTGGCGCGAGCGACGACCGATTGGTGGCGCCCATGCCGGGTGTCGTGGTGTCAGTTGCGGTTAAACCCGGCGATGCGGTTGAAGAAGGCCAGCCGCTTCTGGTGATCGAAAGCATGAAGTTGGAAACCACACTGACGGCGCCGCGCGACGGGGTCGTTGCCGAAATGCCATTCGCCGAAGGCGACAGTTTTGGTCTGAAAGACATCCTGGCCCAATTGGCTCCGGAGGAGGAGTGACCATGCGCAGAATTGAAAGTCAGATCGACACCAATGCCGCCGACTACAAGGCAAATTTCGCCGCCATGTCTGAACGGCTGAAGGAATTCCACGCTCGCCAGCACACGGCGCGTTTCGAACGTCCGCAACGCGATATCGACCGCCTTGCCCGCCAGAACAAGCTGGGCGTGCGCGAGCGGCTGGAACTGCTGCTGGACCCCGGCACTCCGTTTTTGGAATTTTCAACCTTGGCGGCCTGTCGTGAATACGACGGGGTGGTGCCCGGCGCAGGCGTGGTTACGGGGATCGGCATCGTGCAAGGCCGCGAGGTCGCCATCCACGCTAACGATGCCAGCGTCAAGGGCGGTGCCTGGTATCCGCATACCGTGAAAAAGATCGTGCGCCTACTGGATGTCGCGCTGGAAAACCGTCTGCCGGTCATCCATATCTGCGACAGCGCGGGCGGTTTCCTGCCGCTGCAGCACGGGGTGTTTCCCGACCGGTATCTGGGCGGGCGGGTGTTCCGCAACCAGGTCAAGCTGAGCCAGGCCAATATCCCGCAGATTGCCGTGGTCGGCGGTCACTGCACGGCTGGCGGCGCCTATGTGCCGACGCTGAGCGACTACAACATCATCATCGAAGGCACAGGGGCGATTTTCCTTGGCGGTCCCCCGCTGGTCAAGGCGGCTACCGGCGAAGAGGTCGGTGTTCAGGAGCTTGGCGGCGCGGTCATGCACACCTCGGTATCGGGCACCGGCGACTATCGCGCCGCGACCGAACAACACGCCTTTTCATTGGCCCGCGAGATTGTCGGCCAGTGGAAGCGCACGCCGAAAACGATCATCGAAACCGCGGCCTATGAAGAGCCTTACTATGACCCCAAAGAACTCTACGGGATCGTTCCAAAAGACCGGAAAACCCAGTTCGACATGCGCGAGGTTTTGGCCCGGATCGTGGACGGTTCACGCTTTCACGAGTATCAGCCCGACTATGGCACCACGATGGTGTGCGGCTTTGCCCATATCTGGGGTTACAAGGTCGGCATTCTTGCCAACAACGGGGTGCTGTTCAACGACAGCTCGCTCAAGGCCGCGCATTTCATGCAGCTTTGCAACCAGAACCGGACGCCTCTGGTCTTCTTCCAGAACATCACCGGCTACATGGTCGGCCGCGAATACGAAGAACGCGGCATCGCCAAGGACGGCGCCAAGATGCTGATGGCGCAGGGCGGCTCGGTCGTGCCGAAGTTCACCGTGATCGCCAATGCGTCTTACGGGGCCGGCAATTACGGCATGTGTGGGCGGGCCTGGGATGCGCGCACGCTGTTCATGTGGCCCCAGGCCGAAATCGGCGTGATGGGCGCGGATCAGGCCGCCAACACCATGGCGGACGTCAAGATTCGGCAGCTTCAGCGCGAAGGCAAAGAGTTGACCGAAGAAGAAATCGCCGCGATCCGAGAGCCGGTGCTGGAAAAATACAAGCGCGATGTCGAAGCCTATACCTCGACCTCGGAATTGTGGGACGATGGTATACTCGACCTGGCGGACACACGCAACGCGCTCGGCATGTCGATTTCTGCCTCGCTCAACGCACCGATCGACGATCCGCACTACGGGATCTTCCGTCTGTAAAGGCTTGAGGGACGGCTCACCGGGTCGGGGAGCGCCGTTCCGCGTCAAGGCGCTTTCATCTGGCGCTTTCGGAATCTGAAGCAGTCCTGTCCGGTCCGGTGCCCAGACAGGTCAGGACGATGTCCGCCGCGCCTCCTGAATGGAGACGACGTCAGAGGCCGCCATGCCGGGCCGGTCTGCCTCGACCGCCTTCAGCGGCTCGACCGGCGTCAATCCGGCCAGACAGTCGCGCGCAAGTTGCTGGTATTCCGCGGTGCCGCGCGTTTTCCACGCGATTTCTTTCTCGCTGACCTCGCGGATCACCTTTGCCGGCGATCCCACCACCATCGAACGCGGCGGAATCACGGTTTCGCCACGCACAAACGCCTGCGCGCCGACAATCGATTCCGCCCCAAGCTCTACACCATCCATAATGACGGAATTCATTCCGACCAGAGCGTTCCGGCCCACTGTGCAACCGTGCAGGATCGCGCCATGGCCGATGTGGCCGTCGCTTTCCACCACGGCGTCGCGGCCGGGAAAGGAATGGATGATGCAATTGTCCTGAACATTGGCTCCATCGCCGATCACGATCCTGCCGAAATCGCCCCGCAAGCTTGCTCCGGGGCCGATGTAGCATCCATGACCCAAGATGACATTTCCGATCAGAACGGCCTGGGGTTGGACATATGTATCCTCGGGCACGACGGGTATAAAACCCTTGAACTCATAACAGTATGCCATTCCGATCACCTTTCGTAAGCTGAGTGCTAAACGCTTGTCAGCGGTTGCGCCGGGACCAGAATCCCTCAATTGTGCCGCCGATCAGGGCGTGTGGCCCGAAAACAAACACAAGTTAGAAAATAGCGCAAGCACCCTACGTCACAACTCGGCGATATTGACACTGCCGAAGGATAGGATTTAAAATCTAACAAATGGTAGAAAATAGGCTTGCGGACCGATCAGGGTGGCCTGACCGAACTTGGGAGAGAGAAGAATGACAGACAAAGCCTATGTTGCCGGCGTCGGGATGGTCCCGTTCCAGAAGCCGGGAAAATCCGAAAGCTATGATGTGATGGCGACTGCGGCCACCCGTTCTGCTTTGGCGGACGCGGGGTTGGATTATGATAAAGTCCAACAGGCCTATGTGGGCTATGTCTATGGCGACAGCACCTGCGGTCAGCGCGCCCTGTACCATGTTGGAATGACAGGCATCCCGGTTGTGAATGTGAACAACAACTGCTCGACCGGATCGTCCGCCCTGTTCCTGGCCCGTCAGGCCGTGGAAAGCCATGCGGTGGACTGCGCTCTGGCGCTTGGGTTCGAACAGATGCAGCCCGGGGCGATCGGCGCGATGTTCCATGACCGGATCAGCCCGTTCGCGGCTTTCGACAAGGAAACCGACGAACTGGTTGGCAGCGCCGAGATCCCGCTGGCGCTGCGTTACTTCGGCGGTGCGGGCAAGGCGCATATGGATGAGTTCGGCACACCCCTGGAAACCTTCGCCAAAATCCGCGCCAAGGCCAGCCGACATGCTGCGAAGAATCCGGTTGCCCTGTTCCGGCAGGAGGTGACGGCGGAAGATGTCATGGCCGCCCAGGTCGTCTGGCCCGGCGTGATGACCAAGCTCATGGCCTGTCCGCCAACCTGTGGCGCGGCCGCCGCGATCATTTGTTCGAAGGAATTCGCCGACAAACACGGACTGGACAGTTCGGTTCGGATCGCGGCGCAGGCCATGACGACGGACGGACCGGAAACCTTCGAAGCCCATGACATGCGCGAAGTGGTCGGCTTTTCGATGGCAAAGAATGCCGCCGACCAGGTCTATGAGACCGCGGGCATCGGGCCCGAAGACGTGGATGTGGTCGAACTGCACGACTGTTTCGCCCACAACGAACTTATCACTTACGAGGCGCTTGGTCTTTGCGGGCGTGGCGAGGCGGCGAAGTTTGTCGATGATGGCGACAACACCTATGGCGGAAAATACGTGACCAACCCGTCGGGCGGTCTTTTGTCCAAAGGCCATCCGCTTGGGGCGACCGGCCTAGCGCAATGTACCGAGCTCGTTCAGCAGCTTCGCGGCCAGGCAGATGCGCGCCAGGTTGATGGCGCACGTCTGGCGCTTCAGCACAATCTGGGCCTCGGCGGGGCCTGCGTCACCACGCTTTATGAAAAAGCCTGACAGCGCCTTTCGGGAGGAATCAATATGACTGGAAAACTCAACGGTCGCGTGGCGCTGGTCTCGGGCTCGGGCCGGGGCATTGGCCGCGAAATCGCTCTCAAACTGGCCTCGGAAGAGGCTCGGCTGGTGGTTAACGATCTGGACGCCGGTCCGGCCAATGAAACCGCCGAGGCGGTGCGCGCAATGGGAGCTGAGGCCGTGGTCTGTGCCGGCAGCGTTACCGAAGATGGTTTTGCCGAACGGTTCATCAAGACCGGCGTGGACAGCTTTGGCGGGTTAGACATCATCGTGAACAACGCCGGCTACACTTGGGATAGCGTCGTTCAGAAGATGTCCGACGAACAGTGGCAGGCGATCATCGACGTCCACCTGACGGCACCTTTCAAGATCCTGCGCGCTGCCCAGCCGGTGATCAGCGCCAAGGCCAAGGAAGAGGCCGCCGCCGGGCAAGAGGTGTTCCGCAAGGTAGTCAACATCTCGTCCATCGCAGGGACCGGCGGCAATGCTGGCCAGATCAACTATTCCGCCGCTAAGGCCGGCATCCTAGGGTCAGGATTCATAGCCAGAACATGACGACGGCAGCCAATGCGCATGCTGATAGGAAGACCTTCGGGCACCTGTCGTAGCGGGTCGCGACCCGTCGCCAGTCCTTGAGGCGAGCGAAGCTGTTCTCGATCTTGTGGCGCTTGCGGTATCGGGCTTCGTCATAGGGGATTGGTACCTTACGGTTCTTTCGGGAAGGGATGCACGGCGTGATCCCCTTGTCTTCAAGGGCTTCGCGATACCAGTCTGCATCGTATCCACGGTCTGCCAGCATGTGGTTGGCGGGAGGAAGGCCGTCCAGCAGTGCACGGGCGCCGATGTAATCGCTCCGTTGGCCGGCCGTCAGAAACATCCGTAGCGGGCGGCCTGCCGCATCGGTCACCGCGTGCAGTTTCGAGTTCATCCCGCCCTTGGTACGTCCGATCAGGCGACCGCGCCCCCTTTTTTCAGCCCCAGGCTGGAGGCCGTGCGGTGCGTCTTCAGATGCGTCGCATCGATCATCAGCGTGTCAGTCCCGCCGCCTTGATCGGCCAGTTCGAGAAGCATCCGGGCGAAGATACCCTTATCGCTCCATCGCTTCCAACGGCTGTAGAGCGTCTTATGCGGCCCATACTCCGCAGGGGCATCGCGCCAACGCAAGCCATTGCGATTGATGAAGATTATACCGCTCAAGATCCGTTTGTCGTCCACACGGGGCTTGCCATGCGACTTCGGGAAAAAGGGTTTCAGCTTGGCCATCTGCGCATCGCTCAGCCAGTAAAGGTCGCTCATGTCACCGCTCCGTTTTCGGAGCCGTGAATCACGCAGCGCAACGGAAATCAATGCATCCTGACCCTAGGGGTCACCCGGACGATGGCCAAGGAATGGGGCCGCTATAAGGTCAACGTCAACGCCGTCGCCTTCGGCCCGATTCGAACCCGCCTGACCGAAGGCAGCGCGGATGGCGACAGCACGATCAAGGTCGAAGAAAAAGAGATCAAGGTCGGCGTGAATCCCGATCTCCTGTCCCAGATGGAGCGCATGATCCCGTTGGGCCGGGTCGGCACTCCGGAAGAAGCTGCCGGTGCCGTCTATCTGTTCTGCTCACCCGAAGCTAACTTCATTTCAGGCCAGCACGTCATCTGCGGTGGCGGTTTCGTGATCTAAGGCATTTGCCCGGACCCGATGACGGGGTCCGGGCAAGCACATTAATGTCTGGGCGGCCTCTTGGCGGTCGCCAATGCGGAATTTTCCGCAAACTCTAGTCTGGCACGATCACGACGATTGACTCACTTGCGTTATTAACCTAACAGGCGTTAGTTTAGGCGTTGGGGCGATACGAAAGTCTATGGCACAAAACACGGCAATCAAAGTCAACGAGACATCGCGCAGCGCGGTTGGACGGGACGGGGTGCTGGACATTGCCGCGCGGCTTTTCCGCGAACAAGGCTACGGGTCCGTTTCGCTCCGAAAAATTGCCGAGGCCGCCGGGATCAAGGCGGGTAGCATATACTATCATTTCGGTTCCAAGGACGAGATCGTCGCGGCCGTTCTTGATGCAGGGATTCGAGTCGTTCACGCGAGCATGAGAGACGCCATCACCGACCTGCGGGCCGATACCGACGGCGAAACGGTACTGCGCGCCGCGATCCGGGCGCATCTGCGCGCGCTTCTTGATGTGAGCGATTATACATCGGCGAATGTGCGTATTTTCGGGCAGGTGCCGCAATCCGTCCGGGATGCCAACTTGCCTACGCGAAGGGCCTATGAGGCAGAGTGGGACAGTCTTCTGTCCCAGCTTAAGAAAGACGGCACGCTGAAGCAAGACGTCGATATCCGTCGCCTGCGCCTGATGCTGATCGGTACATTGAACGCCACGCTCGATTGGTTCGACCCGGACCGCGGTAGCGCCGATGCGTTGTCACGCACCTATGCCGATGTGTTCCTCAACGGGATACTCCAAAGACAGGATACCTGACTTCATGGCACGTCTTGAAACAGCGGTGCTGACCGCATCAGAGACCTACACCCGCAACCACGCCGCACAAAGCGAGCGCGTCGAAACGCTGCGCGCGCGGATCGCCGAAGCAACGGCTGGCGGCCGCCCCGACATGGTCGCGCGGCATCGCAAGCGCAGCAAGCTGTTGGTCCGCGAACGGATCGACCTGCTGGTGGATCCGGGCACTGCGTTTCTTGAGCTGTCGTCGCTTGCCGCCTACGGTCAATACGGGGGCGAGGTGCCCGGTGCGGGGATCGTGACCGGTATCGGGATCGTCCACGGGCTGCCCTGCGTTGTGATCGCCAACGATGCGACAGTGAAGGGTGGGTCTTTCTATCACGAAACCGTGCAGAAACACATCCGCGCCCAGGAAATCGCAGCCGAGAACCGGCTGCCCTGCCTCTATCTGGTGGATTGCGGCGGTGCCTATCTGCCAGAGCAGGACAGGGTCTTCCCCGATGCTCGGCATTTCGGCAATTCTTTTTACCGCCAGACCAACATGTCGGCCAGCGGTCTGCCGCAGATCTCGGCCGTGTTCGGCGGCTGCACGGCGGGCGGGGCCTATATTCCCGCCCTGTCGGACGAGGTCATCATGGTGCGCGGCAACGCGCGCATCCATTTGGGCGGGCCGTCGATCGTCAAGGTGGCGATCAACGAAGTGGTCGATGGCGAAACGCTGGGCGGGGCCGAGATGCATTCGCGTGTTTCGGGGGTGTCCGACCATCTGGCTGATGACGAGCACCACGCGCTGGCGCTGATGCGCGACATCGTGGCCGAGCTGGGCCAGTCGCGCCCGATGCAGCCCGACAAGCTGCCACAGCCACCCGCGCATGATCCCCAGGAGCTGCTTGGCGTCATCAGTGCTGACCGCAAGGAACCCTATGACATGCGCGAGGTTCTGCTGCGCATGATCGACGCCGGAGAATTCCGCGAATTCAAATCCGGTTGGGGCGAAACGCTGGTCTGCGGCACGGCGTGCATCCACGGATACCGCGTTGGCATCCTGGCCAACAACGGCGCGCTTTTGTCCGAAAGTTCTCTGAAGGGCGCGCAATTCGTGTCGATGTGCGATCAACGCAACATCCCGCTTTTGTTCCTGCACAACATCTCGGGCTTCATGGTTGGCACCGACGCCGAACGCGGCGGCATCGCCAAGGACAGCGCCAAGCTGGTTTATGCCATGTCGGTGGCCAAGGTGCCGCGCCTGTCGGTGCTGCTGGGTGGCTCTTACGGGGCGGGCAACTACGGCATGTGCGGACGCGGTTTCGCGCCGAATTTCCTCTTTGCCTGGCCGACCGCGGAACTGGCCACCATGTCCGCCGACATCGCCACCAATGTGATGCTGGAACTGCGCCGCCAGAAGGGGGGCGATCCGGACAAGATGCAGGCCGACATGGCCCGGATCGAGGCGCAGGTGCGCGCCCAGTATGGCGAACAGTCCGATCCTTATTATGCCACCTCGCGGCTTTGGGATGACGGGCTGATCGAACCCGGACAGACCCGCGATATCCTGGGCCTGTGCCTGGCCATTATCTCTTCGGTGCCCGAGGCCGGGCGCCACACGCCCGTATTCAGAATGTGAGACCAATGCCATGACGACCACCTATGAAACCATCCTTGTCGAAACCGACGCGCGCGGGGTTGCCACGGTAACGCTCAATCGTCCTGACAAGCACAACGCATTGAACGGCGGGCTGATCGCTGAGCTGTACGATGCCGCCGAAAAGCTGGCCGCCGATGACAGCGTGCGCATCGTGATCCTGACCGGCGCGGGCAAGAGCTTCTGCGCGGGTGGTGATTTCAACTGGTTCGCCTCGAATGTCGAAAAATCCCGCGCCGAGCGGGTCGAACAAAGCGCCACGCTGGCGCGGCTGTTGCGCCGTCTTGACACGCTGCCCAAGCCCTTGATCGGGCGCATCAACGGGTCGGCCTATGGTGGCGGTGTCGGCATGATTTCGGTTTGCGACTATACTATTGGCACCGAAGGATCCCGCTTTGGCCTGACCGAAGTAAAGCTGGGTCTGCTGCCCGCGAATATCTCGCCCTACGTCGTGGCCCGCATCGGCAAGGTGCATTCGCGCGAAACCATGTTGTCGGGCGCGTTGTTCGACAGTATGCGCGCCGAACGGATCGGTCTGTTGACCGAGGTCGTGGCCGCCGATGTTCTGGACGCGGCCACCGAGAGCGTCGTCCAAAATCACCTGCAGGCCGCGCCGGGCGCGGTGGCCGACACCAAGGCGCTGATCGCCTATGTCGCGTCCCACGATTTTGAAACCAACATGATCTATACCGCCGACCGTCTGGCCGATGCCTGGGAAACCGAAGAAGGCATCGAAGGCATCAACAGCTTTATCAACAAGAGCGTTCCGTCATGGCGGGTGAAATGAGCTTCACCCGAGTCCTGATCGCCAACCGTGGCGAGATTGCCCGGCGCATTCACCGCGGATGCCGCATACTGGGACTGGAAAGCGTAGCGGTGTTTTCAGAGGCGGATCGCGACGCGCCCTTCGTGGCCGAGGCCGATCATGCCGTCTGCATTGGCGGGGCCGCCCCGTCGGACAGCTATTTGAACGTCGAGGCCATTCTGGACGCCGCGCGCACGACCGGAGCAGGGGCGGTGCATCCGGGCTATGGCTTTCTGTCGGAAAACGCCGGTTTCGCCGCTGCGGTCGAAGCGGCGGGCCTTGTGTTCATCGGGCCAAAACCCGATGCCATCGCACGGATGGGGTCCAAGATCGAAGCCAAGGCCGCCGCCGAGGACGCGGTCGTGCCTGTGCTGCCCGGTTATCGCGGCGAAGATCAGTCCGACACGCGCCTGCTGAAAGAGGCCAAGGCGCTTGGCACCCCTTTCTGGTCAAGGCCAGCGCCGGCGGCGGCGGGCGCGGGATGCGGCTTGTCACCGATCTGGGCGCGGCGCCCGAGGCGATCGCATCTGCCCGGGCGGAGGCCCAGGGGGCTTTTGGCGATCCGGCGGTGTTCCTGGAACGCTACGCGCCCCGTGCCCGCCACGTCGAGGTGCAGGTGCTGGGCGACACCCACGGCACCGCGCTGCATCTGGGCGACCGCGACTGTTCGCTGCAACGCAACCACCAGAAGCTGATCGAAGAGGCCCCCGCCGCCGATCTGCCCGAGACTGTGCGCGACGACATGCGCGCGGCGGCTGTGCGGCTGGCCCAGGCGATCGGTTATCGCTCCGCGGGGACGGTCGAATACCTCTATGATCCGGCCCGTGGCGAATATTACTTTCTGGAAATGAACACCCGCTTGCAGGTGGAACACCCCGTAACCGAGGCAATCACCGGCATCGACCTGGTTGAATGGCAGTTGCGCATCGCGCGGGGCGAGCCGCTGACACTGGCGCAATCGGATGTGCAATTCGACGGGCACGCCATCGAAATCCGCATCGCCGCCGAGAGCCCGGCCGAAGACTTCCGCCCCGAGACGGGCCAGATCACCCTTTGGGCTCCGCCCGCCGGCGTGCGGCTGGATACAGGGGTCGAAGCAGGCTCGGTCGTCAGCCACCATTACGATTCGATGATTGCCAAGCTGATCGTCCATGCGCCGGACCGGGCCGGGGCGATCCGTCAGGCGGTTGCCGCAATGGATGCCTTTGCCGTCGGTGGCGTCGGTCTGAATCTGGCCTATCAACGTGCCCTGCTGCTGCATCCGGATTTTCAGACGTTCCGGCACCACACATCGGGTTTGCCCGAGATGTTCCCCGATGGCTGGACGCACCCGACCCCCGATCCCCGGGACATGGCCCTTGCCGCGATTGCGCTGCATCTGCATCTCGCGCCAGCGGCGGCGGGCGCGTCGCCCTGGGAAAGCTTGGGGTCATGGCGGCTCACGGCCCCTGCGGGGCGGCCCGGTGCGGCATCCTATTGGGATACAACGAATGACGACCCGATCCGCGTGACCGGCTCCGGAACAATATTCGCCGCCGTGCCGCCAGGCGGCCAGACCGTCACGGTCGAAACCGCCGCCCTGACCGGGGACCGTCTGAGCGGACGCATCGACGGTGTTCCATTTGCGCGCATCGCCCATGTCGAACGTGCCCGCGATCATTGGCGGGTGCACCTGCAAACCTCTGCCGGAATGACAGCGGCAGACCTGCGCACGCTGGAGGATCAGCATCTGCAACGCGCCACGGGTGGATCTGACGGCGCTGACCTGCTGTCGGCGCCCATGCCGGGTGCTGTTGCCGAGGTGCGCGTCGCGCCCGGCGACCGCGTCGAAGCCGGTGACACGCTGGTGGTGCTGGAAGCCATGAAGCTGTTGCAAAGCCTGCCCGCGCCGGTCGCGGGCGTGGTGACGGAAATCTATTGTGCTCCGGGCGATACGGTTGCCGGGCACGTCCCACTTATCAAACTCGATCCAGAGGAAAACACATGACCAGACAAGACAGCATTACTCAGGTCACCGGCCCGTTCAACGAAGACCTCGAGATGATCCGCAACCAGTTGCGCCGGTTCATTGAAGCCGAGGTGACCGCCAAGGCCGAGCCTTGGGAGGAGGAGGGCAAGGTACCCCGCGACGTGCTGCGCCGGATGGGTGATCTCGGCGTGCTGGGGATGCGCTATGACGAACAGTATGGCGGCGCGGGGCTGGACGTGATGTCCAGCGTGGTTTTGGCCGAAGAGGTCGGGCGATCCACTTTCGGCGGGTTCTCGGCCACGGTTCTGGTCCACACCGACATGGCCTCGCCGCATCTGGAAAACGCGGGCACCCCGGAACAGAAGGCGCGCTGGATGCCGTCGATCGTCTCGGGCGAAATGATCACCGCCGTTGCTGTGACCGAACCGGGCGCGGGATCGGACGTGGCGGGCATGCGCTCCCGCGCGGTGCGGGACGGGTCGGATTGGGTGCTGAACGGCACCAAGATGTTCATCACCAACGGCGTGCATGGCGATCTCTACTTTGTCGGTGCCAAGACCGATCCCGATGCCAAGGGGTCGCGCGGGATCACCATATTTGCGGTCGAAAAAGGCACGCCGGGCTTTTCGGTCGGACGGGCGTTGAACAAGACCGGCTGGCTGTGCTCGGACACCGCCGAACTGATCTTCGAAGATGTCCGCATCCCGGCCGAAAACGTCTTGGGCGAGGTCAACCGCGGTTTCTATTCGGTAATGAAGAACTTCCAGAACGAACGCATTGTGCTGGGTGCGATGGCCTGTGCCGAAGCGCAAACCGCGCTGGACATGACCGTGGATTACGTCAAGCAGCGCAAGGCCTTTGGCGGTGTTCTGTGGGACAAGCAGGCCGTGCGCCAACGGCTGGCCGACTGTCAGACGCGGATCGCGGCAGGACGTCAGCTGGTCTATCACGCCGCCGGTCTGGATGCCGCGGGCGGTGACTGCGTGAAAGAGGTCTCGATGGTCAAAGCCTATTGCGGCGAACTGGTGAACAGCGTGCTTTATGACTGCGTCCAGTTTCACGGCGGCATGGGTTATATGCGCGAAACACCGGTGGAACGCATGTCACGCGATGCCCGTGTGCAGGCCATCGGCGGCGGGGCGAGCGAAGTCATGTTGGAAGAAGTCGCCAAGCGCATGTGAGCTTACTATTCAAAAAATCAACGGTCTACAGAAACAAGGACGAAAAAGATGAATCTGGAAACCACTCAAAGCCAAACACTCGCAAAACTTACCCAAGAGATCTCGATAATACTCGTCGGCACAATTCTTCTGACACTATCCGCCAAAATCGTGGTGCCGTTCTACCCCGTACCTATGTCTACACAGACCCTGGTTGTCTTGGGTCTGGGCCTTTTCCTGGGGCCGGTGCGCAGTAGTCTTGTTGTTGTGACATACCTTTTTGAAGGTCTGCTTGGCCTGCCGGTTTTCGCAGGCACGCCTCCGGCTCCGGCCGGACTGGCGTATATTGCGGGTCCCACAGGCGGATACTTGGTAGGCTTCGCACTTGCAGCGGCCGCTGCCGGGTGGATTGTTCAAGCACTGCAAGGACTTCGGCCTGCGTTCAGAGCATCTGTCGCGGTCTTTTTTGGTTCGATAGTCATGTATTGCGCAGGGCTGCTCTGGTTGGGTGGCTTTGTCGGCTATGGCGAGAAACTACTGATCGCCGGGCTATACCCGTTCCTTCCTGGGGATCTGATAAAAGCGGCGATCGCAGTGGCTCTGTATACAGGTTTCCACAATCGCCAACCTGTGTGACTGCCAGCCCAAGACTGTATCAGACTGTTTCAGTCTCATACGGTCTTGGTTCAATATAAGTTGAAATGGTCCGGATGCCAGATTTGACAGGCACCGGTCGCCAGATTGAGGTTTCCGGCACCATGCAAGAGCAATGCGCAAAACTGTACGAACAGGATTGTTCACAATCAATACCTGGTCGCACACAATGAAAGGAAGCAGCATGTTTTTCTCAGAGCCGGAGCCTTGCCGCGCGAAGGAAGTCGAATTGGCCCCTGGAATTTTGAGGATCGTCGCGAATAATCCCGGAAAGATGACCTACCACGGGACAAATAGCTACATCATTGATACGCCTGATGGTCGGTTCATAATCGACCCCGGCCCAGCAGAAGACAGTGCACATTTCGAGGCAATCATCGAAAATTTGGGGGCCAAACCATCCGGGATTCTGCTCACACACCACCATTCTGATCATTTTGGAGTCGTCCCAGCCCTGCGAGCACGGACAGACGCACCTGTTTATGCCTCACGGGCATTCCCTGACGATGCATTTCGACCTGACCGGTTTCTGGAGGACGGACAGGTCATTGCCGGTCTTACCGTCCTGCACACACCTGGTCACGCGAGCGACCACCTTTGTTTCGCGAGACCTGACGGAGTGCTCTTCACGGGCGACCACGTTATGAGTTGGAACAGTTCGATCGTGTCAGCCCCCTGACGGAAACATGCACGACTACTGCGCGCAGCTACAGCGGCTGATTGAGCGCGACGATAGGATCTACTTTCCGGGGCACGGACCTATACTCCGGGATCCGCAACCTTACGTCAAACGGTTGCTTTCCAACCGCATGCGTCGCGAGGCGGAGATCCTCGCCCACCTCTCAAACACCCCGGATTCGGTCCAGAATATCGCCGCTTCCGTCTACCAGAAAACCGACCCACATATCGCAATGGCCGCAGGACGAAACGTTGCGGCGCATCTGGAGAAGCTGTTGTCTGAGTCGAGGGTGGTACAAGATGGCGAGGTCTGGAAATTAACATAAGATACATTATGCGACTTCAAATTGTCGCCCGGTGCATTCCAGAATGGGCTGCGACAAATGCCCTATCTTGCGAAGAAGCGAGGCGAACGGGCATAGCTCAGGCGGCGCTCTGCCCCTCTTCTCAAATCCCCCACCAATCCCTTCTGTTGAGGGTCTGTAGAGGTTCTACGTTCTGGGAGGTTCTCGCGCCGGATAACCGAATGATCTCCCGGGTTTGTCTGACCGGACCGGCACACGGCTCGGATTGTCGCGCATAATTCCCGGGCATGTTGCGAAGATCTCCGGATGACAAAGCCCAAATCCCGGAATTCACACGCGGCTCTTCCGGGCAGCGAGACAAAACTTTCGGGTATGTTGGAGGATCATCCGGACAGGTTGGCGGGTTTCACGGCCGGTTCGGCATTTTGTGCGGGCGGCCTTCGGATCCATCTCCGGAGAAACCGACGCAACCGAGATCATCATGTCCGAACCCAACGAATACCTCTGCCCCGCGGAATTAGTCGCGCTTGTCGAGCACGCAAATCTCTCCCTCGATGCCCTTCGTGTCTTTCACGCCTTGTGTTTTATCACCGACAAGCATCCGTTTTTCAAAATAACGTCGATGTCACGCCCCGTGCAGCGCTCCCTCGACGTGCTGTCGCGGAAACTCATCGCCTGCGCTTTCCCACGGTCGACAAACGACCTGCGCGCGATCGGGCCCGCAATGTCCGAACTCGGCGACGCGAGGCTGATCGAAAGCTTCCAGCTCGGCGCCAGTGCTCGCGATCTAAGCTTCCGCTTCTCACGTGCGGTAATCGAGGCATATACCAGCCGGCCGAAGAACGGACAGTTCGCAATGATCGATACGTCGATGCTGTCCTGCGCCTCATCCTCCGCACAGCTGCTCTTCTACACGCGTGTCGCAATGCACGCGCCTGCCAAAGTCCCGGAATTCTACATACCCGGCCTCGATCCCGGAACGTCGCCCTGGTCGAAGATCCGGCGCCGCTGGATCGGCGCCGCGTGCAAGCTCTCTCGCGTCTTGCCGCATGGCTACTTATTTTGCCCGGAAGTGGATTTCGCGAGCGACGTCGTGATCCGCATGCGCGTCAAGATCTCTCACGACGCCACGACGTGGTTTCCCGGCCGTCTCTATCACCGGGTTGCGGACAAGCCACCCGTCGCGGTGTTCAACGGAAGCTCCGTTGCATTGACCCGCGGCGAAATGCGCGCACGAGAGCACTGGACCCGGGTACAAGGTCCTGCCTGACGTTGCGTCATCCCGCAGTCTTTCGATTTCGGGTATTTCGATATGGGCCAATCTCTATCGACAACCGAGATCAAAGGGATTGCCATTATGCTGATACGTCCTCCGGTCAATACACCCGACCGGCTTGAAATCAAGCTCTTGAAAGCCGCAGCCCCGATTTGCCGTGAGTACGGGAACATGACCGTCAACGAGGCACGCCGGCGGCTTGCTCGGTTTCATTTTCTCGTGCCTTGCGTCGGACGGGTGCGTTTTTTCAAGACCATGCGCGTGCGCCAGGTGACGCTCGTTCAGTACATGGATCGGCCCCCGATGCGGCAAACCTGCGTCTTCCAGTGCGCCTTTGATGTCTTCCGCGCGCGCTTCGTTCGGAACCTGTCCGCGCTCGGCCCGCTCCTCGAGCATGTCGCCAGAGCCGAAGTCAAAGCCCGCGCCAGCGCCGGAAACTGGGAACTGATCGAGGTTCCGGATGAGGAACTCTCGCGCCTCGCACGCGCGCTGCAGGACGCGCGCGCCTGGTTCAACGGAAACGACGGGTTTTCTCTTCAGCTCCTGCGTGCGGCCGTATCTCTGGAGCAGGAAGCGCGGCTCTCCGAAAGCACCCATCAGCGCATGAAACGACGGGCCGCAAGCCAAGTCTTCGCCTCGGAAAACGCGGCCATCAGGAACGAAGAACGCCGAAACGCGACAGCCTGGCTGGACGAGCGGAGAATGCGCGGCAGCAATGTCCATCTGCCGTCCGTTTTTGGTTTTCTGGAAGAGATCGACCAGCTTGTCCTTGCGTATCGCGACCGCACGCGTCCGATCGACGGCACGCGCCTGAGAGCCGCGGAATCTGATCAATAAGAGTACAGTTACACTCGGCCTGGTACCTCGCTGCCCCTTGGTCGATTTCCTGGAAATTGACATCCCCACCAAACTTCTTTTTCCGCGCCTTCCGCATTGATCCGACATTTACTTCGAGGCGATGAGCCGCCTCCCTTGACCCCTCTTTTTCAGAAGAAAGGCCCTAAACATGAACACAATCACCCACGTTGGCATCTCCTCCTTACCGCCGTTTTCCGCAGATGCTGCGGTCATGTCCATCGAAGGCGATGAGCGCAACATCTCCGCCTCTTTCCGCATTCAATATACCAACCTGTCCGAGAAGGATGTAGCGGCCGTGCAGAATGGCAAAATCCGGATCGGGCACGTACGCGTTGCCTGCCGTGGCGGAGCATTCCCGCTATTCCTCTTCCGGTTCCGCACCCTCGTTTTCGATGCGCCGTTCTCCCTCGGGCTGGAAACTCCGGACAGCCGCGGGAGGCTGGCCCGGACGCTCTCGCGCGCACATGAACTCAATCATGCAACAACGTGGCCGCTGACGATCGAGGCAACCGAACGCACGACGCATTTGATACGTGCCAGACGCGTGATCACGCCTTCGCCGCGGTTCTGGCAAGGCGTGGCAAATTCTCTGCAGGACTCGGCGAATGTGACCCGTGAAACACAGGCCGACACACTGCGACGCCTCAATGCGAGATACCCTGCGCCGTCCAAGCTTTTCCGCCGCGCCAGGAACCTCGAAACATTCTGAATAGCCCCGCACCCCGTTCCGGATGGTTCAACAATAAAACCTTCGGTGCGGCGCCGGATCCTCGTCGCCTACAAGCTCTCCATGAGCTTCGGACTTGATTATTCGGGCGGCCCCAAGATGTTTACACGGCCAACTGGTCGCCACTGCCTGACTTCGGGAACGGAGGCGACCAGTCGTTGCATTATCCGCGCTTTCGTCGCTTTTGCTTGGGGTCGGCGGATGCGCCTCCTCGCACGAGCATTTCGAGCGCGGCATGGTATTTCTCCACGCTGGCTACTTCCGCGAACTCACTGCGGTAGCGCTCTTGCATCCACTCGACCGAGTGTCCCAGCAGTCTTTGGACGGCCCAGGCGGCATCGGGGCGATGGCGGCGCAGCAGATCGGTGACGGCTGTCCGAATGAGATGCCCGGATATCCCGAACGCCTCGCGAAGCAGCTTGGACGCGTGATACGTGTCGAAGCCCTCGTCCCGCAGGCTCAAAAGATTGCGCCCGTCGAGCTCGGCGATGCGTGTCTCGATGCACCAGGCCGGTCGGCCCTCGAGCAGATGGGCATCGATGAGCAAGCCGGTGAGCCCCCAGAGCGGACCGTTCTCTTTCCAGCGAGCCGTCTTCGATTGCCGGAACGCCGGTTCCCAGGTTCCGTCCGCCCGGCGGACGATGTCGCGGCCAATCCGAAACTCGGACAGGTCTCCCTGCCGGTCCACACCGTTGACAAGAAGCGCGAAGACGACCGCCTTGCGCCGCAGGCGGGCCGCCTTGTCCGAATGCCCGGGCAGATCGCGCGCCTCCTCGCTTGCTGCGACGGCGGCCTCGAGAACGCCATCAAGCCCGTGCGTCTCGCGGAACGCGCGCATCGCGGCCCGTTTTGCCGGGGTCTCTTCGGCCTCCTCCGCGCGACAGGCTGCGAGGATCTCTCCAAAGGACGCTTCACCGTCCGGCCCGTAGAGTTCGGCCCGGGCGGCAAAGCACATCACGCGCTCGAAGTAATCGGCGATTGTCCCGAACCGTATCGGCTCACCGCTGGCTGGGTTTACACGACCGATCAGGAAGCCGAGAAACGTCTCCGCGAGCTCTGGCGTGAATCCGTCGCCCGGCTCACGGCCTTCGGCAATCGCGTGTTCCCGCGCGAGCGCCAGGAGACCGACCGCCTGGACCACCGCGGCCCGGGTTTTCTGCGCGAGGGGACGATACCGCCGCCCGTCGCGACGAACGCGCTTTTCGAGGCACGGCAACGTATCGCGCCAGGGCGCGGGCCAATCCTCGGGTCTCAGGGCTTCGCGGCGCGAGCGGCGCGGACGCGGAGTGCGGGTGTTGTACCGCCCGTTGAGCCAGGCGTCCCAGTCGCGCTTGACCGGCACAGCCGCCGCGGTCGGCACCTCAGGCGCGAACCGCGACAGCGCCGTCAAGAGCGTGCGGAACACCGTCCGGCTCTGCGCCGATGCGGCAAAGTCCTCTGCCTGTGCGAACTCCGGCGCGCGGCCCTCCGCCGCCAGGCGGGAGAAGAAGCGATCCAGCGCCGCGGGCATGCCCCGCGGCGCAAGGTCCTTGACGAGCGCGGCCTCGCGCAGACGTTCGGCCACGTCCCTCGGGACACTGGGCATTGCGACCACCAGCGCATCGGCGCGCGCGGCGCGGCTTTTGGGCTTGGGTGGCATCACGCGGCCCCCCGCAAGCGCAAAGTGGGATGCAGGTCTTCCAGCACCTGCGCGAAAAGTTCGGCGGCCGCCCGTCCCTCGCCGCGGGAATAGAATTGCTCGACGGTCTTCAACTCGTCGCAGAGCAGTGCAGCGACGACGTGATAGTCGCCGGGATGCACCGCGAGATAGAGCGTCGCCGCAACGTGGCGCATCATGTGCGGTGTAAGCCCGGTAAGCCCAAGGCGCGACATGCCTCGATTCCAGCACTTGTTGAATGTCGAGCGCGTGAGATAGCCACCCCGCGTTCCGGGAAAGAGCGCATCGGTGTCGCGGCAGCCAGTCTTCTTGTGCCGCGCGATCCAGAGCGGGCGGCCCTCGTGCTGCCAGCTCTCGAGAACCGCCCACAGCCAGTCCGGCACCGGGCCTTCGATCGCGCGGCGGTTCTTCACTTTCGTTCGATCGATCTCGATCCAGGCCTGGGCGCCCGCGCGGCGCGGGGCGATGAGATCAGCCCCCTGCCCGCCCGCGTCGAACTCGTTGACGTTGCGCGTCCGAAGCGGCCGCGCCAGCTGCACAGCCATCGCGGCGCCTGCGACCGAAAGATGGAGGGTTTCGGCTTGCTGAGAGTCACGCGACCGCTCCCAGCGATCGAAACCCCGCCGGGACTCCTTCATGAGCGTCTCCGGACCTGCGACGATCGCTCGCACGATCGCCGGGTCGCGATCGACAAGACGGATGAACTCCTCGCGCGTCGCGGACATCTCACCCGCACGATCCGAGACATAGTCCGGGTCATCCGCGATATCCTCGATCGCGAATACCAGGTCCTCGTCCATTCCGTTGCGGCGCACAAGCGACACGAGAGCTGACAGGTAGCTTTTGAGCGAACTCGTCTGTTTCGTATCGCGGAGCTCCTCGTCCGACTGGCCGCGGGCAATGAACCGGTTTACCGCCGCCTCGACGCGATCTTCCGTGACGAGATCTTCGAGCGTTTTGACATCGTAGACGTCCCCGCGGTCTGCTTCGGCGTGACGTGCAAGCCATGACAGCGAACGGACGTAGTTTTTCCGTGTCGCGTCCGGGTTGAAGACGCGCCGCCGGCGCGTACGCTTGTTTTGGCGCCGCGCGGCAATCCGGGCGGCGCGGGAGCTTTTCTTGTCGGCCTCGGTCCCCACCGCTTCGTCCAGCGCGGCGTCACGAGCGTCGAGGAACTCTTGCGAGAAGAGTGACCAGTCGATCGGCGCATCGCGCCGCGTGGGCAACGTCCCCACCGGTGAATTCGGCAGCAGGTCCGCGATGGGCGCGTGACAGTTCTGTTCGCGGATCAGGCGATTGAAGAACCGCACAGCATTCCGATAACTCTCCGTCTTGTCCGCGGGAAGCTTTCGCAGTGCCTCGATTGCACCTTCGGTGTCCACCGTTTGTGGACGCATGTGCCCGAGCCGCGCGCGCAGATTTGCGATCGACAGGCCCGACATGTTGGGCAGAATCCTCTGGCCCGTCTCGTCGAAGCAGTTCTCCACGTCGGACACATAGTCCGCGATCCGGTCCCAAGCGCCCTGCGCGTCGCGATCGCCGGCTGGACCCGATCCGGTATGCTTGCGCGCACGTCGGATCGCCGCGGGGATCTTGCCGCCCCAGGTCTCGAACGCGCGCTCGGCAGCTTCCGGAGTCTTTGCGCGGAATTCGCCGGCCCAGACGATTTTGGAGAGCTCCTGCTCCCACGCCCGTTCGTCCGCCGCAAGTTGCGAGAGCTTCTTGTTCGTCAGGCGCTCCGCGCGCCGGAAGGCGGCGCGATACGCGTCCCGCGAGGTTTCGGAATAGAGATCCGGAAGCAGTTGATAGACATGTTGAAGAGTTTCGATTTGCATCGGTTTTCCTTTCTTTCATCGGGAAGGTTGAGTGTTCATCGGCAGCGCCGTCCGTTCAGTCACACCGAACTGAACGGAACGGGGGTGCAGGTAAGGACCGTAAACTTGGATAGGCGTTTCGTTCAGGTGGCTCTGAATGCCCTTCAAACGCTTGGTTGTCCGTTCAGACGGGCGGTTCGCGGACGCGCCCATTTGCGGGCCGTGAGGCCGGTTTTCGGAAGGGTTTTCCATGGGGCGTTTCCGGGGTTTCATCGAAGTCATGAGACGGAGAAAGCTCCCCGAAGAGCCGGTTTCAAATTGGCGGGTCGGAACACGAAAAAAAGACCCGCAGGAACGAGTCCTGCGGGCCGCAAGTGCAAAAGGAGACCATCTTTCCAGGTCGTGTGACCCGGGCGTTTGGAACACGAACCGCCTGTTCGGCGGCAATGGGTTTTGGCGTGCCGTGCCGGAAGTTCCGGTCCGGTGCCAGCCCGTTGCACGGGCCAGCCGCCACGGTCTCACGACCGCATACGATGTCTCAGCCGCCTATGCGGCGGCAAACTGCTTTGGCGCGGTACCGGACATCCGGTCCATTATTGCCCACGCTGTCCGTGAAACGGTGCGGGTATACGCCTTTTTCTTCTCAGCCGCCTCTTCGGCGGCAAACCCGGAAAGACAGTTGCATTGTCTCCCGGTCTGATGCGCCGGAGCGGTGTAACGGGGCCTGGGTCTCGCTTCGCTGCTGCCGACACTCAAAATAAGGGTTCGGCGGCACCTTTCCGGAACTAGAAATCCCGAGAAATTTATAAGCCACTGATTTTGTGCATTTCTTTTTCGAGATCTGTTCTCTCTCATGGCCGTTTGTCCTGCCAGTGCGTAATCTCGTGGAAAACAGATCTGTGGCCGCATGTCCGCGCCGGTCGACACGGTTGCCTGTGGCCCCTGCCCCGGCGGCCGCCAGGCTCAACGACGTGCGGAGGATTGCCTTGTCGGCGAGACCTGCTCGCGCGCGCGCTTCCGATGGACATGGCATCTGGCTGAGGCGCTGGCGCAGATCGCAAACAAGCTCGCTGCGGCCCCGGATGCCGGAGCCGAGTGTGACACATTGAGCCCGGCCCGCTCAGTCATGCTTGCCAGGGCCATCATCACTCTGGCATGTGCTTTTGTCCGGGCCTTCTGACCGGACTTTATCGGAGCACGTATCTGCTCGGCCGCAGCCTGGAACTCCCCGATATCGGTCTCGATGGCCGCCCGTCCCCACAGCGGGTGATCTCGGGCGCCTGTCAACTCGGGCATGATATCCTGCATTGAAGCGGAGGCTTCCTCCAGGAATTGCCCCGAAGGGGCGTCAAAGAGCGGATGTGATTTGACAAACGATGGATCGAGCTTCCGCCGCGGGTCGTCCCACTCAATCTTCCCGTGACGCCAGAGGTCGTGGACACTCCGGGTGAAGGACAGCCCCGCCTCCGCGGAGACCGGGCCGGCAAGGCCGTTGAATTCCTGGTGCCGGCGGCTGAGAACGGCCGTGTCGCAGGCATTGGCGGCACATGCGATCACCGCCCGCGCAGCGGTATCTCCCTTTTGCGTACCGGTCTTCTTGAACAACAGGGCGATGTCCTCTTCCACGATCGCGAGACCGCCGAGGCCTTCGAACTGATTGAGCGGACCCTGGCCGGCTGCATTTACGAGCTTGCCGTGAACTGCAAGAAGCGACGTCAGGGTCTGCGCGTCGGATCGCCCCAGAGGAGAGTGTTCATCCCGGAGCGCTATGACATGATCATGGCAATCGCGTAGGTAGGCTGCGTTGAAGTCCGGCAGCCGCTGATCGACGTCCTGGACATCGCGCGCAAGACGGAAATCGTCCTCAGGCAAATGGCCCTCGGCGTTAAGACATTCGGCCGCGATACGGTATGTTGCTCCGACATGCAGAGCGTTGGAAACGATAAGGGTCGGCTCGGCGACACTGACATGCTTGGGGTGTTTCGACATGGATTGGTCCTTTGATTGAAGTGTACTCGGAAAGTTTGATGTGACGTTTCGCTATGGTGCGTGCATCAGCACCACGTCTGCAGCCATCTTGCGACCTCGGCGGGAACAAAGCGCCAGGCCGCGCCAATTCTCCGGCCCGGCAGCGCACCTCGCCGGGCACGTTCGAGGATCGTTCCCCGCTTCAGCGTGCACCGCGCCGCGACTTCCTCCGGTGTCAGCAGATCGAGACGATATGCGTCGAGCATGCCCTTCGGCGGCTGACCGCCTTCGAACGCAAACACATCCTCTTCGGCATAGCCAATCCGGCGCCCGTTACGCCGCGGGACGAGCAGCCCGTCGCGCTCCGCACGCCAGAAAAACGCGTCGCTCCCGTGCTGCCAGCGTTGCAAAAGACGCCTGCGGCTGAACAAGCGAAGGGCGTCAGGTTCCGAGGTGGTCGAAAGTCGCATCCGGTTCTCCAGGTCTTTCGCTGGAGAAAGGTCCCGGATGGAGAGGTTTCAAATTCTACGCGCAAAACGCGGCCCGGAGACAGACGGCAAGACTGCGGACCTGCCGACCCAGCTGGCTGGACGGTTTCTCCACGACTGCTTCCCTGTGACGATTAGGAAGTGTGGTCATGAGCACTTGAACCATGTCATGGCCGTTGCAACCAAGTCGTCGTAAGTTCCGGAGAATGCGGCGCGCGTAAACTCGTCACATTCGGCCTGGGGCAATCCGGCACGCCGCGCAGCACGGCGACAACGCGAGACTATGGCGGGCGCTGAACTGTCTTCATCAGTGAGCGGCACGTGAACGTGTGGGTACTTTGAAGTCATAACGATTTCCATTTTGTTGGTCTGACGAGGGCTGAAGCCCTGTCCAACAGATGGGTGGAGCTCTGGGGGAGCAGAAACACCAATGCTTGGCGAGAACGGAAATCGACCAGATGATTGGCACTCGTCTATCGTGCAACTCGCGTGCTGAGCGCCTGACCTTGGCGCGGAATGAGCGGCTGCGCCGCTGTCGCCGTGCGACAATCGCTGCGCTCTATCTCAACGTTTGAAGACAACCAGCTTCATGCGCTTCGCGACCAATTCTTGAGCCATGAAAGTGAAGCGCTTCATCAGGGAACATGACCAGCACGCATGTGTTCATGATCCTTGCCGGCAATTCCCGGAGCCCATTCGAAAATTTGGATTTCCAAGACAGGTACGTTAAAATACCTCATCATTCAGGGGCATGAACATGCAACAGATCATACAGACTTTCCCAATCCCCTCAAACTGGCGAAAGCCGTCCAGCGAGGACGGCGGGACGAAGAAATAATCGGAGTTTCTGCGATCAGAGCCTGAAAGTCTGGAGACCTATGCTCAAGTCGCGTAGCGATTACTCCTCGCTTGTGATTAGAACGGCGTCGGACTTGCGCGTTTAGAGATTGAAACCGGGGCCGCAGAATTGATGCCAGCCCTCTGCGTTTCGTGTTGCAACTCATGGCCGAGATGTCTGCGGGCATGACGCTATGTCCGACAAAGTTTCCCGAAGCAAAATTCGAGAGACTTCTGCGCCGAAGGTCGGCATTGCGGACGAAGTGAGCTTTCGCCGCGGCTGCTCACAAATCCTTTCGGAACTAGTATGTGTCCAACACTCGCAGGGAAACGCTACTAGATTAAGTTTACTACCTGCAGCGCCTCGGAACAAACCTTCCTGTCCATGGTTGGCGGTTAAAAGGAACAGTCACAAACTCAATAAAACTCGTTAATCGCCCGCAAACCGCCATATTCACATTCTACCTGTTCGAGAAGTTTACGAGGAGAAATCAATTGCGTGCTTTCACAATGCTAACTCTTCTGATCTGCTTCACCGCTGGAGGTGTTGCAGCCGAAGTTTCTGTAAAAACCTATCAGTCTTCCAACGAGAGCAGGCTAAACAAGAACCAACACGCAAGAGCGCTCAAAGAATATTCGAAGCTGCCGGGAACGACTCTAATAGGGCCCAAAAAATCGTTCACCGTACGTAAGATCGTCTACAACACCACACCGGTTTCAACCATGATTGCCACAAATACCGGAGGCCAAAACATGCGCCAAATAGGACGGGCCATAATCGAACAAACCGATTGTCAGATTGCGCAAGGCACGCGGGTTGAACTCATTACTTCATTCTCCGGGTCGGGGTTTGCGTTTTTCTGTTCGCCCTAAAATTCTTACCGTTCACGAAAGCACTGGAGTTGATCAACCCCACCTGAGTGGTCCGATTTGATTATTAGTGCATGACCGGCGTCTGGTCCATCTGGACGATGT
The DNA here is from genome assembly GCF_051417955.1 of Roseovarius sp. B08. Taxonomy (NCBI): domain Bacteria; kingdom Pseudomonadati; phylum Pseudomonadota; class Alphaproteobacteria; order Rhodobacterales; family Roseobacteraceae; genus Roseovarius; species Roseovarius sp. B08. Next base: position 128,596 of record NZ_JBPRLW010000002.1, read on the forward strand.
CGATGTGGATATGCGCACCTGCGAGGCTCCGAGACCCTCCAAGGTCCGCTGTGCGGACAAAGCCGACGTCGCGATCAAAAAAATCAAGCGAGCGAACGACCACGAGAAGGTGCTTACTCCTTGAACGCGATCCAGCCTCTGAAGCTCAGGGCTGCGTAGAAGAGTTCGACATCCCTGAAGCCGCCCCTGTGCAGGACATCCTCGTCCTGTGCGGGCGAAAGGACCGGCAGACGGTCCTTCATGGCAGAGACGTCGATGCCCCCCGATCCTTTCTCGGACGACGCAGCCTGCGAATAGCGGGCGAAGCGTGTCAGCCACTTTTCCTTCTCCGCATCCGAGGTGGGAAAGCTGTGATGGGCAACCACGAACGGCGCTCCCGGCGCGAGACGGCTCTGGATTTCCGAAACCGTTCGGACGCGGTCCGCCTCGGGCAGGAAATGCAGCGTCAGCAGACATGTGGCCCCGTCGAAAGGTCCGGGTGGTGCCGTTTCGATCGTGCCTTCGTGGAACGTGACCCGGTCGCATGCAGGTCCGATGGTCTCCCTTGCGATGTCCAGCATGTCCGCAGACGGATCGACGCCGTCAAATCGCCAGGATGGCTGCATCTCGGCCAGAGCCCGCAGCTCCATTCCGCCGCCTGCGCCTAGGACAAGCACCCGACCGCCGTCCGGAACACGTTCGGCAAGGAGAACACCCGCCATCCTGTGCATGTCGCGGACGCCGGGCACGACCTTGGTCGTCCGCTCCACGTAGTCCGTCTGCTTTCCGAAGGCCCGGGGTGTCTGCATCGTGGTTCTCCGTTTCAAGGTGCCGCGCACCCAGATGGCACTCACGCCGAACTTAGTGCTCTAGCCACACGAGGGACCGGTGGATCTGCATCCCGGCCATCGCGCCGTCCCCGACGGCCAGCGAGACCGAATGCGGTGTGGTCGCCATGTCTCCGCAGGCGTAGATGCCGGGAACGGTGGTCTGCTTGGCCGCGTCCGTGCGGAGTGTCGTGCCCATGGGCGTCTCATCGATCTCGCAGCCGATGTGCGCCGGCAGAGGGCTGGCGGGTGACACGGTGGTCGCGACGAACAATCCCGCGAAGGACAGCACCCGGCCGTCGGCCAGCGCGACATCGGCGTCTTCTACCACCCGTTCGATCGGCGCCTCCTCAAGCGTGACGCCACGCGCCTCCAGCCTTTGGCGTGTCTCGTCATCCAACGACACGGCACCATTCGGCAGAAACGTCACGTCGCCCCACTCGGTCAGTAGCTCGGCCTGGTGCGCCGACATCGGTCCGCTGCCGATGACGCCGATCCGCCCTTGGTCGAGCTCGTAACCATGGCAGTAGGGACAGTGGTAGACCGAACGCCCCCAACGTTCTTCGAGGCCGTCTATCGCAGGGAGGGTGTCGCGGACACCGGTGGCGAACAGGACGCGCCGCCCCCGGCAGGATTGGCCATTGCGCAAGGTCACCTCGAAGGAGTCCCGGTCGCCGCCGAGCGACACCGCCTCGTTCTCGAACCAGGTGAGATCAGGGTAGGCCCTCAGCTGCTCTCGAGCTTCGGCCGCGATCTGGTCCGGCGGCACGCCATCCTGACCGAGAAAGCCGTGCGCGTGGTTGGCAAAGCGATTGCGGCGCAGTCCAGCGTCGATCACGAGTACCGAACGGCGCGCGCGCAGCAACTGGAGCACGGCTGCCATTCCGGCATATCCTCCGCCTATGACGATCACGTCATGCATCATTCCGTTGATCCTTGTTTTGGTGGCCCCGCGCCGCGTGGCGGCGGGCAAAATCTGCGGCGACATCCGCGAGGGTGACCTCCCCCATCCGCCGCAGCAGGAGCGCTTCCGCCTCGGCGAGCGTCCCGTCGAGCGCTGCATTGACCGCCTGTTCCACGAGGCACTCGGGCACCTCGTTTCGGTGCCCGATGGCGAAGACGTCCGGCTTTTCGAGCGCAACGTGCAGATCGCGCAGCGTGAGCGCGGACAGATCAGCGGTGATGCGCCAGCCGCCTGCGTGCCCTCGGTCAGACGACACTATTTTGGCCCGGCGCAGGAACCCCATGGTCCGCCTCACCACCACGGGATTGGCGCCCAGACAGCGCGAAAGCTGCTCGGAGGTCATCGGTGCATCATGCTCTGCCATGTGCAGGAGCGCGTGGAGGACGGAGGAAAGGCGGCTGTCTCTCTTCATGTAACATCATATGTTACGATCCGTGCCGATGTTCAAGACCAAGCTGGGATTAAAGGCGGATGTCGTGGAAGGGCTCATTCCGGTCATTAGCTGCCAACGGTTGCTCAGCGGACGAAGCCGTCGTTTGCCGAGGCTGCGCCAATGTCCGAATTGGCGCGAAGAGACAAAACTCTGGTGTTCGCCATGCCCACAAAACTCCTGACAAAACCCGTCCAAGAAATAAGAAGAGGCAAGAATTTTAAGTCAGTATGGCTGACTTAAGGGCTGGATTTTGTGATCTTCTAAACGGGAACCGGGCGGCGCTAGCCCTGGATGGCGGGTTCAGAAATCTCCGTTTGCAAGTTTATCTCAGCCAAATTCATCACAACTCTCCAACGCGGCACATGCGTCAGATAAAGCGCCAGCCGTGGGGAGGGTTGGCGCTGCACGGCGGGCTGAAGCCCTTGATTCCATGCAGGCTGGATCTGAAATCAATGACTTAATTCAGTGACAAATGCTCTTTAAAAACTCGCTGTGCATATGGTGTGAGTGCCTCTGAGTCGTGCCCAATATCAGGAACTATGTAGCCACGAACGAGATCCTGATAACCTTGCCGCGCTGCATTTTCGTTCATTTCACCGAGCCAAGAGATCATCAATTCCACCCGATTTGTGCCCGTGTGCCCCGGCCTACTTGGTTGCGTGCTTGTATCTTTCGCGCCAACGAGAACAAACATACGACCTGCCGCAGCGGCAAATTTGCCAAGGTCGCCACGCACCCTAACTTCTTCAATCGTGCCGTCCGGCCATTTAACGACCCTTTGCAATACACCAGCACCATAAGGCCACTTCGCGGAAAGAGTTGGGTAAGAGTAGCGGCCAGGCGCAGACAGAACAGCGAACGAGATTAACTCAGGATGCCTGACAGTAAATCGCCCTGCAAATTGTGCACCGGCAGAGTGGCCGTAGAGCAAAAACTGGCTAGGAGTCAGCCCATGAACTGATTGTTGATGTCTAACGATATCTATAACAAACTCGTCTGCCGCAAGATCGCGTCCGAACAGCCCCCTGTAACCACCATAGCCACCTCCTGTATTTCCAAAACGCTCATCATCAAAAACCGGCGCGATGAGGAGAAGGCCGTTCTCGTCAGCAAAGCCTGTCCATCGAAGTAAGAAACGCTTTGACGTATCTCTCGCGATTTCATCGCTGTGGCGCGTCCCGTGGGCTATGACCAAAATGCCGGTTATTTCCTGTGATCCCCCAGGCTGATATACAAAATGATCTCCGGAATTGCCCTCTGAATACTGGACTTGCGCCGAGACAGCCTGAGGGAAAGCGGTTAAGTTGGTAAACAAAAACACCAACAGGAATGCCAGCATGTGTGGAGCCCGAGTCATGCTGTGTGCGTAGTCAAACTTCCTGGCAAAATTAGGGCTTTGAATTGGGCAATGATTAAAACCGGCGTGTCAAAAACGCTGGTGTGTGTCCAAGCGCTCAAATCGCTAGAAGCTTAGTAGACACAATCTCTTGGCCAAACCACCTTTCGTTTTGTCACGTTTTTGGCCGCTCCACGAAGAGCAGACGTTGGCACACCGTGCAGCGTCATGCAAACTGGGCTCATTGCCGACATTTTCTGCGCTGCCGCAGCAGTTCGCAGTCATCTGCACCACGAAATGCAAAGGGTCGGGACTTGATGGCACTGTTTTCAATGGGGATCTCGAGCGCCGCGACAAGAAAGCCACTTCCGTCGGAAGACGCCATGCTACTCGGCAAAGAGCGCCGACTTTAAAAAAGTTTGAAAAAATTTTTCCTGCTCCTTTGGCAAATATCCATGTCTCTTTCGTGAGCGATGTTGCTCACGGCTGATATGGAGAACCAGAATGGATACCTGCCTTTACCAGAGTAGCGAGATGGCGGCCTTTTTTGGGCTGAACACGGACAAGGTGTTGGACGAAGCTACTGACTACCTGCTGGGACAATTTTCCGAGCAAGATCTTAAGAGGATATTTACAGAAGAAGGGCTAATCGAGATCGACGTTCGTTGTTCCGCATGGTCGACGAGGGAAGACTCTCAAGGTTTTTTCCTTGAGGTATCGAAAGACTTCATCCCTGGAGGAGACCACTCGATAAAGGTTGGGTGTGAAATTCTTGAAGACATCGTTGTTCCAGCGGCGTATATCGTAAAGTTTCGTTGCTTTCGCGAGTTTCTGATCGAGGCAATCGAGGGGTACGAGATGTGTATGGAGGACGCGTTTTGCGAGGACAACCGAGATCTCTACGGTTCAAGACCAGGGGAAGACTAGCAAAGCGGGAGTTGCGATTTCCGCGGAATTGAAAAGTGACCCTCTGGCTTGCGATGCATAGGCAGGCGTCGCACTGATCTTTTCAGTCAGCACAGGTTCAATGCTTGAATTGGCCGATCGAGGTCGATGCCAAATCGTACACGGCGCATCTTGTGCCGAGCGCGCACGTCGGGCCGGCGCAATGACGGGGATTGGGGGCACAACTGTGCCAAGAATGGTTAAGTTGACAGAGACGCAGGCCGGACGCCCTGTCCGTGACCGACAGCGCATCCCTTCGGTCTCGTGCTTCCCGAAATCCAAGGATTCGTCGCTTCCCCGGACCCCGGAGACCAATCTGGCCTCCGGGGTGCTTTGCCTCAGTTGCATAGTTCAGGATACGACGTGAGCGTTCCCACGCATCAGCTTGCCCACGATGTCCCGATCCTTGATTTCATTGGCTCCAAGCCACTCGTGAACGTGTCGCAGCTCTTCATCTCCGTCGTACTTGCTGGAAATCAAGCTCAGTAACCACGTCATCCGCGCCATCAACAACTTCGGCAGATGTCCCGTGACCGGCATCCCGTGCGCGAGCAGCTCGAAACGCTGGTCGCAAAGCGAAACCCTGACACGCCTGGAGAACACGAACCGCGTGGGTCGGCTCAAGCCACACGCGTTGAGATCATGATTGACTCGCAACTCATAGCCCGTATTGGCGCGCGTCCAACGCGATGTTCCGTAAACGATCAGCGCGCTCTCCGTCTCAGGGTCGACCTCCGCGACAAGACAAGGCCGCGCGTTCGGAAGAGGGCCCGACACACCCTCTTCCCGTTCGTCGAGATAGGGGAAGCGGAACGACACGATATCGCCCGGGATCAAGTCATGGCGCGCAAGGCCGTTCTGCCGGCGCGGCATACGGCAGTGGAGTGTCTTGCCTCGAGACGACGTATAGCTGGACCAAGTGCTGGCAATACTGCGTGCCAAGTGGAATCGTTGCGTCTGCAGGTTTGATGAGGCGGATGCGAAAACAGTCATAGAGTTCTCCTGGGGGTTGGAATGAACCACCCTCAAAGATGCGCAGCGGCGACCCCGGGTGGCACGAGCCACACCCGGGGTCGATCGCCAAAGCATCGACGCAGAAGCGCAATTATCATTCTCCGCGCGCTCTTACCGCGCAGCGGTCAAGCTCAATACATGATGGGAAGGAACGAATATCTATCTAATATCAGACAATTAGCTATTTTTTGCACGGCGCGTTCTTGAAGGTGTCAGACGCACTTTTGTCGGCCGCGCAAGGTAACGCGCGAGTGGAACACCCCGCGTTTTGCTGCAATGGTGCCTGAGTGCCGCGACGAACTTCAGACGACGTCCTGCTATGCGTGCCGCGTACGCGCGGCGCCCGCGCTGAAGGCCCGAGGGCCGCGGCAGATCACCATTCATTCGCCGGTTCAGCAATGCCAGTCGCAACGGACCGCCGCTTCGCGCGGAAACCAAGACATCTTCCATCAATCGATCGACATCGTCCGGCTTCTGTCCGCGCAAGACTGTTTCGATGTAGTCCGCCGACAACTGGTCAAGTCTCTCGACAAGCCGCGCGTTCTCGTCGGCTTTCCGACGCCGACGTCGTTCAATGAACTCAGCGTCGGCGTTTTCCAGTGCCAGGCGTGCCGAACGGGCTTTCGCGCAGGCACGACTGCAGAAAAGCTTGTTGCTGCGTGTTTTGACGAATCCTACCGCGCAGCCCGGGCATTCAACTCGAGCACCAACCGGTGCTGAGCGCCCAACACCAGGATCCGAATGTCGTTCAGGTTTCTTTTTCATATGGCGTTGGAAACATCGGAATCTGGCGAAAATTTGAAGCAAGCGATCAGAGCCGGATTTTCGATGTTTCCGCAGGGTCGTGGAGTGGCACTGCTCTTAAGAAAAGTTTTCGATTATTCTTCCGATCTTTTGGAAGCGCTCCGATTTCATGTTCAGCCGATGCAATCACGGCGATACCAACTCTGAACATGAAAGAACCAAACGATGCGCATCAAACTTTCTGAAACGAACAAGACCAAGATCCAAACGGCTTTGGACCAGGTGAACAAACGTGCCACGGCCTTTACCGTGACAAACCCTGACGTTCTCGGGGACTATGCCGCGCGCGCCGAAGAAAAGCTCAAGGGTATTCTGCCGAAGGCAGGATGGAAAGGGGCCCGGGTCGAATGCCGGCCCGCTGGCCCCTCTGCAAGCTCTTATGGCTATCCTGCGAAGTCTACAGACCTGATTCTTGAGCGCGGAGCCCGGGATTGGTTCCTGGTGCAGGTGACGGAAGCACATGTTAGGTCCGGCGATCGCAGCATCTGCGATGTATGCCTGTCACCTTGTCAGACCATTGCCGCTGAACTCTATGCCGCGAAAAAGCTGCGGGCGGACTTCAGAGTCCAAGACATGCCGTTGAATGCCTCCGCGCACGAGCGCGCAAAAATTGAGATTGATGCACGCAAAATCGCGGGTGTTTCCTGAGCTCGGTTTACCGTCTCAATCGCCTTTCCCAAATAGTAGCGCTCTGCCTTCGCCTCCCCCGGTGCGGGCGGAGCGCTAATTGCCGACTCGAATGTCTTGGTTCTTTGCCGCCTCAAGTGGTTTCGCAATGCTGCGAAAGGGTGATCGATGCAAGTCGTCGACACCATAGTTGCCCAAAATACGACAGGTTTAAGTCGGTGAACCGAAGACAAACGTCGGAACAGATCTCGAGAATAGCAGCAAGGACCCGAATTGCTGACCTTCAACCGTTTTGCGGCGAAGGTCTGGTTCGAGCCCATTTTACCGAATGCTGCGCTGCGGATGAATGGCTGCTCCGGGAGAACCGCATTGGTGAAGAGCGCCTTCATGCCGCAGAAGAAATTCCTTCACCGGAAGGCTGCCGCCGAACCCTGTCAGTGAGCCGTTCGCACCGATCACGCGATGGCAAGGCAGGATGATTGGTATGGGATTGTTGCCGTTTGCGGCTCCGATGGCACGGCTGGCCTTTGGGCGGCCAAGGGCCTCGGCGATCTGGCCGTAGCTTCGCGTTTCGCCGAACGGGATACCGGCAAGATATTTCCAGACGCTGTTCTGAAACGCTGTGCCGCCTAAGTGAAGGGGCAGATCGAATTGGCGCAGGTCACCGGCGAAATACGCATCGAGTTGCCGCCTGACTTCTTGAAATGGCGCATCGATGCGCTGCCAGTTCGGTTGCGGGCCGAACGCCTTGTGGCCCGTCGGGAAGCTCAGGAAATGCAACGCCTCGTCGGTGCCCGCGACCAAAAGAGGCCCGACCGGGCTCTTGATATGGGTGTAACACAGCTCGGTCATGGCTTCGGCCTTCGGATCACGGATGGCGGACGGCCATAGAGCTTCAGAAAGGCCGCGTTGAACCGCCGGACGCTGCCAAAGCCTGCCTTGAACGCGATTTCCGTGATGGGAAGCGCGGTTTCATCCAGCAGGCGTTTGGCGCGCCCAATGCGCAGGGTCTGGGCGGTCTGAAGCGGCGATGCCCCGACATGGGTTTCGAACAGGCGCGACAGGTGCCGCGTGCCGACACCAAGACGGTCGGCCAGTTCCTCGACCGTGCCGGTATCCAGAGCGCCCGCCTCGATCAGTTTCAGCGCCCGCTCCACGGTCGTCCGTGTGCCGTTCCACGCCGCGCAGAAAGGGGCCGTTTCCGGCCGGCATCTGAGGCAGGGGCGATAGCCGGCCCGCTCGGCCGCTGCCGCGGTCGGGTAATAGCTGACATTCTTCGTCAGCGGGTGTTTCACCGGGCAGACCGGACGGCAGTAAATTTTCGTCGTGCGGACAGCCGTAAAGAACTTCCCGTCGAAGGCGGGGTCGCGCCTCAGTCGCGCCGCGTTGCAGGTCTCGAAATCCAGCATGGCAGAAGTCTAGCTGCCGGATCGGCGTGGTGCGAGGCCGTTCAGGTGATGACGTCCGAAAATGGCCAGTTTTGGAGAACGCATGGCTGTAGGTCTCTGACAAATCTCTGATTCACGGACACCGGCTATGCGCATGACAGTGCAGGATTGGGCGCTGCTCTTCCTTCTCTCGCTCCTCTGGGGAGGATCATTCTTTTTCGCTGCAGTTGCGGTTCGGGAGGTGCCTCCACTGACGGTCGTGGCACTGCGCACTGGCATTGCCGCACTGACGCTGATCGTGATTCTGAAGATGCGCCGCGAAGCCTTGCCTTTCGCCAAGGAGGTTATGGCGGCCTTCTTTGTCATGGGTTTGTTGAACAATCTGCTTCCGTTCAGTCTGCTGTTCTGGGCGCAGACGATGATCCCGAGTGGTCTTGCTTCGATCCTCAACGCCACCACGCCAATCTTTTCAATCATCGTTGCGCATTTCCTGCTGGCAGATGAGCGCATGGCGGCGAACAAGGCTATCGGCATCCTGTTCGGCTTTCTGGGCGTGATTGTTCTGCTGGGGGGCGACGTTCTCAATGGGGCCAGCATAGCGTCTCTGGGGATGCTCGCCTGTTTGGGAGCGGCCTTGTCCTATGGCTTCGCCGGGGTCTATGGGCGCAGATTCAAGGCGATGGACCTGAGCGTACCGCAGGTCGCGTTCGGCCAGCTTGTTGCAACGACCCTCATGATGGTTCCGATCATGTCGGCCGTTGACCGGCCCTGGGCTTCGTCTGCGCCAAGCCTGCCTGTAATCGCATCGATTCTGGCACTGGCCATCGTTTCGACTGCGCTGGCTTATGTGATCTTCTTTCGCATCCTCGCGTCGGCCGGGGCGGTGAATGTCGCGCTGGTGACGCTTCTGGTCCCGGTCAGCGCCATATTGCTTGGCACGCTCATTCTCGGGGAGCAACTCGCGTTGCGGCACTATGCCGGAATGGGCCTGATTGGCGTCGGGTTGCTGGCGATCGACGGACGTATCGTTGATCGACTTAGCAAGAACGGCGAGGCGGGGACGCGGACCTGACCAGCCATTCGGGTTCTGATTGTGAAAGGCAGCTCCGTCCGCTGAGCAAGCGTTGGCAGCTAATGACCGGAATGAGCCCACACCTACCGTTATTGTTTAGGTAGACGATAGACCTCAACCTCGCGTTCACAGGTTGGATCAATCGTTTGTCGGTCAAAAATCATGCCGAGCTTTTGCATGATGCGCGCCGACGCGCCGTTCTCGAGCTGGTAAATGCTCACGATATCGGTGATGCCCAGTTCGTTGACGCCGAATGAAAGAGCGGCAGCCGCTGCTTCGCTTGCGAAGCCTTTCCCCCAACTCGGCTTAGAAAACCTCCAACCGATTTCGACGGAGGGGAGCACTTCGGGTAAGAAGTCCGGCCAAGACAACCCTGTGAAGCCGATCAGGTCACCGGTTTGCTTGGATTCGACAGCAAACAACCCAAAGCCCCGCTCGTTCCACTCTTTCTTGAAGGACGCGATGTATCGTGCCGCGTCGTCCGCGGTTCGCGTTTTCCCATTTCCGATGTAGCGCATGACGTCGGGGTCAGCGCACATTGCCGCAAATGGTGCGTGATCATCAGGCTTCCAGCCTCGCAGCAGTAGTCGTTCGGTATTGATCGTGCGCTGTAACATGGCGCTCTTTAAGCACATTGCCCAATGGCAGCAAAGTCCCGCATTGCAGCCATCGATGAAATCTGCGGCTAATAACCGGTTTGAGCCCAAAGTTCCAAATGCTGCGCCACGAACGAATGGCCGCTTCAACGGCATTCTGCAATACTATCAATCAACGCGTGTCTGACGTTGCGAGCCTTAGCCCGGCATAGAGAAAAAAGCATCCGATGGTCGCTTCAACCCAACTCCGAAACCTCTTGTAGGCTCTGCGAAGCGGTTCGGACGAAAGAAGAAGCGCATACCCGCCATGACCGACAAACGAAATCACGAATGCACCTGCGATGAAAAGCACCGTGGCCGAGGCGGGCGCGTTTCCCACACCGCCGACACTCGCAACGGCCAGCCAGAAGAAGATGGCTTTCGGGTTCGAAAGCTGGAGAACGAACCCCGTCAGGCCCTTCCGCAAGGCACTTCGGGGCGTAGTGTTCAGTTGACCCAGCGGAGGTTTGACCGCGACGGTTCTAAACGCCTTGTATGCAAGCCAGACGAGGTAGGCGGCCCCCAGATATCGAACGGCTGTCACCAATTGGGCCGTCTCAGCCAGTATGACGGCCAAGCCAAGAACCGTGGCAGAAGACAGGATGATCGACGCGCAGGCGATACCTACCGAACGCGGTGATCATTGAAGCCAGCCGTCCCTGGCTCATGGCGACACCGAGAATGAGCATGATGCCCGGCCCCGGCGAAATCACCCCCATGAACTGGATTGACCAGGCAAGTGCAAGCTGGGGAAGATATTCCGTCATCAGCCGCCCGAGAGCCGTTGACGATAAACCGCAGGTGTCATGCCGGTCTGCGTCTTGAATGCGCGGGTCAGGTGGCTCTGGCAGGAAAAGCCGCAGGCCGCCGCTATGTCGGAGATGCTCCCGCTGCCGCTCAATCCGGCTTTCGCCGCTTCAATCCTTCGCATCACGACCCATTTGTGCGGAGACGTGCCGCGTGAGGCACGGAACATCCGGTGGAAGTGGAACTCTGACAGCCCCGCCTCCGCTGCAAGATCGGAAAGCCTTATGGAAGCCGCGAGGTTCGCATCGATCCATTCGTCTGTCCGCCTCAGTTGACGGGCAGTAAGACCGCCTTGCAGCGCCTTAGGGCCTTGCGGCAGGCGATAGATCAATTCTGCAACTGCCCCGTCCGCTGACAAAGGATCATTGGTGTCGGCGGCGTACGCCAATTGGGCAAGCGGGGCCGTCATGGCGGGTACTGCGTCATACATGATCTCGGTAACGTCGAAATATCTGGCGTCGCGATCATGGATACGGGAAAACCACGCGCGCAGCAGCTCATCCGGCAGGACCAGATGCAGGAACCGGAACGGGGTCGTGATTTCCCAATCGGAGGTCTGCCCTTCCGGCAGTACACAAATCGCGCCCGGCCAGCCAGCTATGCCACCGGCGTCCAGCCTTCGCGTCCCCGTGCCACCCCTCAGATACAGGCTGAAGGTGTGGCCTTTGGGCTTGTCATAGTAAATTCGGTCGCTGCGGTTCTCCCAAATGGTCACGGTCCGGCCTGCACCCAGATCGAGCCGAGCGTGCGCCTGAGCGGTTGGTGATCGCTCCAGATAGTCTGAAACCGTTGGAAACATAAGCTCTTATAGCCGCTTTTCCGGCCTGGCCAAAGTAGCAAGACCGGGCAGCCCGCGGAAAACCGCAAGATCGTGCAAGCCCGGCACCCCCGTCCGCTGGTATTGCCCGCACGGGAGGTGCGGGTCTTGAACAGCGTAGTCTTGTTTGCCGTCACGGTTCTGATCTGGGGAACGAGCTGGATCGCAATCGCTTTGCAGATCGGCCCGGTGCCGGTCAGCGTTTCGGTCTTCTATCGGATCGCGCTCGCAGCGATTCTCCTGCTGGTGGCGCTGGCCGCGACCCGGCGTCTCAGATTTCCTGCGCAATGGCGGTTCGTGGTTCTTCAGGCGATTTGCCTGTTCAGCCTGAACTTTGTGGCGCTCTACAACGCCGCGGCCCTGATCCCTTCCGGGCTGCTCTCGGTCGTGTTCTCTTTGGCATCCATCTTCAACGCGCTGAACGCCCGAGTGTTCTTCGGTGAAAAGATCACGCTCCGTGTCGTTCTGGCGGGCTGTCTGGGAGTGTCCGGTCTTGTGCTGCTGTTCTGGGACAGTCTGGCCGTCTCGTTCAATCCGGACACGTTGCGTGGCGTAGGTTGGGCGTTGATGGGCACCATGATTTTTTCCTGGGGCAACATGGCGTCCCGTCGAAACAGCGCGTCAGGAACAACCCCGATCATTGCCAACGCATGGGGCATGGGGATCGGCGCGGGTGTTTTGCTCGCCCTGACGCTCGCGACACGCCAGCACTTGGTTGTACCGACCGACCCGACCTACCTCGCCGCCCTGCTGTATCTGGCCGTGTTCGCTTCTGGCATCGGGTTCACGACCTATCTCATGCTTGTCTCGCAGATCGGTTCGGCACAGGCGGGCTATGCCACCGTGATTTTCCCAGTCGTCGCCCTGGTGATTTCCACCTTCTTCGAGGGCTATGAGTGGACCGTCACTGCGGTCCTCGGTGTTGCCCTGGCTCTGTTGGGAAATGCCGTGATGTTCGGCAGGTTCGGCCGCAATCGAGCTGGGAAAATCGATAAGCTGACATAGAGAACCAGCCATCGAACAGCAGCTTCTCTAATCGGGCGTTTGGGTCAAGTTCATTTCATCGTTTCATTTCCGTGTTGTTGGGATCAGGTCTCTCATCCGGGTCAAGCTTCTCTTCGCAGTCATTGTTGGTCCGGTTCGGTTGGGCCGCTGCATGCATGTGTCGGATCGGTCGCGGAGCGCCCAGCTTAGTCTCGCGCTTCGAGTGGCGCAGCAGCCATTTTCGGCGTCTTCCGCTGACCTCGTCCGGTGAGGGACGATCCCGTCGTTGATCGTTGGAGGTTCAATTCATGCGGCACCCTCCAAAGGTCTTTGACGGAACTCGGTGTTGTCGGCCCATATACGGTGCATCACGACGGCAAGCTTCCTGGCGACCGCGACGACAGCACGCCGACGACCTTTCCGGCGCATCAAGCGCAGGCCCCAAGATTTGATCTCTGAGCTGGCAACCGATCGCATCATCATCGCGTTCGCGGCTGCGTAGAGCGCGGATCGAACGTCGGCATCACCAGCCTTTGAGATGCGGCCGGGGTTGTCCATCTCCCCGGACTGGTAGCGCCTCGGCGTCAGGCCAAAGTGCGCGGCAACCGTTCTTGAACTGGTGAAGCGCTTGGGATCATCCACCGCTGCTTTAAATGTCAGAGCTGCAATCGGCCCGACGCCGGGGATCGCCATAAAGCGCAGGCAGGTCTCATCATTGCTGGCGACCCGCTTCACGCGTCGATCCAGTTCCCGGTACGTGGAAAAGAGCACCGCTCGCGCATCCAACAGCGGCAGCAAGGCATGTGACAGGTCTGGGTCTGCTTCGATGATGGGACGCACCTTTTCATCGAAAGACGCCTGGTCGATACGAGATGGAAGGCGCACTCCGAAGATCCTGAACAGCCCACGGATCTCGTTTGCCAGATCAATGCATTTTCGCTGGACTGCTTTGCGGCTGCTCAGCAGCGCACGCACGGCGTGAGCCTTCCGGCTCTTCATATGGACAGGGTTGAACCAGCCAGAACGAAGTACGTTGGCGATCCCCCGTGCATCTGTTTTATCGGTCTTGTTGCGCATGGCCGAAAGCGCCGCATTCACCTGACGTGCTTCCATGCAGACCACGTTGAAGCCAGCGGCCTGCAGCCCGAAAAACAGGTGCTGACTCATCGCACCAGCTTCGAACCCGATCCGAAGATCACTGGCGGGGAAGACAGAAAGACAGCCGCTGATGTCATCAATCTCGCAAGCGACCGCGCGCTCAAGTACGGTTCCACCTTCGGAATCAATCACACAGACAGCCACTGACCGCAGCGATACGTCCAATCCAACATAGTATTTCATCTTGTTCTCCTCAGATTGCAGAAATCACTGCAACTCTATCGAGAACCCAACCCATCCATCAGGCCAGCCCGATTACCCATGCTTCGTCCCGCTGTGCCGTCGCTCTTACAACCAGCGGCAAAGGTCTGGATTGATCCCAAGTCGCGCGATGCTGCAACGTGAATGAATGCCCGCCCAGGCGACTACTAACACCTATTGGAAAGCAAGGTTTGTTTCTGCTCGCAATTCTGCAGGTTTGATATGAAGTCGTTTTTAACGAGTAGGGTCTGAAAATCCTATAATACAGAGTCAGAAAAATGTGACCCTGAGAATCAGAATTGGACTCGAAATGCATTCTGCCGTCGCGCATCTTCAGTGAGCAGATACGACGGAGAATTCGATGATACATTCTGAACATAGCCAGACTCGTGCTTCCCAACGCGGTGTAACGGCCCGCTTTGTCGAGCACATTCTTATTCACGCAGATGTCGAGCACCCCATCGGAGACAACTGTACTTTATTGCGTGTGAGCCGTCGGCGCTCTGCGCGGCTGAACATCGACGACCGGCTTGGCCGCTACGCGATCATCTGGAGCGAAGATACCGCACGGATCGTTACAGTCATGCCGCTCCATGATGGGCCCGCAGGTCGCCGCTACCGGCGCAAAAACTGAAGAGGCGCATTATGGAATCTCAAACGAACAAAGCCGAGGCCCGCGAGGCACTGCGCTCCGCAGAGGTCGAAAAGCTTCGTCAATTTGAACAAGAGGCAGTCCGCTCCGGAACAAAACTCGGTCCGAGGGACCGGCTCAAGGCCGCGTTTCACCTGACACGGGCCTGGAACGAAGCGAACAAGGCAGGATTGCGTAAGGCAGATTTTCAGGATGGCGTTTTTGCCCGCCTTCAGAGGACGCACGGGAAGCGCCAGGAGTTTCGCCTGACAAACTGGGCCCTGCGACGCAGCGAGGATCCGTTTCAGCAAGATCTGACGGACGCATATGAAAGAAAGAGCACGCCTCAGAAGGCGCTGGAACAATACCTCGTGGGGGTCACTGTCGCCGCAGAGTATTGCGAAGTGGACCCGGACGATTGGAAGCTCGACATGATGCGCGATCTTTCTGTCTGGTCACGACCAACAGTACGACCGGATGTTGCGCCGCAAGATGACCGGCCCGCCGAAACCCTCGCGATATTGCTCAATGCACTTTGCGAAAACCTGGCTCGCAAGAACCAGTTGGGTGCCACTTTCGACGCCGTTCAGCGCATGAGCTGTCGGTGGGAGATGTTCGAGGAGCGGCTGGTCCCAGTCACAAACGACACGATCTGCATGGAGGCGATCAACAGCCCGATCAGCCCTGTCTGCGAGGAAAGCCTCTATTTCGAAGAAATGTTTCCCTTCCCGTCAATTCCGCTGCTTCACGTTCCCTATCTTGTAGGGGAGGCCGAGTTCGCCTTGGCACCTGAAGCAATGCTGCGACAGGAAGATGCGAGGCGCATTGCTGATGGCGATCATCCGGATGTCGGAGCGGCAATGTGGGGCCATCACTACAATGTTCCGGAAAACGCGCCCGGCATGCGCAAGGTGGATGGAAAACTCATCTGGTCGCGTGAACTCCGGCTCTGCCTTGTGCCCGATGGCCATGGGGGCTTTGCCCCAGCGATCGAATCCCGCCCGAGGGTCGAGGTCGAGTTCCAAGAGGAGTCTCCCTTCGCAGGTCGGCACCATGTCATCGGTGGATATGAACCTGACCTACAGCGTGGGCTGTTCTATGCTCGTGCCGAGGATGGTGGGCAAGTCTGGCCGCATATTTGCGACCCGAATGGCATGCTCTGGCGGTTGCGTCTCGTGCTGCAGAACGAAGACGAAAGTTGGTTGGGTCGCTTTGTAGAGCGAGACCCGGAAACCACCGGTTGGTGCTTCGATCCAGATCCGATCCGCCACCCTGGAGACTGGTCCAGCGAGCCTTGGTATCTATCCTACACCCCGGCAACGGCGCCCTATCTGCGTCACTGGTTTACCCAGGACTGGCGTCTCGGAATTGAACCAGGCGTGTGTCCGTGGAACCGTTTGAACTTTGAAACGGACAATCTGGAAGGCAAATGGAACCGCAAGCTTCCGCCGATTCATGAGTTGAATTTCCCCGATTTCAGCTTCGCGACTTGGATCGAGTGCTGTTTGCACAATGGCTTGATCGAAGAGGCACTTCAGGCCGCCATTGATCGGCTGAAAGACCAAGTTGGGGCCTTGCAGACCGAATGGCACCATGCACGTGAACAACACAGCAATGCGCTACTGAAGCGCTGGAAGGCTGACGAGAAAGAACAGAGAAACTGCTCATGACCCGCATTTGCGAACGCCAGACAGATGCACTTTTTGCCAAAGCCCTGGTCGATAATTCGACCTTTGCCACGACCTTTCTGAACGCCATCGACGGGCGTCTGGCGAACCCGATCATCGATTTGTCCACCCAGATCCGTCACCGGGGCACCGGACACCGCGGCAGTATCGATCTGGAAATCACTCGCGCCGATGGAACGATCCTTCTGGTCGAGAACAAGATCGACGCGGGGTACAGCGTCACCAGCACAGGCAAGCCTCAGCCCGAACGCTACCGCGCCAGCGTGGAGGCCCTCAGGAACCGGAGGCAAAAAGCTGCTTCTGTCTTGCTCGCACCCGATCTTTACTTGGCTGGCACCCGTCATGCGGACGCCTTCGATCATCTCGTCAGCTATGAAGCGCTACGCTGCACTCTGAACGGCGAGGATCTGGCGCTTCTCGATGCGGCCATCGTGCAGGCTGCTACACCTTACGATCCGATTCCAAACGCCAGCAGCGGTGCCTTCCATGCTGATCTTAAAACTTTCGCATCTCTGCATTTCCCCGAGTTGATCATCAAGAAGAACCCGAATGGGAACGGCGTGCGGCCGGCCGGCTCCAATACGATCTATTTCGATGTGCCGCGCACACTGAAGAATTGGTCGCACTTGCCACGCCCGCGCATGTCTCTTCAATGCCGTGACCTCGGCGCGCCGTCAGCTTCGGTCAAGATCATGCTGGGCGGAATGGGTCGTCAGGCAGGTAGTATCGCCGCCCCGCAATCATTGGCCGGAATCGGAGGATACATCCGCCCCGCCGGGCAATCTCTGGGTCTCGTACTCGACACGCCTCAACTCCACATCCAGCAGCCCTTCGACGCGCAAGTCTCGGAAGTTGAAGAGGGGCTGGCGGCCGCTCGCAAACTCACCGCCTGGTGGAATAGCAAAGCTGAAACGTTTCAGATTTGACCAAAGGAAAACCCATGAGCCATATCGAATCCACCATTGCCCGCATTCCATTTATGGACGCGAGAGCGAGAGCAAGACTGCGTAAGAACGCCGAAGATAACTTACAAAAAAAGCCTGAAGATGCCCATCGTGTTCTCCAAGAGCTGGATGCCTTCGAAGATGTCAACTCTCAACCCCAAAACCTCGAAAAGACTGGCCTGCTCGGATGGGAGAAACGTCCGCCGGATTACAAGATATACTCGTTTCGAGCATTTCACGAAGGCCGCGTTGTTGGAACGATATTCAAGCGTGCAAACCACTCAACCACAGAAAAGGACGTTTACTCTGTTGAAATCCTGAGTCAGCAACTTCCTGGGAAATTCCACCACATCAAAGATGCACGCGCCGCAGGTGAATCTGCTTTCGCGGAGCAGAATGCGAGAAACAATCCCCAAAAAATCGGGCGCGCTAATCCCCAGGGCGGATAGTGAGAAAATCCGCCAAATGGAAAACCTTGTCACATTCTTCCTTGTCGTTCTCATCTTGATCTTTCATCGACCGCTCAGCGCAATTCTGGGAGGCCTGTTTGCCATGGCCGTGCTCGGCGTGGTGTTGGTAATTTTCTTCTTTTTCCTTAGGAGCATGTTATTTGGCACATGATGATTCGGGGGGCTTTTACAGGCAACACCGCGAGGGTCAAAAGATGTTTCGCCTTCCAAAAAATATATGAAATTGCCGAACTTCTCGCGAGCAGACATGCGCGCGTTTGCAGCGAATTCATCCTTCGTCCGCACATCCGACATCCGCAACGATGAAACTGCCCTGCAGATTTCCGCAACGGCCTCGGCCAATTCAACACCATATCGCGTTCGCAATTTTCGTGTTTCTTCAAAATATCCGGTAAGGTGATTGCTAGTACGGGTGCTAGATTCACAAACCCGACGCCAGCGGCTCCACCCCAACCATGGCGGCATCATCGACAATAGCATAAGCTCCGTGCTGCAGGGGTCGATTGGCGGATGCCAGCGCTTGTCTCGCGGCGATCCGTCCTCGCCATCCTTCGACAGTTTGAACAGACTTTGAGGACCAAAATGAGATTAATACCAATTATTGCCTGTATCGGCGTCGCGACCGGATCGCTCGCGGATGAGCGGTCGCTGAAGACCGCCATGGGGGAGTGCTTTTACGTCGTGCTCTCGGGGCAACCGGTCGACCGTCGTTTTCCCGACGCGACCCCGATCGACGGCCAGAACGGCGTTGTTCAGGAAGTTCGCGGGGAGACGATTGCGACGGTCTCGGAAGGATCGCGCACCTGCTGGATCTCGGACGCGGCCGTATCCGTTGACCAGGCCGCCGAGATGACAGAAGACATTGCCCGCAGCGGGCGCATCACGGAACTGGAGAAAACAACGGTCGGACGCGGAGAGCCCGCGGTCCGCGGACGCTTCAATGAGACGCCGGTTCTTATTTCCTGGACCTGGGGCCCGCAAGGTGGCGTGCAATATACCGTGCGGGTCGATCCGTAAGGCTGTCACGCGGTGGCAGGTGCCGTGCTTGATCCGCGCCTGAGGTGCTGGTCACCAGCCGGCCCAAAGGCCGGGCATCGCGAACCATGATCAATTGGGAACGTGAGAACCGTTCGGCGGAACGGACCGGGGCGGATTGAACCGCCCCGGTCGCGTAAGCCTTCCCGTACGGCTTCAAGCGCCATAAGCCGCGACGATGAGTTGATCGCCGACAATCGTGAATGGCAACTCACGGCTTCCGGTGACGATCTCGCAAAGGATGCCAGCGCCGTGCAGGAAGGCATCGCGGCGCTCACGGTACGGCATGATATCCGGCGACCCCAACGCGTCGGGCAGGCCTTCCGGTATGTCGCGGAACCGGAGCGTCGAAACCCAACCACCGTTCAGTTCCTCGACATAGAAATCAGAAATCCGGTCGGCCGTGAACGCGTCCGGAAAACCTGTCTCGGGCTGCGTGGTGGGAATGCGTCCGGTCACTTCGAGCGCTTGCATCACGATGTCCAGCAGCGAGAGGCTTGAGCCAGTGCCGGACGCGCTCGCGGATTTCGTTGAATGTTGCATGGTATTGTCCTTTTCCTGATTTCCTGACGGACGACCTTTTCGGCGCCCGGGAATGACGTCGGATCGAATGGACGAGCGGCAAAACCGGATGGACGATTTTCTTGAGCGAAGGATGTTTTTTCCGAAGCCGGATTCACAATCGTTCGCGTTCATTCCTTGGCTGAAGGCTCCGGCGGGATTGAGCGAGCACGGGGGAACGACCCACGCGCCCTGCCCTTTTGTTCAGCAGAGGCTTGGGCAAACACCAGCTCGGACCCGTGGCCAGGCGCTCCTGGCGCTGAGCAGCCCGCACGGTTTCAAGTGCGGGCTGCAAATGATCAAGCTATGCGACCGACGCGCTCACGCTTTTCGGGGAAAAGAGAGAAAGCGCACCCACATTCATGATCTTTTTACGGTTGCGTGCGCTGGCGCATCTTCTCGAGCTCGCGCTGCGCATTCATCAGATCATGCACTGCTTGCAGAGAAGCGTGGAAGCTCAACAGCACGGTAAGCGCGCGTGACATATCTTCGGCCACACACGTCCGATGTGTTTCCGTCCAGGACGGATCCTCGGAAAAACAGTAAGGGTGATCGTCGACGCGTTCGACTTGCGTCGTGCCGTCCGCAATCCGTCGCGAGAGCTTGTTGATGAGAACGTCGAGTTCGACGAGCGTCTCATCGTCGAAGATCTGTCCCGTCTCGATCGCCTTGATCAGCCGTTCCGGCGCTTTGCGCTCCATGCGCGCGAGGTTCGGGACAACATCTTCGCGCAGGGCGGTTGCGCATATGCGCGCATCTGCGAACGCTTCTGCGGCGATGCCCTCGATGTTCTCGAAAGTGACGGGGAGTTGGTTAATCATTGGGGATTTCCTTTTCGAAAGTTGCGTTTGGCGCCGCGCAGGGTGCGGTTCCGCTTCCGGAAACCGTCTCCCTCGCGCCGCCACCGCAGCTCGCTTCACACGCGTCCTGTGCCCAAGGAGGCCGTGGACATGAGTCCCTGAGTCAGAGAATTGATTGGAAATAGGGTCGCGCGACGCGGGAGATAGCTTCCCTTGCTCGCTTTGCTCGAGGGACGGATGAAAGCCAAAATTCCCGGGCAGATTATCAAATGCTTGGGTGCAGGCGATACGGCCAACGATTTTTGCGAGACGCGTGTTTCAATGCGCTGTCCAAATCTCCGGCCGTGGTCTTATCTGGTTGTGCCGCGAATGGTCGTCTGAATGTCCTCTGTGCGAAGCACACAGGCCAACCAGTCCTGAGCGCCAAATTTGCCGTGTCTACTTTTAAATTTCACCCTCCAAGCGACTCGGAGACCGCCTTCAATACAAAGGTCAAACCATGCTGCCCCACGCATGTTGACGCAACGTCAAGCTGTGTCTGATTTCCGGCGGCTGAGCATCGCAGCCAAATCCCTTCCAGCGGTCGAGACCGGCCGTCTCAACATGGCGGGGAGACCCCACGCCAACTTCAGACCCTTGTTTCAGCCTTGGAGGCAACTATGACAAAACCGACACTCTGCACACTCACCCCGCGCCCTCTCCCGAAGAACCTCGAGATCCCTTGGAAACCCTTCATCACCTTGCTCGGCAGCCCATCTCAGGCGCCAGACCGGACCCTCATCGGCGTTGATCTGGGTCATCTACGTAGAGCCAGCGGCAGACCACCCGTTACAGAAACATGCGCGTACTTTTTCAAGGAAAACGACCTCTGCCGTGCTCACATCCTGGAGATCCCCGAGAAGGAACGCTCCAAATGCGATCTGATTTCCACGGTCGTGGACCGTCGCGGCGACCAGTTCGCGTCCTCGTTCGACGCGCTCGACTGGCCGGAGCTCCAAACGTCCACCCTCATCTTCCGTGATTTCACCTTCGTCTACGGTTATCGGAGAATGGGCTCGGGCGATTGCTACGAACTCATTCCAGAGTCCCGGCTGTTCCTTCACGGCGAATGCACCGATCGGGATCTTGAGCAACTGAGGCCCGAGATCGAAATGGGCCTCGAGGGGCTGTCGGATGCCCATTCGGATTTCCACGACACCCGTTTCGAAATACGTCTCGACGACTCTGCCTGGGCCGAAACCTGAGCTGACGTGCGGGGCCGGGTTTGAAGCCCGGCCTTCACGCGACGGCGCACGACGGCTCGAATGAGAGCCACCGAACTTGACCTGCCGTCATCATCAATCGGGTTCCCGAAGAACCGGGACCGGTACCACTTCCTGTTCAGCAGGCGCCAGGAGCCGTTTTGAAACCGGAGGCACGTCTTCGGTTCGACCCATGACCTGCGATCCGACGGACAACACGCGAGAGAAGACTGCTTCGCTCGGCGATGAACAAGCCCGAACCATGACTTACGAGAGAACTTTACAATGACTTTGCTGCCCGTCCATCCCGTCCAACGCCTCTACGAAGATCATACCCTTGAGGTGATCGAGGATCTGATAGGGGGAGGCCCGTTCGATCAAGCAAGTGACGCAATCGCCCGCCAGCATCTCGACCCGGAGACCTGGAGATCCATGCACAAGGGGTCCCTGAGCATGACTTCAACCATCGAGACCGAGAAATGCTGGGCATTCGCCCGCGCGATTGCATACGATCGCTACCTTCCCACGGTCGTCCTGCCTCGCGCCCGGAACATGCTGCAGTCAGGCCAGATCCATGGTCCTATCGAGGTGGTGTATTTTCCCGACGCGATCGGCATCATGAACCAAAGCCTCAAAGTAAAGCTCGATGGGACCGCCAAAGCGACGATGTGTCTTGTGACGCGAGATATTCATCGCACGCAGGACTTTTTCGTTCGCAAAGATCCGTTCGACAGAACAGTGCGGCGCTGGCTCGATTACCTGCACGCCGAGTCCGTGCCGTGCGACGGCCTGAAACTGCCCCGGGTTGAGCATCTTGCGCGCAGCGCAACGGCCACACCGCTCGACCTCACGCCAGACAGACATTGAACGAAAAGGCCGCCGCAACGGCCAAGACCCCTCAATCTCCAACACGCACCACCCAAGGAGCACACAATGGGAAACGACCTCAGACACAAGGGCCTGTTACTGGACGAAGCGGATTTCGCGCTGCCGCAGGACTGCGATATGGCAACGCTGACCCAGGCCGTCGAAAAGTATTGCACGGCGGAGTTTCGCAACGAGTTCGATGACCCTTCCCTCGAAATCTTCGGTGTTGTCTCGGAACGTTTTGAGGAAACCTCCGCCAGCCGTTTCGACAGTTTCAAGGCGGTATGGGTCAAACCGGAAACCAGTTTCCAAGACATATTCGTTGAAACGGCAGACGGCCTTGGGATCCCTGAACCCCTGGCCGTCGAGGCGATCGAGACGGGCCACACCGGGAGTATCGAATCGCAATTCAAGGATCGGATCAGGGCGTATCTCGACACTCGGGAGTATTACTGTGCAGAGCAGCTGATGCAGTATCTCCCATACCTCTGGTCGATCGGCCTTCCGAGCGTGAAGGGCGCAGACGAATTCGATACGCGCGGTAAGGACATGATCGTCGATTACCGCGTCAACGACTACGGGCCGGGTCGACGGATCCTGGTCGAGATCGCGTTCAATTGGGGTCAATAAAAAACGTGAGCCGATCTAATCGGCAAACGATCAAATCGGGAAAAGCCCGCTTGCTGAACACTCATGCCGCTGCTGGACAACGGACATTGATATGAAGATAGGCATCGCCCGCAAAAGGGCGGCTGACCGGCCAGCCTCTGTCGGTAAATGTTGACGGGTTTCTAATTGGTTAAAAACCAGAAACCAAGAGACCTATGGCAGCGACTATCTCGTCGCGCCAAGCCGATGCATCACCGATAACAGAACCGATTTGTGTGCCCGGAATGGCAACCAACTGCGACATGATTATGATGTGCGGGACGCCGTTCAAGTGAATGGGAATATGCAGTTTTGGAATCAGTGCGCCCCATTCGGAGCGAACGAGGACCGGCGCGCAAAGAATATAGGGTGTCTCAATGCCGAGATCTTTCTGAACACGGCACACAATTTCGTTCCCATCGCGCATGCGATGGATGTTTCCTTGCATCATGTCTTTCTCGCTTAAACCTGTCGGAAGCGTGCAAGGCTGGGTCCGTTCTGCTCAAGATAAGAGCTTTCATCGGCAATGCCTTCTTTAGCGGACGCGATCCAGGCGGCACGGTCGCGCTCAGCCCTGGACCTTGCGATGCCAGCGTCGATCCAGTCCCGAACAACCTCGGCAATGGAATTGCCTGTGGCTTTCGCCTCCAATTCGAGAGCCGCCTTGCGATCCTCACCGATGTCACGAATATTCAGTGGTGAAGGCATGATAACCTCGCTTTCAAGCGGATTAGTGTGCATATTGATACACATAAAGCAGTACAACATATAGCACAAGTGCCGTTGGTAATGAAAACCTCTCGAAGACATTTTCGAGAGGTTTGCCTGCACTTTAGCGTAGGAAGAATTGACAACGCTGACGTCTGATCAACATTTATCGGCAGGGGCTGGGCCGACCGGCGAGCCGTCTGACAAGAGTGCTGACCGTGCCCACGGCTCTCAGTCACGTCAACCCGCGCGTGTCGTGTGCGCCGGCGCACCCATTCAACGGATGATATCGATCGGGCCCCAAGATAGCCGAGACAAGCTCGGCCAAAGTCCAACAGGGGAGGATTGTCATCGACAATCCATGATCAACCGTCGCTGACAAACTGGCTTCTATCCACCGAGCTCGAAATCCACAAGACTTGGACCGCCGGTCAAGCTGATTACTACGTGCCCCAGAAGCCAGAAGAACATGCCTTCACGCCTGGTTTCGTGGACTGTCCTCAGGATCTGCTCCACGCAACCGAAACGTAGCCTCTCTTTCGTTTGGTCGCTTCAAGGCCTAGCATCGACGATACGGCTTCGTCCTGGCAAGCATGTCGCTCGATGAGGCACTGACCCCGAGATCCGATCCTGCCCCATTCACGCACGAGGTCAAAGCCGCCGAAGAGATCAGGCTGCAAACTCATGCGGTAGAAACGACGCATGTTGAGCGACAGTGACCTGCCACTGAACTTTCACCCATCCGGAACCAGAGCCCTTCGGGTTGATACGCCGATTGGCGCAGGTGGAGCAACCGACATCCGCGCGGAGCTTTCAGATGGCGCAGCGCGGGTGTCGGTTGCGGTGAACAGGCGCTCGGCGAACGCCTTGGGCGTCTGATAGCCAAGCGCCGAATGTGGGCGCTCCTCGTTGTAATCTGCTGCCCAGGCACGGATCACGGCGCGCGCATGGGGCATGTTGCGGAACATGGTTTCGTTGAGGAGTTCATCGCGCATGCGCCCGTTGAAACTCTCCACAAACCCGTTCTGCATCGGCTTGCCCGGGGCGATGTAATGCCATTCGATCCCCTGCGCGGTAGCGAAGGTTAAGATCGCGTTACTGGTCAGTTCGGTGCCGTTGTCCGAGACAATCATGCCGGGCTTTCCACGCCGTTCGATCAGGGCCGCCAATTCCCGCGCGACACGCCGCCCCGAGATCGATGTGTCCGGAACGGCCGCCAGGCATTCCCTCGTCACGTCATCGACCACGTTCAGGATGCGGAACCGCCGGCCACAGGCGAGCTGGTCATGGACAAAATCCAGCGACCAGCGCGCATTGGGCCGGGCCTCGACCAGGATCGGTGCCCGGGTTCCTACCGCCTTGCGCCTGGCCCGGCGTTTGCGCACCGCCAGACCTTCTTCTCGATACAGCCGGTAGATACGGTTGATCCCGGAGGGTTCTCCCTCCCGGCGCAGCAGCACAAATAGCCGCCGATAACCGAACCGGCGGCGTTCATTGGCCAGATCCCGAAGCCGCTGGCGCAGCCCGGTCTCGGGCGGTCGCGCGGACCGGTAGCGGATCATCTTGCGGTCCGCTCCAACAATCTGACAGGCCCGCCGTTCCGACAGGCCAAGCCTGGCCCGCAGATGCGCAACGGCTTCGCGCTTCACGGCGGGCCTCACCATTTTTTTGAGAGCAGTTCCTTCATCGCCGCAGCGTCGAGCATCTGCTCCGCCAGCAACTTCTTCAGCTTGGCGTTCTCGTCCTCCAGCGCCTTCAGTCGTTTGGCGTCCGAAACCGTCATCCCACCAAACTTGGCTTTCCAGGCATAAAAGGTGCCTTCCGACATCCCGTGCTTGCGGCACAGATCGGCGCACTTCGCGCCTGCCTCATGCTCGGTAAGGATGCCGATGATCTGTTCTTCGCTGTATCTCGTTCGCTTCATTGTCCGTCCCTTCGTTGGGGCGGACTCTAATTCCAAATGGAGGAAAAATCCCGTGGCAGGTCAACAGGTCGATCCGCTTGAGCTCTACGCACTTCGGAGCCGCTTCCAATCCTTCAAACATGTTGGGTGTACTCGAACCGGTCCCGTTGAGATCGGGTTTACGAGTGCAGTGTCGCTTTCTTGAGCACCACTTCCAAATCCTGCGGTCCGGGCGCCACCATGTGCAGTTCCCGCAGATCATCATGTGCCGACGAGACGGCGTCGAGACATTCCTGGATCGACTGGCTCAAAGTGCGAGGTTCGTACGTCTCTGCCGTGGCATGCATGATCAGGCGAAACCGGTTGGAATCCACGCGCGCAGGCCCCGTCAGATCGCAATCGTAGCCGTAGACCAGGGTGAAAGCAGGAAACACCACAGTGTTGATCTGGGGGCGCTTGTCACAGAGAGCCCAATGGGTCATGCGGGAGGGAACGATATTGGCCGAAACGATCTTGCGCACACACTCGAATTTCCGTCCTTCTTCGGGACGAAAGCTGGTGCAGACAGCTTCGATCTGCGCACCCCGCGACACAAAGCCGACGCAGGGTTCCGAAACGACATGTCCCGGGACGTCGACATGGCCGATGTCAACGCCTACTAGACCAGCGTCCGATTTCGTCACATCTCCAAGCAGTCCGACAACTTGCCGCAACCAGGGCGATGTCGTTAGTTCCGTGGCGAAGGTCGCCGCTAAGTGGATGGTGGAAGCCATTTCTTGTTCTCCTTTAAGTTCATTTCCGACGCCGGTCTCTCCGGCGCCTGACAGGGAGATGTCTTCGACGCCATGCCGCCGGAAATCCGCGTCCGCGTGACGTTGCGTCAACGATGTTTGGTGGTGCTCGCTATATTGTCTTGGCGATGACGATCGCACTCTCGGCGAATGTCATGCGATAACTTTTGACGGCGTAGATGCCTCCGCCTGACGGCATCGGAATGTGTTGGGATAATGATACTGAGTATCGCCATAGAAGGAGGCGGCATGGTTTTACGACCTAAACCTCGGCGGGGCTGAACCATCTGGCGAGACGGGGAGAATTGAGATTCCCCTGTTCGTAGAACTATGTGTAAGTCTGATCTCCAACGAAGACGCGGAACGTTTTTCCTGCTGGAGATGCGGTCCGACGCTCTTGGGGCAACGGTGATGAATCCCGGCTGCCATACAGTTTCAGCCGCCGATATCGCGGCGTTGCTGCGGCGCAAGGCTCCGAAGATACGTATCATGACCCAATTTGCATTTGCTTGTGGAGGGCTGGACACTGGCACTTGAATTTGATCGAGAAGCGGAACGCATGGCGACAGTCGTATAGCTGGCCGATGTATCCAAGAACCATCACGATGAACTGATACGAGAATATCAAGAACGCTCTGAGGCTGCCTTCGCATCAATCACTCTGCGGAACTTTCGCCAATCACTTACAAATTCCAAGTATGGTGTCGCGAGCATGGCTTCGACCTGGGCCCATGTACTTCAGGTTCGGGCGAGCCTCCGACTGATTGAAAGTCAAAGCCCGACCGATCGAAAAGAGGCGCCTTCGCTTGTCAGAAGAATTCTATATATTTCGGACATCAAGGTTTATGCAGCTCCAACTCCGGCAGGTCCCTGAGGCTCTAAAGATCGAAGGACGCCAGAACGATCTCCGTCGTCGCAAAGGTCTGCGCCGCGCCATGGCGCGGCGACTACGGTGCGCTGGCAATCAGTTCCTTGCAGCGCAACCAGACCAACAAATCGCGGACGATCTCTTTGCCGAAGATCTCGGTCAGGCTGACACTGTACCCTTATCCCGGCGGAATCGAGGCGGATTATGAACTTTAAACATAGCTGGATCAGATATGGCTGATCCCCTAAATCTATCCTTGCCAATTGGTCTCCAGCCGTTTCAATTATCGGTATCAATGACATAGCCGGGGGAAGTTAGTTAATGGCGGGTAAATTCGAACTGTACCAAGACAAGGCAGGAGAGTTCCGTTTCCGCCTGAAAGCGGGCAACGGAGAGATAATTTTGGCGAGCGAGGGTTACAAACAAAAGGCCAGCGCAGAAAACGGCATCGCATCGGTAAAATCGAATGCGCCCCTGGACGAGCGGTATGAACGAAAAACCAATTCCGCCGGAAAGCCAATGTTCAATCTCAAAGCCAGCAACGGCCAAGTCATTGGAACCAGCGAATTCTATAGCAGCGCGTCGGCACGCGAAACTGGAATCGCGTCAGTGAAATCCAATGCACCCGGTGCGCGGGTCGACGACCAGACAAGCTGAAGTCGGGGACTTCAGCTTCTAGCTGTCGAAAATCTTCGAAACAAAATCCGTGTCGATTACGGCCTAGAGTTCCAAAAGCTGGGGCTCGACGGTGGGCTTGCCTAGGCGCTCGGACTTATCCACAATTTCTGGGGATAACTCCGAAGCTGAAAAGGAGGGGCCATTATCGTGACCTGGCTGGCCTTCGATCCCGACGCACTTGATGGCAGCCCGGACACTTGCCCAAACGCCCGGCATCCCCGCTTCGATCATCAAGATGACGTACGGGATCTTCATACACATTCAATTCGGTGCGTGGTATGCTGCAACTATGAACAAAAACTCCGCACTTAAGAGATCGGCGACCACAGGACGCTTTGTGACAAAGCCCCTGGGTAAGAGCAAAGCCACAAAGTTCGCGAAGGTCGAGGGCGTTACGACCAGTACCAAATCCGCTAGGGCTCTCAAAACCTATTCCGATAGTCGGCTCAATGGCGACGCCCTTCGCTCCGCGATTACGGGTTCCTTTGTCACCAAAAAAGGTAAATGAGTCGGTACGACGTCACAGAGGACCCCCTCTGTTACCCCGGCACCAACGTTCTTCGAAACAAGGCCGACCTGACCGATCAAGATGAACTAGATCAGTTCGAACAGCTCATGTTCTTGACTCGATCCGAGGAGGCGCTGCCTGAAGGTGCCCTCGACTATGAGCATTATCGGGCGATCCATCACCGCTTCTTCCAAGACGTCTACGCGTGGACGGGACAACCAAGGCAAACTCGAACTGCCAAGGGAGGAAATTGGTTCGCAAGCGCAGGGAGCGCGCCTCTGGCGACTGATGTGTAGAGGGCGAGCCGACCGGGCGGATTGAATCGATCGCCATGGATTGCTGTGCCAACACCAGAGCTCGGGTGAGATAGACCAGAGTGCAGAGCCTCACGAATAGCCTTCTATCGGGGTCATTGTATGAGGAGTGATTGCGCGCAGAGTTAGCGGGTCCACGAGGCTCCACCAGGAGCTATAAAGATGTCTCGGAGCGGGTGTCCATGGCGCTCGTGCCAATCAGATTGCTCCGCGAACGCGTCCGCGTTTTCAGCAAGCCAGTTGTTGCGTCGGGTTTCCGCGACAGCGTTGATGAGTGCCGCCTCGGCGACTGCAGAGACGTCGATCCCAAGCTCCGATGCGCTCTTGAGAACATCAGCATCGAGAAATAAGGATGTATTGCGTTTGGTCTCCGTCATGAATACGACCACACCCCATTATGACGCTGCCACAGTATTACGTTCTCGGGTGAAGCGAAAGATTTTGGAACACCCGAACAAAAACCGGTTTTCATACTGAAAGTCGTGCGCGATGGTGTCGGGAACGCATCCCACGGAGATTTAAGGAGATTGGTAGTGAAGAGTTGGCTGACATGGACAAACATCAAGAGCACATTCTGGGGCCTTGCCGCTATCGGCGCGCTTATCGCGTTCGTTAACCTGGCCGCAGCCCTTCCGGTGTGGATTGGAGCGATCCTGTTTTTCGGTCTATTTTACGTCGTCAATGGGGGGCCAGAAGGCGGTGTTCGCGGCGGCGATCATGGTGGTCCGGACGGGTGACGCCGACCAATCTTCCTCCCTGTCAGTTTGTCTGTCTCTCGATGCCGGCCAGGCGGTTTGATGTAGACATTTTCCCAGGGAAAATGTCCACCGCGCCGTCAGAATAAGCGGTCTACATCGTGACCAAAGTGGGGAAAACAAGATGTGGTGTGATTTACCCTGAAACTCACGTCTTCCCCCGGCAAAACCCGAGAGAAGACGTCTATATGTTGTGGCGTTTAATCCTTGTGATTCAGAAAGTCGATGTAATTTCAGGAAGCGATACATCCGAAGCCCCTCTTGCGAATGCCATCATCAAGATGGCAGGCTGACACGAACGATGTTTGGCAGATGCTATCCTGCAACCCTGACCACCCTGATACTTCATGAAGTAACGATAACCGAGAATTATCATGACCATGCGGCCGTGACCGAACTGGTCGATATAGGCGTTCTGCACCCAGTTATCCGACTGCCTAAACGGCAAATCTCCTTCTATCGGCCGTCGAAAGTCCGTTCGAAGAAGGGATTGGAAATAAGGTTTCTCTGTCGTCTCGTCTGTCATACGTCTGGCAATCCCATCGCCGCCCCGTGACTATTCAGAGCCCTCACGAGGCGCTTCCTCAACATCGAGATCGTCAAAAGCCTCAATGTAACTCCTTGCGCGGCGCGGGAAGTGAGCCGCAAGCTCGTCGACATCCATGCGGCACTTGCGAAGCCGGAAGGTCCCACGTTGCTCCCGCATTTCGTAAAATTGGATCGGCCGTTGACGGTCATTGAGCGCTTTGAAGATCGTGTACTTCAAGGCGGACCCACATCTTATCCCGAACACGACCTCTTCCAGTTCCAAAGGACAATCTTGCAAGCCCCGGTTGCCGATGAGCCGCCACTCCTGCTCGTAGCGCCAGGAACTCGCCTTGCGCAGCAGAACGGCTTCGTCGACACGTCGCCGCGCGGCCGGGTCATGATCCTTGATTGCCACATCACTCGCTTTGACGTTGCGGCTACCGCCATAGTTGATCTTGTTCAGCCGATCCGCTGTGTCCTCGGGAACCGAATATCCGGCGCATATGCCCCGGTGCTGATCGCCATAGTGGCTCCACATCAAAGGACATGTGGCTCGGGCGCCAAACGACACGATGCCCCTGTCGTAGCGCCTCAAGAGCTCTTCCTCGAGATAGAGTGTCAGCAGAAATAGCTCAGGATCCGCCATCTCATAGGTCGGATCTCCGGCGTTGTACCGGATCTCGCTCAACAGCCGGTCAGCCTGCTTGCGGCTATGGCGCGCAATGTGTTCGACGGTCCTTGGCCCGCGGTATTTCAGGGACTTCGCTGCCGTCGTCATTTCGGCGTTCGTCCGCTGCTCGACGAGATGGCTCAGGATCCGCTCAAGCTCGTCAGCTGAAATGTCACCTTCGACGTTGGGACGGCTGTCAAGCGGATCGTTGAAATCGGCCGGATCGGAAAAGTAGAGTTGGTCGGCGACCAACATGTCAAGCACCCTGCCGCTGAAGGCACGATACTTGTAGACACGGCGGGGTGGGCTTGGCTTCTTCAACTCTTCCTCCGTCAACTGCCTTACGTTAATGACTCTCGTTGCGCTGATTGCCTGTGCGCAGCAGCCAGTCTTTCAGGTTTCCGCGGCTATCTCGTCAATCCATATCTTTTCGTCGCTGAGAGAGCGAACGGATAGACAATGCGCGGGATCCAAGAGGATGACATGGGAAGTGGATCCAGACGAGTGGCATGAGCTCAAAAAGCCTTCTGCACTGCCGGTATGCCGACATGATTTTCTGCAAAGAATGGGTTATAAGGACCGAGTTGATGTTGAAGCACTTTAGCACGCAAACAGATTCGGGAGACGTTCAAATGAAACTCCGGCCAATTGCATTTACAGCGGCCTTCATCGCGATCGTCAGCACAGCTTCAGCCCAAGAGTTCCACCGTGTGACGGTGATGGCGTTCAACGTTGAAAACCTGTTCGATGCGGAAGACGACCCCGATAACACTGGCGATGATACTTATCTGCCGCTCGCCGTGAAACAGGCCGATCCTGACCACGAAGCGAATTGCCGGGCCCACAACGACATCGATTTCTACGCCCAGCAGTGCATCAATCTCGACTGGAGCGAAGCAGTTCTCGACCAAAAGCTCGCCGCACTTGCTGATGTGATCGTGGCCGCCGCTCCCTATCCCGACATCCTCATTATGCCGGAGACTGAGAACCCGGCTATCGTGGCACGGTTGAACAACGCGCTACCTTCGGAGCTACGGTTTCAGACCTTGGTCCAGCTCGACTCGACCTCGGTGACAAGCGACCGGGGCATCGACGTTGCCATCGCGAGCCGCCTGCCGCTCGCGGCGGCTGCGACAGCGCATCAGGTTGACTTCGGAACCGATACCGAGCTCTGCGGGGGCACACGTGACATCATTGAGGTCCCCCTGACGCTCCCCGATGGCAAGGCGTTGCATGTCTTCGGCGTCCATCTGCCCTCCGGTGGCAATCCGCTGACCTGCCGCGAACATGCGATGCGAACGTTGATCGCGACCCGTAGCGCACTTCCACAAGACGCACTCGTCATCGCCGGCGGCGATTTCAATCTCAATTGTAGCGAAACGCGAGGCGATCTGTTTCAACGCATGGTCCGGTTCGGCAGGTGGGGTGTTCCGCCGGAGGTCACGAGTGGCTGCGCGGAACCCGGCACCAGCAAGCATCGGGAGCGCGGGTTCGGAACGTGGTTCACATGGTCGTTTCTCGACTTCTTCCTTGTTTCGGAAAACATGCTCGCCGAACAGCGCTCAATGTCCGGTTGGTTCGTCAATCTTGGATCCTTTCGGACCGCGGTAACCAGCGGAGAGCAAATCGAGGCGAATGGCGAAGGCTTCGTATCATCCAAGCGCTTCAACCCCGAAAACGGAACCGGCGTTTCAGACCATCTGCCGGTGATGATCGAGCTGGTGACACGGTAACAGGGATAGCGGCAAGGAGAGCCGGGACATGGGCAAGTTTTTCATGGGACTGGGCGTCGTCCTGCTTCTCGCCGGGATTGGGGCGTTCTTTGTGTTTCCGAGCCCAGTCGGCGTCACGACCGACCTGCCCGACGCGGTGTTCGGCGCCAACGACACGATCGCCATCGATCCGGATCGATTGCGGGCCGCCGTCGAAGCCGCCAACGAACGCGCCGACACGCTCAACGAGAGCGGCATTAGCTATCAGACTTGGGCACAGCGTCTCCTCTTTCTCGTCCTCGTCGCCGGGTCGCTGATAGCCTTCTTCGCCGGCCTGCAGAAAATGTATGAGGACCTCAAGAAGAAGAAGGTCTGGCTCACCGTGGCGATCGGCCTGCTCGGCAGCCTTTCGGCGGTCTCGACCTATGCCGCCGGGTATCTGGACGGACAGGCCAAGCAGAGTTTCGGATGCATTTCGGAGATCGAGAAACAGGTCCGCAAGACGGTTGAGGACATCCGCACCGAGAGCGACGCGGCGCTTGCTGATCAGTATCTGGGAGAAATGGAACGCAAGGTCGCGCGGTGTCCCGCATGAGATTTTCGCGGGCAATTTCTGTCTGCGGCGCCTTCCTCATAGCGGTCACCTTTGGGGTCAAGCCAGCGCCAGCGCAGGACTGCTCTTTCGAAAGTCGGCTCATCGAGCCGACTGAGACGCAGCTCACGGACGCAGTCAAGATCGTCAACGGTCTCCTCGGCGATCCCGAGCTACGTCTTGAACTGGCCAAGGACGGCGAAGTGCAAGGATCGGAGATCCCAGTGTTTGCCGTCAAACCCTCCGATGCCAACGGGATGGTGGCCCATGTCCGGCAGGGCTGCCGGGCCATCTTGATTGGCACTCAGGAATTCGAGGAGTCTTTCCCAAAGCTCGCCGAGGGCAACGTGCTCATCAAGGGTCATGAAAAGGAGATGCTCGCGCTTCTGCTTCTGCACGAGCTCGGCCATATTCATCTCGACCACTATGGCGGCTTCATCCCGTCCGATCAGGCACCGGCCCTCAATCTGAACCCGACAGCTTCGAAGGAGCGCGAGGAGGATGCGGACGCCTTCGCGGCCGGGATCCTGCGCGACGAGATCACCGCCATGGACGAAGGCGAAGCGTTCATTCCGGGAGTGATGGCGATCACATTCGTCTCAAACCTGTCCGTCGTGATCAGCGCCCAAGCCTCTCTCGACTGTTTCGGCTGCCGCGTCCTCGGCTCACCGGACGTCTTCTGGGATCACAGCCAGTCGCACGAAAACCTGGAATACCGCCTGCTCAAGATGAACCACGCGATCGCGCCGACCGATACCTCGCAGCAGCTCCTCGACGACTACGAGCGTGCCCGCGACGAAAGCGGCCGGGGCAACATGCGGATCGTCACTCCCGACGGGGGCACCCGCCTCATCGAACCAGGCAGCGAGGAATTTGAGGTCTTCGAGAAGCTGATCGGCGATTTGGAGGAACTGCAGCAATCCGACGATGAGGACTGAGCGGAGGAGGAAGAAATGCGCGAGACAAAACCAGGGACGGACTGAAACTGCATGTGGTAGCTGGGAGCTATGTGGTCCTGCTTGGCTGGCATCTGCCCGAGGATGACTGTGACGGTCTGATGGGATTTTCCATTCACCGAACCGACCACACCGAAGACGAGGCCTATTACCTGAGCGGCCAAAAGGCGTTCCAAGAAACTGATCCAGGCTTTCCGCCTGGAACGCCTCACTCGACGAAGGACCATCCCGTCCAATCCTTCCAGTGGTCCGACTACACTGCCAAGCCCGGGCATGACTACACCTACCGGGTTTCAGCGCTGAAAGGCGACCCGAAGAACCTGACGGTCCATGCCGAAGTGGAAATCAAAATCACGACCGAAGCACCTGAAGCGGGCGATCACGACATCTACTTCAACCGCGGCGTTGCGGGCTCGCAGGCCTATGCGCGACGCTTCGGCGATCGCGGGCCGGAAGAGGTTCCGAACAATGCAGCTTACGATTGGCTGTCGCGCGGCCTCATGGAGGCCATGGCCGTCTTCATCGACGAGTGCGATGGCGGTCGCGACGGCCTGCGTGTTGCAGCCTACGAGTTTCGCTACGGCCCGATCCTAGATCGGCTGAAGGCAACCGTCGACCGCGGCGTCGATGTGCAGATTATCTACGATGCGCGCAAGGAGTTCCCGCGCGACGAGAACCGGAAGGCCGTTGCCGCGGCAGGCCTTGCCAGCGTCTGTAAGGAGCGCATGGAATTCAAGAGCGCCATTCAACACAACAAGTTCATGGTCAAGCTTCGAGAGGGCGCACCTGAGAGCGTCTGGACCGGCGGCACCAACTTTTCCGAGGGCGGGGTATTCGGCCAGTCCAACGTCGCCCATGTCGTCGAGAACCCCGATGTCGCGCAGTCGTTTCTCGACTACTGGGCGATCCTGCACGAAGACCTGAACGGCGAACCGACACGACACAAGGTCGAGGCAATATCGTTTCTGCCAACCGGCAAGACGCCGGCGGGAACGATCGCCATTTTCAGCCCGCGCGATTCGATCGATGCGCTCAACTGGTACGCCGACATCGCCTTCAAGGCGCGCGAAGGTCTGATGATGACGTTTGCCTTCGGCATGCATGACGTCTTCAAGGAGGTCTATCGTTCGGGCAACGCGCCGTTCCGGCTTGCTCTGATGGAAAAGGCGGCCGGTCCGAAACGTACGAAAGAGGCCCGGAAGGCGGAAGAGCGCAAAATCCAGGTCCTGCGGAACATGCCGGAAAACACCTTCGCAATTGGCAGCTTGATCAAAACGAACAAGATCGACGGCTGGGTGAAAGAACGGCTGACCGGGCTTAACAGCCATGTGCGCTACGTCCATAACAAGTTCATGCTGATCGATCCGCTTGGCAATGACCCGATCGTCGTCGGCGGCTCGGCCAACTTCTCGAAGGCATCAACCGAGAAGAATGACGAGAACATGCTTGTCGTGCGCGGCGACAAACGGGTGGCCGACATTTATCTGGGCGAGTTCATGCGGCTCTACAGCCATCACGCCTTCAGGGAGTCCTTGAGGTTTCGCGGGTCAAAGCCGCCCAAGCCATTGCGGACGGACGATTGGTGGACGGACTATTTTGCCGATACGCCGCGCTCGGTGCGCAGACGGTTTTTTTCCAGAAGCCGTGTGTAGAGTGGGCGGAGGATCTACTAAGAAGGGTCCGCCTTGCTTGGGTAAAGGTTAACCGGAATTCAGATTAGCTATTTTGCTACGTAGACATCGGTTGAGTGGTAAAGGATGTTTATCCCACCGCTCACCTTGCCTTCGATGCGAACATGGTGATGGGTGACGACGCCTTTAATCTTTTTTCCATCGACCTGATCGTCCAAGTCGATCGTACTGCCAATCGCCGACACCGGCATAGGATTGTCCGCAACTGCAAGACTATTGACGCCAGTCGTGGACCCTTGATCGGTTTCATGGTGCATTACCGCATACCGAAACCCTTTGTATTCCGCCATGTCTCCCCCTCGTAGCTTCCAATGCGTTACCGAAGTTAAGCCAAAACTTTTCGAGCTGTCCATTTGAACAGGCTGTAACAGCAAACGGCATCCTTAGCAGTTCCACGGAAGAGCGGCAGTCTTTCTACGGAACCCTGCCAGACCCCCTTCCAGCCTTCTCCGGATCCGACAGGGCCCAAAGCCCACTTTCACTCTCTTAGCCAACTAGGACTGGAGGTGCGAGCTTTCATGCTTGAGTCATGTCCAGGTCGGCAGACGGCCGATGTTCGTAGCGACTTACAAAAT
The DNA here is from genome assembly GCF_051417955.1 of Roseovarius sp. B08. Taxonomy (NCBI): domain Bacteria; kingdom Pseudomonadati; phylum Pseudomonadota; class Alphaproteobacteria; order Rhodobacterales; family Roseobacteraceae; genus Roseovarius; species Roseovarius sp. B08. Next base: position 164,721 of record NZ_JBPRLW010000002.1, read on the forward strand.
TGGATTAAGCCATCTGGCACAAGAAAATCTGTGCCGGCCGAATTATTTCAAGTCTAGATGCCGCGGGCCCGAAATCTGGCTGGCAGGAACACGCAATCAGTGGCACCTTGCCTCAAGGTGTTCACCTTAGATTTTAGGCTTAGAGGTACATTGCTCACTACATCAGACATTGCGTTTCAAAACAGAAAGCTTGAATCCGAAATTGTGCGAGAAGTCGCTTTGGGTGCCCCCGATAATGCGCGCGTGTGCATCCTGCGCGCTGCCCCTGCAGCCGGACTGACAAGCTTTCTGAAGCACGCCGCCCAACTTGTTCAGAGCGAAGACTGCCTCACAATCTACTCAAGCAGTCTTCGTAGCGGCTCGTCCCTGATCTACGATGATTTCTTTTTGTCCCTGAGTCAGCAAATGGAAGCACTTGCTCGTAGGATCGAGCGACCAGAGGCCTTCCGAAAATTCGTTCGAGATACTATCGGTGGCGGTTTGTCATTCTTCCTACCCGGCGGCGCGATGCTCAAACCCGCGACCGAGCAGGCTTTTGATCGTATCCGATCTACCTACCACTCGTCCCAAGCGGCGGATCGATTTGCGCGTCTCGTGACGACGCATTTGAAATCGAAATCGATCCTGTTTCTGATCGACAATGCCCAGTTCATTGCATCCGATGATCTCGATGTTTTTCGCGATGCCATCGGTGATGCAAAGTCCAACGTCAGGTTTCTGCTGGGATATGTGGACCGACCAAACTCACGTGTGTCGCTTGTTGACCTGAAAGATCGCATCGAAAGTGTTGGTCAGTCTGTGACTGTCAGCCCGTTCAAGATACCGGATCACCTACTGGCCGAGGATATTCTTTCTGCCGCGGGTGTGTTTGAAAGTGAATCTCAGGCAGCCAGGATTGCCGAAGAGACTGAGGGTAACGCACACCGCCTGATTTCAGTGGTAAGGACGCTCAAATCAGGTGCACCGCAAGGGATCACCGCAGACTTGTCCAAAGAAGCAAAAGCCTTGCTGCAATACTTGGTTGCAGCCGAACAGCCCCTGCCGATCTCAGTACTGTCGGGGGCGACAAAATTCGACCCGACGGTCAAGGACATGGACGATAGCGAAGTCGCGCGGGCCCTGTCATCTCTAGAGCGGCAATCTACTATCTCTTGGAAATCCTATCTCGGCAAACCCTTCGCCGCTGAGATCTCTGTGAGTTCTGATGAGGAAGTCGCCGGTCTACGGGCCAACCGTGTACTGATGCTCACGGCGCGCAATAGTCTCTACCAGGCCTTAGTGCGGGATCACGTCGAAACCGAACCTTCAAAAGACTACAAGGCAGCGTTGCTCTACACTCTTTCGCTAGATGTTGATCCCGAGAGGAGCCAGCGCTACGCGCTGGAATTGGTGGCCGGCGCCATCCGATCGGGAAGCCTGCAGACGGCGAAAGTTTTCGCCGATGCCCTGCCCGAACCAAATTCAACAAGAGATGAGCAAGCCTTCCTCTTGACGGTGGCCTTTCGGATCGCGACCAAACGCTATGAAGATGCCCTAGTTGCGCTTGACCAGGCTCCAGAAACCGCGTGGTCCGCGTCGGAGACTGCACAAGTTTATCGCGCAATCTCACTTAATCGGTGTCGCAAACACGTTGAAGCGAACGCGCTCATCGGCGACCTGTTGCGCAAGATCAGAGAGCCCGAAGTGATTAGCGTGCTCGGTGCCATTAAGATCGCAGGGTTGATGCACCTTGGCGAGGTGGAGAGCGCCCAACGGACTTTCGAAGGACTTGCATCCAAAGCGAAAGGCGCAAGCAACGAAGGCTACTTCCTAAGGAACGGGGCTGCTGCTTTCCCAGCGACAGAGGCGATCCGGTACCTTCTTGACGCAAAGGTCGCGTTCGAGCGCGAGAAAGACCACTTTGGCGCTGGCACCTGTCAAGCGAATATTGGTTCGATACGGGCAAATGCCGGAGATTTCGATACGGCCACCGCGGAATTCAACGGAGCATTAACTGCCCTGTCGCCTTTCGGCTTTGGGCATATGGAAGAAGTGCTGTGCAACTTGGCGTTCCTTGATGTGAGAGACGGGAATCACCGAAGCGCTGCGCACCGGCTCGGCGACATGCTGCGGTACAGTCAGCCGAACATGCCGAAGCTCTATGCACTTGATCACATGGCCCTTTTGGAAACCATGCTGGGGCACCACGATAAGGCACGAAACTACATAAGTGAAGGCGATGCGCTTTGTGTCTCTGTTGAGGTTCCGGTCGCGCAAATCCGGCACCAACTGAATACGGCGCTCTTGCAGTTGCTCTTGGGTGATGAACGTAGTTCGATCGAAGAACTGAATGAAATTGTCGCGTCTGCCCAGGGCCAGAACAAAGTCGTGGCGGATGGCATCGTGCGGAAGATAGAGTCTGTCCGGGAGTCCCCGACCCCCGGAGCGGTGTTAAAAGCGTATAGCCCTGGATTTCTGGAATATTGGTCGTTTGATGCTCTTGGACTATTGCCCCGACGTTTGCTGCCGCAGATAGCTGAATGCTAGTACATGTGAGACCAGTGCCTCTTGGCTGATGCCGGCGTTTCCAAGCGAGAACATCAAGCTGCCGAAGCTGGAGATATCACAGCAGATATTCACTTCCAGGAACTGGAACGTGCCGCTTTCGTCGTCGACGCGGAAATCAAACCGTGCGTAGTCCAGTGGACAGAGTTCTCGATAGATCTTGAGCGCGGCGGACTTCAGCGCTGCGACGAGCTCGGCGTTGTCCAAAAATTCAAAGCTCATATCTGAGCCCGTCTGCAATTTGTCATCCTGGGTGATGATCTGAAATGGACCCGATCCGTGCAGTACCACGGGTTCGAAGACCATCGGTTCGGCGTTGCCGATGATCGGCACAGTCACGTTACGCCCGGGCGCGAATTGCTCGATCAGTGCGTCCAAGCGATCCGTATGAAGTGCGTCAGCTTGTGCACACGCGCCCTGCCACGTTGTCTGCCGAGAATATTGCGTCACTTGTTCAGACGCAGCGCCAAGGCGCGGCTTCACGAAAAACGGGCCTGCGAACGGTTGCTCATCAGGCGCTCTCAGGTAGCGGGAGCTGATCACCGACGGGGTAGTTGGCACCCCCAACGCCCGCACCAGATGCTTGGCGAGATGCTTGTCTTCTGCCAGAGCCCGAACCGCGGGAGAAGCACCTAGGTATTTTACACCGGCATATTCGCAGAGAGTCGACACAAAGACCTCACCGTTGTTCATCTTCACCCTGTTCATCAGCGAAAAAACGTAGTCTGACGCGGGAATCAGGTCCTCGATGCCAACTTCACTGTCGGTCACGTCGATCGACCCGGCGACGGCCTCCAGAGCTTCGCGAATTTCCTGATGATACCTGGGATACTGACCGGAGATCGCAGGTGCGGTGGCTTGGTCTTCGAGGACGTGCCGGGCGGCAAAGAGCAACCGGAAATCCCTTGGCGGTTCAAATTGCAACAGCTCAGTCATGAGATACCCACCGCCGCTTTTTGGCCTGACGGGGGTAAGTGATTGGCCCGCAGATAGCGTCCCAATCCGACTTTCGCGCTACAATGACATCACTGTCTGTCACCATGGCCAAGCAGATCGGACAAGCACCAAGGCTGCAATCTGCGTGTTCGGGAAACGGTGTATTTTCGTCGCTTGCGCGAGTATTGTTTCGGGGGCAGCTACAACACGTGCGCCGATACCCGGATGGTTCACTGCCTGTCACAGTTGGCTCTCCTGTTGGAAGAACCCCTTGACCGCACTTACTACATAGGTACTTGTTGCTTGTGGCGTTGGGGGACTCTGATGTTTCGCAACTGCAGAAAATCCCATTTTCTTGCCTTCTGGCAAGACGCCACATCCTTCCATACCAGTAATCTTGATAGCGCCGCTCACCAACTCCGCGCTCAACGAAAGACTTGCAACTCTCAATGATGTTTGAGAGATGGAACTCTGTGGGAGTTGTCAGAATTGGATTAGTGAGTGGCAATTATCGAAGAAGATAATCGCAAGCCGAAGCATGGACCGGCTGTCTACGCGATTCTATATACCGGCGCAATCGCAAAGCTGCTCTTTTCCTACTACAGGGTTGATCCCGAAAAATCACTTAACCCGGCTGACTTAGCTGATCTCCTTGTTCCCGAATACGGTGATGCGGCATTCGATGAGCTGGACGGCACCATGATCAAGGCGGGCAATGAATCCCGCCTGAAGGTGGTCTACAATGCGGTCCTGACCATGTGTGCAAAAGAGCTCGTCAAGAACGACAGCTTTTGCAGTACCCGTCCATACACAACCGGAGTGGTCTCTGCCGAAGCCCTCAATATCGCCGCCACCGCCCCTCCTCCACTAATTGAACTGAAACACCTGCTCACTTTTCTCGAAGAGGCCATCGATCGCGCTTTCGATTGGGCGCGATGCCAGCGCTATGTTCACAAAAACGGTGCCTGGAAGCAGGCCATGCAACAGCTATGCGAGGCCGCCAACAGCAGCCGAAACAGCGCGACGCGCAGCAACAGTCCAAATGTCCAGCGGGTTCGCGATGTCACCAAGACCTTCGGCATGATCTTCGAATTGGTCATGGGGCGTGAAGAGTTGCGCAACATGCAGGTCGAGCTTGGTCTTGGTGATATGACCGCGGCCCTCCGCGCCGCCGCAATCGGACGCAGCGTGGAAAAACAGCTCAAGGACGATCACACGACCGGCGGCTTCTTTGTGTATCGCCGCGCGCGTTCGTCAATCACCAACCGGATCCACGATATTGATCTGATCGTCCGGGACTTTGTGTGGCTTCTGCCAGGGTTTTCTAGCACCGAAGACGCCGACAGAGGGGTCCATGGGTACTACTTCTCGGCCTTCGATGAGGAGGTCTATGAGATCACCAATCGACCAAGTGTTGCGGATCGGCGCGAACTTCTCAAGATCGACGCCGTTGCCAGGCGCACCAAGGGTCCGGACAAACATCTCAGCCTCTATGCACCGAACATTCCGTTCCACGCCGCCGATGGCTTTACCCTGGGTACGATTGTCGGCTCTCTGCGTGACACGCAGCGCACCGGAGGATGGACCTGCGTGCTGTTGCGCCCGGACCTCGAGCCTCGTGAGATCTATGCGCTGAACTCGGTCGCATACAGCTTCCACAAGCTACTGTCTCCGATCCCCAAGACCTATGGCACCGAGATTGACCGGTTTCGCGATACTATGCAGGTCGCGTCGCTCGTCGGCGTTTTCACCTCCCGTCTTCTGGAAAGCGTGAACGATCCATCCGTTCCGATCACACCGGACAGCGCCGATCTAAGGCGATCCGACCTTATGGCCTGCTTTTGCTATTGTCGCGTTGCCCTTTAATCTGAGACGCGACGCGTTTGGCGACAATTTTTGCCCTTAATTGTGAGATACGGCTGTCATGGGGCCCCTGTTTCTCGCGCACCTTTGCGCGATGTGATCAACCGCGGCAAGCAATCGAGGCTCCTTCTCGAAGGCGCGCAAGAGAGCAACCCTTGCATAGTCGTCGATGCTTTTGCTGACGATGGCTGCCTTAGCCAAGGGATGAGATCGAGCGGCGGCGATTGCGGCGAGGCAGAACAGCCTAACTTCCGATCTGGGGTTCTGGACAGCGAACGACGGATCCCCGCGGAAGGTTTTGAGTGACATGGCAAAGGTGACTGCGCGCATTGCGCGCCGAAGTTGCTTGGGGCCGCGCGAGCGCGCGGCGCACTCAAGCATCTCTGCCCCGCGGCGCGCTCGGTATATCAGTTTTCCAGATATTTGTTCCTCACGGAGTTTGCCAAGGGTCTGCACAAGTCTCGTCCCGCAAACTTGGCAGTCAAATGCCCAGGCCCGCCTCCAATGCCTGAGCGAAAGACCCTCTCTGGCGCATTGCATGCAATGCTGGAATGGCATCTGAGCCGTCAGCGAGGCTTCTCGTGGCGTCATTGCCGGAAAGGTCAAAGATCGAACAACATCTGGGTTAACCCGTGCGGCGTTGGCAATCTTCGCCGCCGCAGCCGCGTCGACGTTGAAGTCCAAGGCGGTGCCATGCGCGGTATCGATTCTGAGATGAGCCAGTAGTTCCGCATCATCACAGTAGTTGGCCGCCGCCAGCCGAGACAACCAACCTGACAACAACTCGTCTGGCAGCGGCGCGACAGTCTTGGGCAGCGGGTGCGGCTTCACACCCGGGACTTCTGGAGCCGCCGATGGGGGTTCGCATGGCGCGACCAAACCGGCGTCCATTTTGCGATTGCGTCATCGGTGATGCATTCCTCGCCTGTGATAATGGCGTCGATGGAAAGATCCTTGACCAGAGCGAAGATGCGCGAGGTCACCCCACCGGTCAGTGCCAAGACCTGCTTGAGAGATTTGACCTTCAGGTTGGACTTCTTTTCCAGTGGCATGGCAGCAATAAGGGTCTGGATCATGTCCGAGAACTCGGCATCGTCGCGCCAGTTTGGCAGATGATGTTCGTCCAGCCGTCGGGCAAGCTGGATATCACCGCGAATAGCATCGACGGCCTCGCTGACCCCAAGGCAGACCAGTGACACCTCGAGTTCATTGCTGAGATACCGCAGGACATTGAGAAATCGGCGCTGTTCGCGGTGGGTCCCGGCCAAGAGATTGTGGACCTCGTCGATCATGATCATCCGCAGGCCAAGGTCGCGTAAGAGCGCGATGACACGGACTTCGAGGGAAGCCACATTTTGAGCGCGGGCGCTAAGAGCCGTCGCCGGGGCGCCGACGGCGGCCAGGATGTGCAGGTAAAACCGCCGTTCATCAGGTGCGGGCGGCGCTTGCAACAGCAGAAGCGGTGTGCGGGTGATGCCCGACGCCGGATCGTATTCTGGTGCGTACTTGCGCGACAGGTTTCGGGCAATCATCGTCTTTCCGATCCCGGAGGCGCCATGCACAAGAAGCCCAGGCATACGGGTTTGTCGTGGCGCTTCGATCATGCCCTGCAAGCGGTCCAACACCTGTTCCGCCCGAGGAAAGCCGATCCAGATATCCGATTGAATGAGGGCGATCCGGCCGTCTTCTTCAGTTGTCCCTGCCCTCAATTCACCATCTCTCCACCTTGAACAATGGGCGCGATGTATCACCCGTATCGATCGGGCGCAGCCCTTCGGTTGTCGAGACGGCCGAGTTCGTGCCCTTCAATGTCCCTTTTCTTTCACGGGTTCTGCGTTCGGCCTTCGTCAGGCCCCGGCTTTCAGCTTCGATCTGGCGTTGCTGTCGGATCAGCTCAGCCAGCACCAGCTCATTAGACCCGGACTTGCCAAGGGCACGGGCCTTCCTCATCGCTTCGCGATATTCCCAGAGCGAGACGGGCGGAATTTCCAGGTTTCTGTACCGCGCCTCAACATACCGGCCATCGTCCAGTTCGACCCAGATCATTGAGATATCGCGAGGATCGTAGCGAACGACCACCTTTCCATCCCCGCGCCCAATGTGGCCTGCAAGGGCATCGGACCAGTACCTTATCTGGAACAGATGGATGCCGTCACGCCTGATCTTGCGCAGTTCACTCGGCAGGAAGCTCACCTGAAAGGCTTCCATCTCGAAGGGGATGTCGCCTGTCATTTGCTCTGAGAGCGCCTCCCATTTGGCAACGGGCGTGCAGCCAAGACTTGAATGAATGCTGTTGTTGTAACGGCAGATTTCCAGAGCAAACCAGCGATCGAATTCGCTCAACGTCATCGTGGCCTTGCTTTCGGCGTCATAGTCGCCCTTTGCCGCGATCGAGGATTGCGTTGTTCCCGGCAACAGGTGAACGGCCCCCATCATGGTGCCGATCAACCGTTCGATGTGACCACCGAAGTGAGGACTTGCTGGCGGTCGATAGACCAGATCGATCCCCCAATCCGCACAGGCCGACCGAAAGGCGCGCGACCGGAAATCGCGACCGTTATCGACGTGGATGCTGTGCGGTTTGCCCTGTGCCGGCCAAGGAACATCGCACGCCAATTCCGCAAGAAGTTCCTCCTTGAGGGCCACCGCCTGTGTCAGGCAAAGCGCCACTGACAGACGCGAAGGTGCCTCGAGAGAGGTGTAATATCCGGTCACCATCCGCGTTGCGACGTCGATCGCCAGCGTGACCCAAGGCCGCCCAATTGGTTTGCGTTCAAAGCCGTCGACAAGAATGATGTCCGCCGGTGTATGATCAATTTGGACGATCTCCAGTGGCATACTGGCCTTGTTCTCACCTGTGACCGGCGCAAATTTCTGGCGGGCCGCCTTTGCGCCCTCTCGTGCCTTCGCAACTTCGCGGGCATCCATCGCATCCAGACGACGCTGAACCGTTCGCCGTGTCGGCGGTTGCAAGCCCTCCTGCCAGCAAGCGCTGCGGATTTCTGTCACGACGCGCGACAAGCTCGAACGCTCCCGGCGCAAGAAATAGCGGCGAAGGTGCTCCTCGATTACCGCTTCGACTTTGCTGGATATTAACATCGTCCCGGTCGGGCGGCCCCGTTTCCGCGGAGCCAGAGCGCTGGTGCGCCCACCCTCTTCCGCCAACCGTTTTATCCAACGCCAGACCGTCGCCCTGCTGACACCAAGCTCCCAAACGGCGTCATTGATGCCACGTTCCAGGCTGCCAGTCCCATTGAGATATGCCTGAACAAGAGGGCGCAGCACCGCGGCCCTGCGCGCCTCTTCAGCACCAACGGCAACGGAGTCTTCGCCATCATCATTCATCGATATTTGCCGCAAATGTCTGTGAACCCTGTCTCAGGTTTAAGGGTAAAAATATCAGAATTAAAGGCAAAATCTCATATTTAAGGGCAAAGCTCAGCCGTTGATTTCGTTGGATTTCCCATCTCACAATTAAGGGCTACGCGACAACAGGATTTGAAGTCAATGAATTGTTGAGAAACCCGGAACCCATTTCCCCGGTCTGATGATCATTCCCTCCTCGAGGACCAGTTAGCCAACATCAAAGAGGCCCGGCGCGCGGTCGTAGTGAACGCTCTGCAAACCCACGCCGCAATTCGCAGCGCCACAGTGCAGGAAGTCAGTAAACAGTGAACGAAGATAAGGGTGAGGGCGTCGCGATCGCCAATCTGATCGGGACCGATGGGTGCAGTGTTGTTGGTTGGGTTTATCGCTGGAGTACAGGCTCACATGCGGTGATGTGGGACGTCCAAGGGCCCCAGCAGGTATCGGAAACCCGGCCCGATATAAGTGACGAACAGAAGCAAGAAATCGACTTCGATGCGCTGACGAGGATCGGAAGAAGCGACGACAGGTGAACAGAGCGAAGCCGCGGTGTTGCCGAAACGCCAAACAGCATGTGGACCGCGACGTGTATACGGTGCGGTCGTACACGCCAAAGAAGCCGTCTTCATAGACAAATCTAGGCGGCGGCAGGTCAGTAGTTCACCTGCTCGAACCCGTAGTTGCCCTCATAGTCACGCCAATCGACGAAGACGGATCGGTGATAAATGCCAGGGCAATGCTCGCCCCAGCGTTCAAGGCCTACGTGAGCCGAAGGAAGAGCAGTGACGGAAGACCTTTGCCAGGCGAAGTCACCTTGGGTCCCGTAAGTGCCGAGAACCACGGTCGCGCTTCGGTTACAGTCCCCATCGCGCCCGGACTCGTGCTGTCGTGCATACCGTACATCAAATACGCGAATGGACCGGACGAAATTGAATTCCGGCCCGCTGATATCGATGTCTGCGCGATCTTGAACGAGCCCGAGGGTCCGGTCGGTGGGAACAAGGTCACGGGCATCTGGAGCGCGCCAAGAAACTTCAATTGGGTCAGCGGCGTCGCGCCCTGGAAAGGACTGTCGCGGTCCAGCGCTGTTGTTTTGGAAGAACGCATCAAAGATGCGGTTTGCATTGTTTGATGATGGAGCGGCCTCAAAGGACGCGCCCATGGGACAGCGCCAGATTTGCAGCGGCGGTTCCACCGGCCAAGGTGTAATCCGCCGGATGAATTCGGCGCGGGCTCGGGCGCAAGGGACCGAAGCAGGCCAGCCGCCAGACAGGCACAGGAGGATCGCGCAATCGATCGGGTATGTCTGCGCGCGGGCGGGTATCGTTAGCGAAGAACCTGTCACGATCAAAGCGAATGCGACCGAGGGGAGGAGCTTCTTAAGTAACTGGCGCATGCTGAGGAACCTCCGTGACAGGAGTTGAGCATACATACGATAATATACTATTGCAACTCGAAATACAAAGGCGCATAATTGTAATTATGTCAACCGGATGCGCTCTGAGTTCAATCAAACAACATTACGATTTGGTAGTGCTCCGGCAAGGGCAGTGCCACCGTACTGAAGTTACTCCTTTGCGAAAGGAGCGACCATGTTCAGAAAATTCGGATTGCTCTTGGGCCTCGCAACTGCTGTAGTTCGTATGTTTTAGTTTCGAACAGATGCTGCCTTCTGCGAAGGCATCTGATTGAAAGCTCCCCTACCTTTCACTTGCCCAAGCGATTGCCGCATCCGTTCCCGAGGGGTCGAACTGGCGAAGTTCGGCCTTGGTCAGCACATCGGCGAACTTGGTGCCCCACTCCATCAAAGCCCCTTCGCCCACCACAGCAACGCGGCGGAAGTCGTTCCTATGGGCTGTGTCGATCTTCAGATCTTCGAGCAGAGCGGACGGCCCCTCGTAGCCTTCAAACCTCGTAAGATCGAGAACCAGGCCGGGCTTGCTTGTCTCTTGCAGGCGCTGATGAAGCAGGGCGTGCATCCGCTTCAGGTCACTTTCGCTGAGCTTGCCCTCGCAGGCAAGGCCAATCATCTCGTCATGATCTGTCAGTGTCTCGGTGAACATGGTTTTTCTCCTCTTCTTCCGGCTTGCCGTGACCGTAAAGGTTGGCGTTTTGGTGCGCGCGGTCTTCGTGCTCAAATTCCAGACTCGAATGGCCGATGCTGAAATCGTCCTTCAGCCGGTCCTTGATCGTGGCCTTGACCTTTTCGATTTGACCCCAGCCGTCCGCTGTCAGCACGACGTGGCAGTCCAGAGCCGCCTCGTGCTCCTGCATCTGCCACAGATGCACGTGATGAACGTCCGCGACACCATCCACACCCCGCATCGCCTCAACGACGGCTTCATTATCGATGTCCGGTGGACTGCCGAGCATCAGCGTCCGAATCGGACCGCCGATCTCGGTAAATGCGAGGTAGAGGATGTAGAGAGCGATGCCGATGGTGATCGCCGGGTCGACCCACCGCATGTCGTAGAGGAGGATGAGGGAGCCCCCGATGATGACCGCGACCGAGGCCAAAGCGTCCGATAGGTTGTGCAGGAAGAGCGCACGGATGTTCACGCTGCCTTTCTGCATCGAATAGGTGAGCAGCGCCGTCAACGTGTCCACGACCAGTGCCACACCGCCCAGGATCACCACCGTCCAGCCCTGTACATCTGGTGGGTCGATCATGCGCATGCCACCCTCGTAGATCAGGTAGAAGCCGATCAGGATCAGTGTCGTGTAGTTGATGAGCGCTGCGACGATTTCTACCCGCCCATAGCCGAAGGTCATGCGCTTGTCCGCCGGGCGGCGAGCGATCTTACGCGCGAAGAAGGCGATCACCAGCGACGCCATGTCCGAGAAATTGTGCAGGGCATCCGCGATCAGCGCGAGGCTGCCGGAAAGGATCCCGCCGACGATCTGCGCGACCGTCAGGAGGCCGTTGGCCCAGATGGCGATGGAGACGCGACGATCACCGGATTGAGGATCGATGTGGGCGTGGCCGTGATCATGCGGCACGGTTCGTCTCCTCATGGCGGTGGTTCGGCCGATTGAATCCGGGGACCGGCGGCAAGATTCGGCGGCGGATGCGGCGAACCCTGGCATTCATCCAGTGACGGATGACGTGGCGATAGAGCAAGTCGCGCACAAATCCGAAGTTCTGGCGGTGCTTTGAGTAGAAATCGTCGGGCGCGTCAAAGGTTCCGAAATCGCGAGCAATACCGGTTTTCTGGATGTACGTGTCATTCCCGGTCCAGGCGACAGGCGGGGCGCTCAGACTTTCCGTTCCAACCCCGTAGCCGCACAGACTATCCGTGTCGCGGAATTCGTGCTGCAACGCTTGCAAGAAGGACGCGTCCAGGATGAAGCCTTCGAGATTGACCCATCCGTCCCCCAAGTCCACCTCTACCCAGGAGTGGAGGATTTCGGACGGCGCGAGGGGATAGACGAGTTCCGGAACGACGCCTCTCTGAAGCGCCTTGTGGATTGTGAATCCGTGCAGTCGGCAGCGAACTCCCACGCCACGCAGCAGGGCCATGAGGAGCGTGCCCTTGGTGTTGCACTGCCCGTGGCCATCTGCGAGGACCTCGGACGCCGGAATGTCGTCGGCGCGGTTGTAGCCGAAGGTAATCTCGTTCCTGACGAAATCATAGATGGCCCCAGTTCGGTCCTCGCTGGGAAGGTCTGCCCAGCCGCGCTCCTCGATCAGTTTTGCAATTGAGGTCGCGTCAAACTCCAGCAGCCGGGTTTTGGCCGAATGAGGGTCGGCGGGGTTCACGGGATAGCTCCTCGAATCGTTCACGAGAATATGTAGTTGCTACAGTCACTATAGCTTCAAGCCCCGATTTCAGGCGATGTCCTCACTTGCCTGATTGTCATCGTGCACCGCCTTGTGGTGTTCACCATGCGCGTCTTTCAGGATACCGACGCCACCCCAGGCCGCGATGCCGGCGACAATCACGCCCACGACAAGGTCCGGCCAGTTCGTTCCGAGCCAAGCCACGAGCCCGCCTGCGACGACGATTCCGAGATTGGCCGCGAAGTCGTTCCAGCTGAAGGTATTCGCCGCTCGGATGTTCACGTCTGGATCGCGAAGCCGTGCCAGCAGCCAGACGCAAAGTGCGTTGATGGCCGCCGCTACCAGCGCCATGACAATCATGATCGTGCCAAGAGGATCCGATCCGCCGACGTAGCGGCGCCAGGCGTCATACAGGATGCCAAGGGCGAAGAGGATCAGCAGGCCGCCCGAAACGTTCGCCGCTCCGCGCTTCCACTTGGCCGAGCGGGACAGCGCGAAGAGGCTGATCGCGTAGACGAAACTGTCCGACAGATTGTCGAGGCCATTGGCGATAAGCGCGCTTGAATCGCCGAATGCGCCCGAGGCGAAGAAAGCGATTGCCAGCCCGATGTTGAGACCCAGCACGATCCAGAGTGTGCGTCTTTCCGTTGCGTTTCTCTGCTCCGCCATGCCGGGTATCCAAATTATTAAATTGCCAATAAGTAACTAACACCGGGCTTTCTGCGTTCCGATCAAAGGTCCTCAAAATAGCTCAGGCACCGATTTGTTCATGCTCGGTCAGGCATTCGGAATGGTCACGCAGCACCTCGAGCACACGGCAGTCTGAAGTCTGCCCGCCGCTGCACTCATGCACCATCCGCTTCAATTCCGTCCGCAGCGCCTCGAGCCGCGCCAATCGTTGCTCGACCTGTTTGAGTTGCCGACGGGCTATTGCATCCGCCTCCGCGCAGGACTTTCCCGGATGATCGCTGAGATCGAGGAGCTCACGGATCGCGTCCAACGAGAATCCCAGTTGCCGTGCGTGCCGGACGAATGACAAGCGGTCGAGTTCGGCGTCGCCATAGCGTCGTTGGCCCCCCCGGTCCTGCCGGGCTCAGGCATAAGTCCGATCTGCTCGTAATACCGGATGGTCTGCACCTTTGTTCCGGTCTTCTTCGCCAGCGTCCCAATCGTCAGCATTTCCGCTCCCCACATTACCTACAGTGGGTGTAGCTTTATGCGGTGCGAATCACAAGCTTCACCTGAGTTTCACAGATCGGTGATTGTTGGCCGACCGATGACAATCACGCTTGAACCTACAGTAGCTAGAGGATGTAAACGCACACAAAATATAGAATCAAGTTCGGGCGGAGCGGCGTGAGGCTTTCAGGTCTTCAGAAGGTATTGTGGATGTTGGCGGGCGCGGCGGCGTTCGTTTTCATCTGGCTGTTCCAGTGATCTAACTATTTTGCCGCCCGGCGTCGAGACTCGACGGGTGAACTATCGGAGGTACCGTGAAAAGTTAGTTGAGGACTTACCTTTAAACAGCGTTAGCCTATAAGCGCGACACCATGGAGAGCGGGTCAAATTTGTGTTCGACGCAGAAAAAAGACTGTTTTGCAGGAAGCCCAAACGAGCATCGCTGTCGCCTAGCTATTCGGAGTCTTGTCTGGGCCTACTGTTTGAGGGGTGACGGCATCGCAACGCGTTCGAGAACAGCACGTTGCAGCAACTTCCCGAGACTGAGCGCGAAGAAAAAAGAGGTCAGAATATGCGTATAACCTTGGCAGGGTATCAGGGATTGCTTGTCAGTCTCGCACTCTTTCTTGTTTTAGTGGCAAGCCCTGTTCGCGCCTTGGAATCCAATGCGTATCGTTCCGAAGTACTGACGGCGCGCTTGATCGTCGCGGAAGCAGGAATCGCCCCGGGATCGCAGTTCCTTTCGGCGGGTTTAAAGATTGAACTGGAGGAAGGATGGAAAGCGTACTGGCGGTCGCCCGGCGAGGTTGGCCTGCCGCCGGAGATCGATTGGAAGGGGTCCACAAACCTTGAATCCGTCGACATGCTTTGGCCCGCACCCACGCGTTTCCGCGCCTTCGGAATTGAAAATTTCGGCTATGCCAAACAAGTAATATTTCCATTGCAGTTGCGGCTTGCGAACTCTGATCGAGCGGCCGAGCTGAAGGGACTCGTCGATCTGCTGATCTGCTCCAATGTGTGCATTCCGGAAAGGTTTGAATTGACACTCCCTGTGCCATTGGGAACGGGCGTCGATGCGAAAGCCGCGACCGATATCGCGACATGGGCCGCTCGCGTACCTGTTGCAGGGCCAGAAAGTGCAATAGCGGTCTCGGGCGCATCGCTGAAGCAGGATCAGGCATTGGTTGTTCAAATGACGCGGCCTTCTGGCTGGAACAATCCCGATCTTTTTCCAGAGTTTGGTGCAGGCTCTGCATTCGGCGCACCCGACATCCGCCTTACAAGTGATCGCACCGGTCTCTGGGCAAGTATCCCGATTCTCGCGTTAAGCGAGGAACAAACCTCCCTTCGAATTACGGTCGTAGACGAGGATGTCGCGGTTACATTCGATGATGTGAACACTACCGACGTTGTACCTGCGCCACCTTACGCATCCGAGACCAGCCAAGATAGGGGTCAGTTTTTCCCGATTCTCTTGCTGTCCTTCCTAGGAGGGTTGGTACTGAACGTAATGCCATGCGTCTTGCCAGTTCTATCGATCAAATTCGGATCGGCGCTCCGAATGAAGAATCGCTCGGTTTCACAATTGCGCGCGGGGTTTCTCGCTACGGCTGGGGGAACCGTTGCTTTCATGTGGGTGCTGGCCTTGGCGGTCATAGCGCTGCAGACGCTCGGATATGCCGTTGGGTGGGGTGTGCAGTTTCAGAATGCATATTTCCTGATCGCACTCATACTCGTTGTGGGACTCTTCGCGGCAAATTTGTTTGGAGTTTTTGAAATTTCTTTGCCCAGCAGCTGGATGGTTAGGCTATCTGGCCGCTTTGGGCAGGGGTATGCCGAAGACTTCTCCACCGGCGCTCTGGCTGCGATACTTGCAACGCCGTGTTCCGCCCCGTTGCTGGGGACAGCCATTGCCTTCGCCCTTTCTGGCACGACAGGCGATATACTTGCGGTTTTCACAGCAATGGGGATTGGGCTTGCACTGCCATATATTCTGGTTGCCGCTTGGCCTGGTTTCCTGTCCCGACTGCCCAAACCGGGACCCTGGATGATAAGCGTGAAGATCGTTCTCGGATTGCTGCTTGCCGGAACCGTTGCATGGCTATGCTGGGTCTTGATTGGTGTGACGTCGCCAACCCTCACAGGCCTGGTACTGCTGGGTCTTGGGCTCATCGTACTGGCGGCGAGAGCCTATCAGGTTCAGCCTCGTAACGGTTTGCTGTGGGGAATGACTGCGGTTTTGGGCATGACATTGGCGGCCCCTGCACTGCTGCCAAAAAGCTCCGATGATGTAACAGACTCGATCACTTCTTACTGGGTCGAGTTCGACCGGTCCCGGATCGCGCGTGAAGTGTCGCAGGGCAAAACTGTATTCGTGGACGTTACTGCGGATTGGTGCATCACTTGTAAAGCAAACAAAACCCTGGTCCTGGATCGTGAACCAGTTTTAGGAGCACTTGGCGAAGAAGGAGTGATTGCGATGCGCGCGGATTGGACGCGACCGGACGCGAAAATCCAATCCTATCTCGAGGCGCACGGCAGATACGCAATTCCGTTCAACATCGTCTACGGTCCAGATGCGCCTGAAGGCATCATTTTATCTGAATTGCTATCCGCGGATGCCGTTCTCGAAGCGCTGTCGGCTGCCAATCTCAGCGGCGTCGGAAAACGATGAAAAAGCGCCTGCATTGCTCCAGAGAGGTGGAACCTGCAATGGTTCAGTTTCAGGCGAAAAGAAAGCTGTTATGTATCTGAGACCTCGTGGCCCCAATCTATTTTTTGATCCGGTCCAATCGGGCCGTGGCGGCGGCACGCGTAGGGTCCGTTTCCGGAAGGCTTTCGGCCAAGCTGCGCGCTTTGTCGGCGGCGTTCTGGGCAGCATCAAAGTCACCCAATACACTGTACGCTTCTGCAAGCCGTAGCCATCCTTCAAGATCGTCTGGGTCGTCTGCCAATCGCGCCGCCAGGCGGTCAACCATGGAGCGGACAAAAGCGCTGCGCTCCTCGACTGACATATCCTGTGCGGCCTCGACATCGGCCGCACGGGGGCCACGCGCGTCCCGGAGAGTCCGGAAAGAAATCTGCTAGGGCGACAGGGTTCTCTCCGATCTGTTCCCCCAATCGGTTGGCGACAGACAGGAAAAGCTCCATCCACGGATAGGCGCGATCCGCTCTCTCGAGACGCTCGATCAAAAGCGCCCTCGCTTCATCTGGAATCCCGTCCTGTTCGAGGATCCGGGCCCTATAGAAAATTGGGCCTGGATCATCAGGGTCCATCTCCGATGCACGTTCGATCACGCTTTCCGCTTGCGGCGTCACGATCCCGTTCTCGGCTGCGATCAAGGCCTCGGCATATAGCAACAGGGTTGAGATATCTGCATTGTCGCGGAAAGTGACGCGTTCGAATGCATCGGCGGCATCATCGTAACGAGCCATACGCATATAGGTCTGACCGAGCAGAACCCAACCATCACTTGGTCCACCAGACTCGTCTGCTTCAAGCCGGGTTTTTAGTCTCTGGGTCAACTCTGAGAGGTTTGCGGCTTGCTGGGTTTCAGATGCGCGAGACGCCAGAGGCTGGCTTTCGATCTGTGGCGAGCCGATTTGAGAATACAGAGCGAAGGCTACCAAGGGCGTGGCAATGGCGGACGCGAAGATGGTGCTTCGCCCACTTGCGCGCGACGACTCACGTGTCGCAAGCCGACCGGCAGCCAGAATGCGGCGTTTGATTTCAACCCTGGCCGCTTCGGCCTCGGTAACGGATATCAGATTCCGCTCTTGATCAGTATCAATTTCGGAAAGCTGATCCTTGAGGATAACCAACGCTCCATCCTTTCTGTTCAGGACTTCACCCGTTCGATAGAGACCGGACAAGAACAGAAGGACAGTGATGGATGCCATAGCGCATAATACCAACCAAATCATGGGTCTCTCCGTCCTTCATTTTCATGAAAAATGGCTTTGAACTCACGCTCTTCATCGGGGCTCAGTGGATCAGCAGTGCCATCAAGAACGGCCCTGCTTCGGCGCCTGATTGTGACAAAGACAACGCCAATCCCAGCGGCAAAAAGAACCGCTGGTCCGAACCACAACAGATACGTGGCGGGTTTCAGGCGCGGCCTGAACAGGACGAAGTCACCATATCGATCTACGAAAAACGCAATGATCTCGTCATCTGTTTCACCTGCAATCAGACGTTCGCGCAGCAAGGTGCGCATCGTTCGGGCAACACCAGCATTCGAGCTATCGATATCCTGATTTTGGCAGACAACGCAGCGTAACTGCTTTGAAAGCTCCCGGGCGCGCGACTCAAGCACCGGATCATCCAGTAACTCATCTGGCTCCACAGCCCAGGCCGCGGTTGTCGCGGCAAGCACCAGTACCAGTGAATAGAGCCAACCCTTCATGATTGACCACCTGCTGCGGCCAACGCAGCACGAATTTCATCCTGTGCCTCTGGCGTCACAATGGGACCAACATAGCGATAGACTACGATCCCCGTTCCATCGATCACGAAAGTCTCCGGTACGCCGGAGATACCCCATTCAATCCCGACGCGGCCTTCGCTGTCTGATCCGATCCTCTCATAGGGGTTGCCAAGCTCCTCCAGCCAATTGGCTGCATCTGCTGATTTGTCCATGTAGTTGATCCCCATCAGCCGAACACCGTCCTGTTCGACAAGCCTTGTGAGCACCACATGCTCAGCACGACAGGGCACGCACCATGAAGCGAATACATTGACCAAAACCGGCTCGCCAACGCTCCGAAGGGCTGCGGACGACAGTCCGGGTGTCTGAGTACCCTCTACCGGTGGGAGTTCAAAATCCGGAACTGGTTCGGAGACCAAAGCGGAAGGGATTGCGTTAGGATCACGGTCTGGGTTGAGCCCCCAGAACAAAAATCCACCCAAGACTACTGCGATCAGCGCTGGCAGCGCGAGAATGATTTTCTTCATCGTATCATTCCGCCGGTTGAAGCGCTGACGACCGGCTCTTTGGCGACGGCGCACCCACCCGCAATCTCCGGTCCGATAGCGAGAGGGACCCGCCAAGCACCAGCATCGTCGCTCCGATCCATATCCAATTAACCAGTGGTTCGTAGAGGATGCGCAAATTCCACTGGCCCGACGCCGTTTCGGCCGCAGGTTCACTGATGGTGACGTAGAGATCACCGCTTAGCGTTGATCGGATTGCAGATTCGGTTGTGGACGTCCCCGCAACTGGATAGCTTCTGCGCTCCGGACGAAGAAGCGTAATCTCCCGTCCATCTTTCAAGACGCGAAGCTGGCCTTGTTGTGCGATGTAGTTTGGACCACGGAACCGTTCGACGCCGTCGAATATTACCTCAAAACCTGCGATGTCCACGGTCGACCCCGGTTCTGCGAAAAGAACACGTTCTTCCTTCCAGGCTGTTGAACCTACGAATCCAAGCACAAGCATTGCAACGCCAAGATGCGCGAGCGTCATACCGTGCGCGGAGCGCGGCAGGTTCCGCGCGCGACGCAGCGACTGAGAAAGCGGTAGATCAAAGAGCTTGATACGCAGCGCCCATTCGCGCAAAGTCGCAAAAAAAACCCAGGCTGCAATCCCTATTGAGACCACAGCGAGCAGGGGCCCGTTTGTCTGAAGGTACCAAACGATCCCCGCGACACCAATCGCGATACCAAAAATCAAACGCAGCCGTTGCCAGATACCGGGAAGATCGGCCCGTTTCCAAGACAGGAATGGGCCAACTCCCATTATTATGACGAGCGGCAGCATGAAAGGGATAAAAGTCGCGTTGAAATACGGTGGTCCTACAGAGATCTTTTCTTCAGTCACCGCTTCCACAAACAATGGATAGAGTGTTCCAAAAAGGACGGTCGCCGTTGCGGTCGCGAGCAGAAGATTATTGAGCAAAAGCCCAGCCTCGCGGCTGATTGGCCGAAAGACGCCAACCGATCCAAGCTGAGGCGCGCGCCATGCGTAAAGTGTCAGTGAGCCGACAATTGTCACACCAAGAAGGCCGAGAATGTACACGCCGCGCGCTGGGTCGACCGCGAACGCGTGAACGGATGTCAAAATGCCGGATCTGACGATAAATGTCCCAAGAAGTGACAGAGAAAAGGTCAGGATGGCTAAAAGAATGGTCCAGCTTTTGAACGTATCCCGCTTTTCCGTGACAATAGCCGAGTGCAGGAGTGCCGTGCCGAGAAGCCAAGGCATGAAGGATGCGTTTTCAACCGGGTCCCAAAACCACCAGCCGCCCCAGCCAAGTTCGTAATAGGCCCACCAAGAGCCGAGTGCGATCCCCGCAGTGAGGCTGATCCAGGCCGTCAGAGTCCATGGCCGCACCCAACGCGCCCATGCGGGATCCACCCGGCCCTCTATCAGAGCCGCGACCGCGAAGGAGAAGACGATCGAGAAGCCGACATACCCAAAATACAAGAGCGGGGGGTGCATCGCCAACCCGATGTCCTGCAGAAGCGGGTTAAGATCCGTGCCATCCAGAGGCGGCGGGAAAACCCGCTCGAACGGATTGGATGTAAAGAGCATGAAGCTCAGGAAACCGACACTAATCCAGGCTTGAACCGATAACGTTCGCGCTTTGAGACCAACCGGAATGTTTCTGCCCAGCAGCGCGACCCCAGCCCCGAAAAGTACGAGAATAAGGGTCCAGAGAAGCAGGGACCCTTCGTGGCTGCCCCAAGTGCCCGCAACCTTGAAGATCATCGGCTTTAGCGAGTGGGAATTTTCCACTACGTTTTGAACAGTGAAATCACTGACAACAAATGAGCGCATGAGTGCGCCAAACGCAATTGCAACCAATGTCACCTGAATCGCGGCTGTCGTCTTCGCACTTTCCATCCAAAGCACGCGCCCCGTGTTCGCCCCTACAATTGGCAGGACACTTTGAACAATTGCGACTGCAAGCGCCAAGACTAGCGCAAACTGTCCAATCTCAGGCGTCATGTTGCATGTTCCCGACGAGCGCTCTCGGATCACGGAGAACGACTTCTCCACTATGGCATTGGTCAACGAGATTTCTTATCATTTCGATCTACTTCGGCCAGTCGAGAACGGTTTCGCGAATTATTGACATCGACCCAACCGGAAACTTTCTGTGTCCAAGTCGCGATTGGAGCCACTGTGTTGATTCGACTTCATCGTAGTTCCTGAAGCAGCTGTAGGTTCAAACGTTTTAATTTTTGCTTTGGCTCTCAGATCCGCTGATTGCTATCTTTTAATATTTAAAACGCTTTGCACGGACCTTGGCATCGTGGATGCTTGCAGATCGTCACCAGCGTGACGTCGATCGCGAACCTAACCAATACGACAAATGACAATCTGGGCAGTCATTCAAAACGGATGGCAACTTCCCATTCACAGTCGCGTGACGTCCCGACTCAGAAGGATAAAAGAGCTTGAACCTACAGCTGCTGCAGGATGTACGAGAAAGAAAAAATCGGAGCAGAAATTGTGCAAAGCTGCGTGGTGCTTTCAGGTCTTCAGAAGATATTGTGGATGCTGGCGGGTGCGGCATCGTTCGCCTTTATCGGGTTTTTGTTATCGGCTGACTACCGTGCCGCCGGCTGGCGAGATGTAAGTGAACCGCCATTTTTTGCGGAGTTCGAACTAACAGGGCACAATGGAATGGTTTTTACAGAAGAGGACTTCGAAGGCCAGTGGATGCTGGTTTTCTTCGGCTTCACAAATTGTCCTGACATCTGTCCAACGACGCTCTCAGAGGTCGCAGCGGTGATGGAGGGTTTGGGAGATGACGCGTCAAAAGTCCAACCAATCTTCATCACGATAGATCCCCAACGAGACAACCCGACCGCACTGGCGCAGTATGTGCCAAAGTTCGACGCGGGCATCATCGGGCTCACAGGCACACCGGAACAGATCGATGAGACATCCGAAACCTTTCCAATCTTCTACGAGCGGATCGAGGAAGCTGCAGCACCAGACGGCTATACAATGGGGCATACATCACATCTTTTCCTTTTCGACACGCAAGCAGGCTTCGCAAAATCTTGGCCCTATGGCACCCCGCTCAAGATATCCTCGCCGACCTAAGAGAGAGGCTCTGATTTTATGACCCGACTTTCCGGAGAGACTGCTCTCGGCCTGGCTTGGTTCATCGCGCTAAACGCATCTCTCGCCGTACTCTTCATCGGGGAGGTGCTGGGGCAGACTCCTTGCTTACTCTGCTGGGTTCAACGCACTTTCATGTTCCCCTTGGCCATAATTCTCGGGCTTGGGCTGTGGTGGCAGGACCGGCGCGTCGGTCGCTACGCGATCGCCCTGGCTATCGGTGGCGCCGCCATAGCACTTTGGCACCTCGGCCTCTATTTCGGGCTGATTCCCGAACGCATCCAGCCCTGCACTGCGAGCGGCCCATCCTGTACCGACGACAATCAATTGTTCTTCGGCATTCCTATCCCACTGATGGCGCTCGTCGCCTTCGCGATGATCGGTCTGCTGTCGGCTGTCTCACTGAAGGAAACACAAAAATGAAACGACGCGGCCTCATCCTGTCCGTTCTCGCTCTCGGTGCCGCCGGTTTCGGCGGTGCCGCATGGTACGCAACCCGCCCCGAGGCGATTGCCGAGGCCGCCCCAGTCGACCCGCAATTGGCCGATGGGCTGATCCGGCCCTATTCCCCGATCCTCGGCCCAGAGACGGCGCCTGTCACGATTGTCGAGTTTTTCGATCCAGCTTGCGAGGCGTGCCGCGCATTCTATCCCGTGGTCAAGGATATCATGGCTGGGCACGGTAATGCGGTACGTGTCGTAATTAGATACACTGCCTTTCACGGGGACGCTTCGGTGGAAGCGATCCGTGTTCTTGAAGCTGCGCGGATGCAGGACGTGTTCGAACCGGTGCTCGAAGCGGTCTTGCAAGAGCAGCCCCGATGGGCGTCCCATGGTGCGCCGGAGCCGGGTTTGCTCCTTGAGATTGCCGCAAGCGGAGGTCTGGATGTCGAAGCTGCCCAGACGCAGATGCTGGCCCCCGATGTTGTAGCGGTGCTGAACCAAGACCGTGCCGATGTCAAAACGTTTGGCGTGCGACAAACACCCACGTTTTACGTAAATGCCAAACCGCTAGACCCGTTCGGTGAGGCGGAACTACGGCGGCTGGTGGCGACGGAAGTTGCGGCCAGCCAAAGTTGATACGCGGTCAGATGCAGGAGAAATTGTCGTGAAAAAACTTCCACACATCAAGGGATTGGCCTTTCTCTTGCTGATCACGGGCCTGTCGGCCCCGGGATTTGCCGGCTCGGAGGATGTCGTCGTCGAGAGCGCGTGGTCCCGCGCCTCGATCGGCACGAGCCGTCCGGGGGCTGCCTACATGACCGTGCGCAACAGGGGTTACGACGCCGTTACGCTGACCAAAATTGCGACACCGCTGGCAATGATGCCCCAGATCCATGAGACGAAAACCGACTCCGCTGGCCTCAGTTCCATGGCGCCTGCAGGCGAGATCACGATTGAGCCCGGCCAAAGCGTGGCATTGGAGCCGGGCGGGCTGCACGCCATGCTCATGAAGCTGCAAGAGCCGATGGCCGAAGGCGAGACTTTCCCGCTGACACTGACCTTCTCGGATGGCGGCAAGGTGACGGTCGAGGTCCCAATCCTCGGGATCGCCGCGCGTGGACCAGAGGGCTGATGCAACGTCGGCAGCTCCTTCTATACGGCGCAGCCGGTGCCGGCGTCCTTGGCATGACGCTCTTCGTGGGCTGGTGGCGGGTGGACGGGCTTGGTGCGCCTGAACCAAAAGGGCAGCGGCCCCTGCCCCTATCGGCGATGGAGTTTCGGCTGACCGACCACGAGGGAAATGAGGTAGGGCCTGGCACCCTGATCGGTCGTCCGACAATGGTATTCTTCGGGTTCACCTACTGCCCGGACATCTGCCCGACGACCCTATCGGATATTTCCGGCTGGCTTGAGGAACTGGGCGACGAAGCATCAGAGATGAAC
Source organism: Roseovarius sp. B08 (assembly GCF_051417955.1). NCBI lineage: Bacteria > Pseudomonadati > Pseudomonadota > Alphaproteobacteria > Rhodobacterales > Roseobacteraceae > Roseovarius > Roseovarius sp. B08. Next base: position 188,351 of record NZ_JBPRLW010000002.1, read on the forward strand.
GTTGTCTTCATCACGGTCGATCCGGAGCGGGACACGGTTGAGGCCATGGCCGAATATGTCGGCTATTTTCATCCGGTCATTCGTGGCTGGACGGGGCCGGAAGACCAGATTGCCCGCGCCACAGAAGGGTTTCGTGCCTCATTTGAGCGCGTCCCGACTGAGGGCGGCGGCTATACGATGAACCATACGGCAAGCGTATTCCTGTTCGATGCCGAGGGTGAGCTCGTCACGATGATCGACTATCACGAACCAAGAGAATTCGCGGTGCCAAAGATCCGGCGCGCACTGACAGAAAACGTAGAGGGGGCAAAATGAAGATAGGAACTGTCTTGGCGGCCGTGGCGGTCGCAGGCGCGATTTCGGTTGCCGGCATCGCCATCTCTGGCGTTCTGTCCAAAGAACCGGTGCCCCCTTCGATTGCTGAAGCGACCCTCTGGACTCCCGATCCGCTCACGCCGCCCCGGATTGCCGAAATCAATTCGGTCCGCCCTACACTCGCCCAGGCGGATATCGCATTCGAGTTCAGACCCGTGCCCCTCCTGACCGTTTCCCCCACAGATACCTCCTTGCCATCTATCGAGCCCTCGCTGGTCACCTGGTCGCGCGAGATTGCGTCGGGCGAGACGCTTGATGCGGTCCTCTCCGATGCGGGGCTGGATGCTTCGGATCGCGCCGAAATCGCCTTGGCGATTGGCGCGGAATACGATTTGCGCCGTCTGCGTCCGGGTCACATCGTTACCGTGGTTTCCACAACGGACGACAACCCGCGTCGTGTAGAACTCGCCGTCGAAGACGGTGTCCGGATAGAGGCGGTCTTCGGCGAACTGCTTGCCGCTCGCGTGTTGGAGCCGGACCCCGAATTGGTGACTTTCGCCGGCAAGGCGGTGATCGAGAGCTCGATTTTCGCTGCCCTGGACACGGCAGACATCCCCGCCCGTTTTGCGGTGGACCTGGCGCAGATGCTGGGCGGCACCGTGGATTTCCGTCGTGATCTCGCGGGTGGCGAGACGATGCGCCTCCTTTGGCGCGAGGCCCGAGACGGGAACAAGAGGATTGGTCAGCCTGAGCTTGCCTTCGCTGAGCTGGATCTTGGTGGATCGGTCTACGAGATCGTCTGGCCGGACGACGGCAGCGGTCAAGCGACGATCTATGTCGACGGAGAAGTGCTGCGCGTGTTTGCGCAACCGGTGGAAGGAGCGCGGCTGAGTTCCGTCTTTGGCCGTCGCACACACCCAGTCTATGGGAATGTGCGCATGCACACCGGCGTCGACTTTGCCGCGGCAAGCGGTACGCCGGTAAAAGCAACGGCGCCCGGACGCGTGAGCTTTATCGGACGTCGTGGTGGATATGGCCGGGTGGTGGAGATAGCGCATGGATCCGACACCTTGACACGATACGCACATCTCAGCGAGGTGCCGGACACACTCGAACAAGGGCAGCGAGTGATGGCCGGAGATTTGATCGGCCGCGTCGGTGCAACTGGCACCGCAACCGGCCCAAATCTGCATTATGAGGTTCTGGTCGACGGTCGCCCGACCGATCCTCTCTCTGACGACCGACTAGCAGAGGCGGCCGAGCGTGAAGCGGACGACACGGCCGCGCTTGAGCGACTGAGTGAGGCGCGTTCACTTCTGGCTGAGAGGCTCGCCAGCGAATTTGCCGAAACGACAACCGAAAGGCTTTGATCCATGAAACGATTGGCTCCCGCCCTTGCAGTCACGCTGGCCTTGTTTCCCGCGGGGCAAGCTGTCGCCGTTGCGATCCAGATTGACGTCCGAAAGACAAACGGCTGCGGCTGTTGTCACTCCTGGATGAAGCATCTGGAGGAAAGCGGATTCGCGCCGACAGGCGAGGACATGTTCGGGGGATCTCTTGTGCGCTTCAAACTCGACAATGGCGTGCCTCAGCGAATGGTGTCCTGCCATACGGCTTTGGTCGACGGCTACGTGATCGAAGGTCATGTACCGGCATCAGACATTCAGCGTTTTCTGGATGAGCGTCCTGATGCAGTGGGGCTGGCGTTGCCGGGAATGCCCTATGGCTCGCCGGGCATGGGACCGGAAGACGATCGTGAGGCTTATGACGTCTTCCTGATCCGCGGCGATGGATCGACCGAGATCTTTAGCAGCTATTCGGCCGCTGACTGACGTATAGCCGAGACTTCAGCGCTTGGAACCCTTCTCTCCAATTGCCCTTGGCTTTCTTGGAAGCCTGGCCGCCGGATCGTTGACTGCGGTCGGGGCGGTCCCAGTTCTTTTTGGGCGCATCCCGTCCCGGGCTACGCGCGATCTGCTGCTTGGCTTCGCAGCGGGTGTCATGCTCGCTGCTTCGTTTTTCTCGCTGATCATTCCGGCTCTCGACGCAGCCGAAGGACAGTTCGACACCGGTGCTCTCCCGGCGGCCATCGTTTGTGTTGCGATTCTGCTTGGCATGGGCGCCGTTGCTCTGATGAACGAACGGCTACCGCATGAGCATTTCAAGTCGGGGCGGGAAGGCCCAGACGCCGCATCGCTGCGCCGCGTCTGGCTTTTCATCATCGCGATCACGATCCACAATTTTCCCGAAGGGCTTGCCGTCGGCGTCGGGTTCGGGGCTGAGGGTTTGTCGGGCGGGTTGCCACTTGCTATCGGTATTGGATTACAGAATGCCCCCGAAGGTCTGGCGGTGGCGGTTTCGTTGCTCGGCGAGGGCTATTCCAGGTTTCGCGCCTGGGGCATCGCCGCTCTGACCGGTCTCGTCGAGCCTTTCGGTGGGCTTCTCGGCGCGGGCATTATCAGTCTTTCGCAACCGCTGCTGCCTTGGGGTCTCGCCTTCGCAGCAGGTGCGATGCTCTACGTCATCAGCCACGAGATCATTCCGGAAACCCACCGGTCCGGCCATCAGAACAGGGCGACGCTCGGCCTCGCGGTTGGTCTTGTGATCATGTTGTTCCTCGACGTCTGGCTGGGATAAGCATATGAGAACTTGCCTCTTCGTCGGTCTGCTTGCTGCTCTAATCGCCTTTCTTGTCGATCAGGCAACGAAGGCAATCGTTGTTTCCAATGCGACTGTACTTGGTTCCGGTGTATCGGTCTTTCCCGGCTTCAATCTCATCTACCTGCGCAATGACGGGGTGACCTTCGGGCTTCTCGGCGGTGCGCCATGGTGGAGCCTTGTCGTATTGGCGCTTGGCATCTGCGTCTGGTTGGCGGCCATGCTGATCCGTTCCAGCAGCCGGGTCGAGGCCATTGCGTATGGTGCGATCATCGGCGGTGCTCTCGGCAATATTCTGGACCGCCTGCGCTATCGTGCAGTGACGGATTTCCTCGATTTCTACATCGGGACGGCGCACTGGCCTGCCTTCAACATGGCCGATGTTTTTGTGGTTGGCGGCGTGGTGCTGCTCCTCAGTGCGCCGTGGGTTGGCGCTCGACTTCAGACCGATTCATGAAGCCGGGTTTGCCGCAGTTCGTTAGTGAGGACCCAAACCTCTTCCAGCGCATGGGTCTTGCCCTTGTTGCCGGCGGATTGACGGTTTTGACCCTTCCGCCGTTTTCTTGGCTCATCGCGGTCCCTGTCTCCTTCTCCGTGCTCTTTATCGTTCTCCGGAACATCTCAACCTCGCGCGCTTTCCTTGTCGGTTGGGCTTTCGGACTGGGACAATTCGGGATTGGAATTTCCTGGATCGCCGAGAGCTTTTACGTCGATGCCGAACGTTTCGGCGCACTGGCGATCCCAGCAGTAGTGGGACTGTCCGCCGGACTAGCGATTTTCCCGGCCAGCGCAGCGATGTTTTTTGCCGCCATAATGCAGCATCGAGTTCTCCATGGTATTAAGGCGGGCCTTTTGCTTGCGACCTGCTGGATGGCCACGGAATGGCTGCGGGGTCATGTTCTGACAGGATTTCCATGGAACCTTGCTGCATATGCTCTGGTCGATCACGCCGCGCTGCGACAGCCAGCGGCCTGGGTTGGAAGCTACGGCATGAGTTTTCTCACGGTCTTCATCGGCACCTTGCCAAGTGTTTTGATTGCGGTAGCGCCAAAGAGACGTCTGTCCGTTTTCGCGCTCTTTTCCGTTGCGGTGACGGGTCTCTGGGGTGGCGGTACACTTTGGTCAAGTCAAGACGTTCCGCCGACAGACATTGCATTGCGCATCGTTCAAGGCAATGTGCCGCAAGTCGAGAAGTGGGCACCGGGCAGCCGCAAGCGAACCTTGGAAAAATACCTGAGCTTGTCCGTGCGACCCGGCCGTTTCGATCTGCTGCTTTGGCCGGAAACGGCCTTCCCCGGTTTTCTGGACGAGGACGCCATTGCGCGCACGCAAATATCTGCGGCTTTGCCAGACGGCAGGGTCCTTTTGACAGGAGCGCCGGACCGCGTAGAGGGAGATGGGGCAACCAGATATTTCAACACTGTACAAGCCTATGATGGCAGCGGTGAGATTCTGGCGGGATATGCAAAACATCATCTCGTTCCGTTCGGGGAATATGTGCCCCTGAAAGGCTTGCTGCCCTTTGAGCGGCTGACAGAAGGGTTAGGCGATTTTACGCCAGGACCAGGGCCACGCACACTGGCGATCCCTGGGGCACCTCTGGTCGGGGTGGCGATCTGTTACGAGATCATTTTTCCGGGCCAGGTGGTCGATGAGCTTCTCCGTCCTGACTGGATATTCAACGGTACAAATGATGCATGGTTCGGAACAAGCATTGGACCCGAGCAACACCTCGCTTCCGCGCGCATGCGCGCGGTCGAGGAAGGGCTTCCCGTGGTCCGCGCGGCCAACACTGGGATATCCGCGATTATCGATGCCAGCGGAGAGATCGTCGCCCGTCTCGACATCGGGCAAACTGGTGTCATAGATGCCAGGCTTCCGGCAGCGCATGCGCCCACGCCTTACGCACGTTTCGGTGATTGGACGTCGCTAGCGCTCATCTGTGCGGCCTGGGGCATAGCCTTTGCCGTCGGATTCACATGTCAACGTTTCAATCGCGAAAATACAAGATCGGAGGAATTGTGATGCTGGTGCTCGCGGGATTTGTCGGAGGTACGATTTGGGGTGGCTATCTGGCGCGGCGACGGAAAGGGGACCGCCTGGATATGCTTCAATATGCGACAAGCTCCGGCATTGTCTTCGGCTTGCTCGCCTATTTCGCCTCGTTGATCTTCTTGCGCATCATATCCTGAAACTAGTTTTGTACGGGCGACGAATTGAGACGGCTGATCCTCATTTCACTATATTTGTTCCTGTCGATTTTTGCATCAGGCTTATTCGTTTGGGGTGCTGGCTACTTTCTGCTCAGTGCCTCCGTTCCTGACTATGAAGAGAACTTTAGCGTTGCGGGTATAGAAGGCCCGGTTAACGTCCTGAGAGATGCTTCAGCTATACCACACATTTCCGCCGGCTCCGCTGCAGACAGCTATTTCGCGCTCGGTTTCGTTCACGCGCAAGACCGGCTGGGGCAATTATTGAGGGCAAGGCGGACAGCGCAAGGTTTATTGCCACTTGAGCAGATAGCTGAACTTGAACCGTCGACATCGGATGCACTCGAAGCATATGCCGCAGGTGTTAACGCCTGGCTTGGGCTGGTGTCCGAAGGCGGGCGCGGCAGAGGCGCACCTGAACTGTTGATCGCGGATGAGAGAACGATCGCGGCGTGGAGGCCCGTTGATAGCATCAATGTCGCAAACGCATTTCTGAACGATCTTCGCCCGGATAAACTTCAGAACGAACTGTCTGGATTCCCAGATAACCAGATTCCGTCAGATCGACCCGCGACACCCGAGTTGTTTGCCGCTTCTCCAAGGGTCAAACTGACTGCGTGGGCGTTGCCCGAAGATCGGACTACTACCGGAGCACCGATGCTTGCGGCGGATATCAGTGGTCCTTTGTCACTGCCGTCCGAATGGTACTTGGCAGACCTTCAAACGCCGGAAGGGGTCGCGATTGGCGCTACGATGCCAGGCGTGCCTTTCATTGTCGTTGGTCACAACGAGCGCGTCGCCTGGGCGTTCAGATCTTTTTCGCCAAATGAAATAGAAGAACCAGAAGTTTCCAAAGCTGCGCAGACAAGTGATTTCTTGATGATGCTCGACCGTCTGGCCAAGTCCGCCGGTGTGAACTATGCCCTGGACGCAACCATGAACAAGGTGCCAGACGGATTGGAGGTCCTAGCGGTCGACCGGACAACTCTGGCGGTTTGGCCTGAAAGCGAGGTCAAGCGTCCTGGATCATTTCAAGACGCCAGACTTGCAGTTCTCGATGATCGCCGGCCGGTATTCACTGTCGAGAGCGCGATTGCGGTTCAACGCGACACGGTCAGCGCTGTCGCGCGTACCCTTCTTCCGCTGATGGCAAAAGAGCTCTGGTTCGTGAGTTCCGCAAGCGACATCAAGGAGAACAAAGTCGGAAAGCTTCGCGAAGAAGTTTTGGACGAGCTTTCTCGATGGAATGGCGAGATGGGTCGCTACTCACTGGAACCGCTCGTGTTCTGGACATGGGTACGTGCTTTGCAAAGACGCATACTTCAAGATGAGTTTCCATCTGCAACTGCGGTCTGGACCAGACCGAATCCTGATTTCCTATCCGCGGTCCTTTCAGATCGAAGAGGGAGCGCAATCTGGTGCGACATCCGCCCGTCCGCCCGCATTGAGACCTGCCAGGATCAGGCTCGTGCAGCTCTGGATGATGCCATTGCCAAGCTTGTTGACCGGTACGGAAGCGATCCTTCAGTCTGGTTCTGGGGCGCGGAACACACACTGAATATGCAGTGGTCGCCAATCCAGTCGAACGGGATTATCAGCGATTTGTTGTCTCTCGAAGCGCCATACTCGGGTGACCCTTATACACTGATCGCTTCTGACAATGACCGCCCGGTCGCCTCCAGCGTCGGCACTAATTTTCAGGCAGTCATGTCGTTTTCGGATGAAAGCCTCTCCTATTTCATCACGCCTGCCGGTCAGTCCGGCCATCCGCTGTCACGTTTCTACGACAACCTGTTTCCTAGGTGGATGCAGAGCAAATACCTCGTGATGTCAACCGATCTATCTTTGGCCCGGGGTGGCGCAGTAGGAACTTCGCGACTTTCACCCTTATCCGCCTACAGCCGGGCAGTAAAACAAGGGAGGAGCCGATAATCACATATTTCCTCCTTTTCGACCCGTTTGGATATGCGATTTCGCCAGTGTCCCTTGTTTCCGTCAGCTTGGCCGCATGGTACTACATGCGCGGCCTCGCGCGATCCGCTCGTATTCGCGGGACGGTTTCTCTTTGGCGGCAGGCTATGTTCTTCGCTGGCTTGACCTGCATTTTCGTGGCCACGAATGCGTCTCTGGCTTCATTGGGGCACAGCCTCTTTTCGGTGCACCAGGTGGAACATCTTCTCCTTCGCCTTGCAGGACCACTGCTCATCGCTGTTTCGCAGCCGTGGCGCATCCTGCAAGCCGGTTTGGAAAGTCGGTGGCGTCGATACCTCGGCGCGCTGGCGAACGCCTGGTTCGTGCGGTTCATGGCGCATCCGGCAACCGCCACTGCCTTGCTCATCGCTTCGCTCTTCGTCTGGCAGATACCGGTCCTTTACGGACTTGCGCAGCGCATCGCGGCGGTCGAGCTGCTCGCACATCTGGCGATGGTGCTGGCAGGGATCTGGTATTTCGGCATGCTTTTCGACTGGAGGGATCCCCCTGCCGGTGCGCGACGCGGAGCGAGGCTGATCTCCGGTTTTGTGGTGATTGTTTCAAACATTTTTCTGGGTTCCCTCACGACACTTAAGGAGGTGGCCCTTTATGCCTCCTACCAAACGACAGGCACCGGCTTATCTGCAACTTTATCCGATGAAACGATTGGTGGCTACGTGATCTGGGTCCCATCCTCGATGGTGATGATCGCCGCGATCATTCTGGTCATGAACGGCTGGAACGCTGCGGAAGTGCGTCGCTGGGATGCGCGATACGAACTGACGCGCGCCTCGAACTCCGCCGCGCTCGAATTTCCGGAAACGGCCGAAGAGTTGCGTCTGAAGGTTGCAAAGCCAAATCGTGACATGGGCCGGACGCTCGCCCTGGGCGCGTTGGTCATGTTCTTGATCGTCATGATAACGGTGGTGACGATTGTGTATGCACTGTGACCGTTGCCATCCCGCCAGCACGCAATGCGCAGGCATGACGAGAACTGTTCACGAGGCACCTTGTCGCATCCCGCTTGCGGCTTGGCACGTTGTGATACGCGCCGAAATGATATAGCAAACCGGTATGGATGAGGGGCCCGAAGCAACCGAGACGTCGGACCCTACGGCGAGCGATGTCAAGCGAACGACCAGATCGAGAAATCGAATGGTGCTCTGGATTTTGCTGTGCGTTGCCGGTCTCTTTTTCGCAACGGCCTTTGGCGTGGCGATATTGGTAATATATGGCCCGTACTGACGCGACGATGACCCGCCGAGCGCTGCTCCGGCGCATGGGGTCCGCAGGACTGGTCGTGCCGCTGGCCGCCTGTAACGAGGCTGGATGGTATGGCGAGGATGTAAGCGGGCTTTTACCCGACCTGTCTTTCACCATGACCCGAGCTCAGGACGGGACGCGCGTGACACAGGCCGATTACGAAGGACAGGTCGTCGCGCTGTTCTTTGGCTTTAGCTTCTGCCCCGATATCTGCCCGATGACACTCTCCAACCTGTCCGCTGTGGTCGATCAGCTGGGCGAGGACGCCGCGAAACTGTCGATACTCTTCGTTACAGTGGACCCCGAGCGCGATACGCCCGAGGTGGTGACGGAATACGCCGCCGCCTTCACGCCGTGCGTTGACGGGCTGATCGGCACGCCCAACCAACTGGCCCGTCTTGCCCGGCGCCTCAAAGTCACCTACAAGATCGAACCACATCAGCCGGACGACTTGACCTATGATGTATCGCACGGCAAGTCTGTCTATGTTTTCGATGCGCAAGGCGACGCGCGCGTCATATGGTCCGGTTTCGATACGCTACAGGCCGACATCGCTGGGGCCACCGGCGACATCCGCCGCGTGATGAGCGCCTGAAGGCTAAAGGTCTGCGTTGGCGGCGCGCATGTTGCGCACCACCACCAAGAGGCCCAGAACGCTCATCATCGCGGGAGGAATCCAGATGACGATGCCGCCGATCTGCTGATCGGTCACTGCCGAGATCGAAGGGAAATACCGTCCACAGAAGGCGTAATAGGGAAACAGGTCCACCGTGGCGAAAGAGATCAGTGCGCCCAGAATGATCTGCGGGAACATCACGCCCACGGCCAGCGCCGCGCGCCAGCCGAAGCGCAGCCGCGCGGGCGGCGCGGGACGGGTGTCCAGCACCAGCGCCCAGAACAGGATGCCATCCACAGCCATCGACCAGTTCATCACCTGGTACAGAACCGGGTCAAGCATGGCGGCGAAATGCACCGGCGGGATCAGCCAGAACCAGAACAGTCCGACGAATAGTATCACCGCTATGGCGGGCTGCTGGATCGTGCGATAGATAACAATCACCAAGCGGCTGGCACAGAGCGCGCGCGACCATTCCGGCGCCCCCGCCAGCAGCACCGGGCCACCCGCGCTGAGCGCCAGCAGGACCGGGCCTACATGATGCATGGCGACGTGCTGCAACCGATTGGTGAAGAACATGCGTTGTGCGAGATATTCGAACCCGGTCTGCGTAGCGCCCCACAGCAACACCAACCCCGTCCAGAAGGCCGCCTGCCGCAATCGGCTCGGGCGGTCTCCCGGCGCGGTCCGCCGGAGCCCGCGCGCGAACCAGAGCCCCGACAGCGTCACCGCGAGATAGATCAGCCAAGAGAATTGATAGGGCAGGATCGCCGGCATCTGCGCCGGAAAGTAGGTGGTTAGCGCCCAGAGAGCCGCGCCAAGCAGCACGATACTGCCATAGGCCAAAGTGTCGCTTGGCAAGGCATTGGCTTCGAGTTTCTGAATGGTCATGGTCGCGATGGTCTTTTGATCGATTGGAAGGCGCAACGCAAGAAACAAGTATGTGGCAATTTGTGTGCCCGCCCTGTCAGAGCCTGAGGTGATGATCGGCCAATGATCAGCCGCAGGCCAAGCCTCCGCATAGCTCTGTCGCTATTGTACCGTCCCAGTTGCAGATCACTGTAATATGAGTTGGTCGTAAGTTTTCGCTTGCAGCGATCGTAACTCGATCTTTGGTGTAATATTTTTGAGGTTGTTGTTTCATTTTCGCGCAGAACCTATTGCGGCGTTAAGTATCACTCTGGGAAAGCACGAGCGCTTGTTCGAATGCTTTCAGCGTTATCTCGCTGACGTGGTGTTCAATACCCTCCGCATCGCGTTCCGCGGTCCCTTCGTCGATCCCAAGGCTCAGGAGAAACGCGACTACGATCCTGTGGCGTCGACGGCAGGCCTCGGCCAACTCCCGCCCGGCATCGGTGAGGAAAATCGCGCGGTAAGGTTCCCGCCGCACCAAGCCAGCAGCCTTGAGCCGCGAGATGTTCTTGGTCACGGTTGGCGGCTTCACGCCAAGCCGCTCGGCGATCTCGACCGGTCTGGCCTCCCCGCGCGTCTCGATCAGTTCCGCGATCAGTTCGACGTAATCTTCTGCCATTTCACTCTCATGCGCCTGACGCACGGTCGCAAAGCCATCGGCCTGCGCCTCGGGAGCCCGGTCGACCGCTTCGAATGGCTCACGCCCTTGTGATTGTAGCTTCGTCATGTCCGGACTTTGCAGCGAAACAGCGGGATTGACAACTTGTTTGCTTCGGGTAGATAAATTAGCCATGTCTAACTTTTGCCCTGGAGACCGTGGTGATGCTAAATATTATGAGAGTGCTGCTCACCACACTCGCAAGTGCGCTCCTCCTGCCCGGACCTGTCGCCGCGACGCCGGCCAAGGAGGCGCCCTGGCTTCCCGAGGCAGCGGCCTACCGTCTGACGCTCTTTCTTTTAAATCTCGAGCCTCGGCCCTGGGACATCACCGATACCGCTTGGACGGAACCCTACCGGGGTTCAGAATTCTCTGTCGGCGCGCTGGCGTGGCTGGACCGCGAAAGCGAAATCGAGCCCGCAGGTCTCTTGAAGGCCATGATGCGCGAAGACCGGCAGGCGGTTTTTGCCGAGGCGACGCGGCTCATCGCGCTCAGGATCGAAGAGGAACTGGACCGGGCTCTCGCGGCCGAAGAATCGGCGACGGCACAGCAGGCCGTACGAATGGCACGCGAACTCTACCGCGCGTTCGAGGACGGCGTTGCGGCCGCCGATTCGGAGGCTGCGAGACGGATCGGCCTGGCTTGGCTGGAGCTCAATAGCAGCACCGGGTTCTCTGGCGTACTTGGCGCAGGCTCGACATCTGCGGATCGCGAGACCATGGAAGCGGCGCGCGCAGTGATCTCCAGCTATCTTGCGGAAAACTATCTTTTGGACAGCTTCGCTCCGCGTAGGGCGTTAAGCGCCCTGCCGGAAACCGCCGTGCTCAGCGGTCGCGCCATCGAGGTGCCACCAAGCCTGCCACCGGGCTCCGACATCTTCGATCAGGACCCGTTGCCACTGCTCGTCCTCAATTTCGAGGAGCAGGGCATCGACGAGACCGACCTGCCGCTCGTCGCTTACGGCGACATGCTGTTCGACAGCGCGCAGATCTTCGGAAGCCCCGCGCGCGATCTCGGGATCACCTGCTCGACGTGTCACAACCGCTCGGACATAAACCAGCGGCTTTTCGTTCCGGGCGCAAGCCACCAGCCAGGCGCGATCGATGTCGACGGCGCCTTTTTCAACCCGATCTTCAACGACCGGCGCGACGACCCGCTCGACATTCCCAGCCTGCGCGGGCTGCGCTTCACCGGACCCTATGGCCGCGATGGCCGCTTCGCCTCCCTTCGCGATTTCACCCGCAACGTGATCGTCAACGAGTTCGGCGGGGATGAACCGACGCCCTTCGTGCTGGACGCTCTCGTCGCCTACATGCTCGAGTTCGACTTCCTGCCGAATTCCATGCTGACGAGTGATGGCCGCCTGACCGACGCGGCCCCAGAGGCCGCCCGGCGCGGCGAGGAGATCTTCAACACGCCCTTTGCCGGGCTCGGCGACCGCTCCTGCGCCAGTTGCCACGAGCCAGACGCGAACTTCCTCGACCGGCAGGCCCACGACATAGGCTCCGTTGCGCCGGCCTATGAAGGTGCCCGTGCCGGTGCGCTGGACACGCCCACGCTGCTCGGCACGGCCTATACCGCGCCCTACTTCCATGACGGATCTTTGCCGACGCTGGCCGCTGTCGTGGACTGGTTCGACGAAACGAAAGCGCTCGGGTTGACCGGGGAAGACCGCGCGTCCCTGACCGCCTATCTCGAGACCGTGGGTGCGGCGGACGAACCCTACGAGACGTTCGACACCGAGAATACCGCTTTCCGGCTGGAATTCGCCGAATTGACGACCTTCGCCTCGACACTCGACACGTTACTGCCGCGGCGGGACGCAGAGCACATCCTGCTGCTAACTGACACCCTGGCCGCGGACCTCTCGGCGGACGCCAGCACCATGTCGAACCTTGCTGCGCGGCCCGAGATCTACGCGTTGGCTGAGCGGCTGGCCGCGGTCGGCGCCGCCGTCCGTGCCGATGACTGGGCGGCCGCCGAAGCAAGCTGGACCGCGTTCAAGTCCGAAGCCGCCGCAATTGAAGAGAGGGCATTCTGATGCCAGTTCAACTGACCCGTAGAGCGATACTGACCTTGGTCGGCGCGGGCGCGGTGTCGTTGGCGACACCTCTCGCCGCGCAGGACACTGCGTTGCGGCTGGCTTTCATCCCGCAGGAGAACCCGGAGAAGCTGCTTGGCGATATCGAGGCCATCACCGGCTGGCTGGCCAGTGAGATCGGCGTCCCGGTCGAGGGGTTCGTTACCATCGACCACGCAGCGGCGGTCGAGGCGCTGCGAAACGGCGACGCGGATGTCTCCTTCATGGGCGCCCTGCCCTTCGTTCTGGCCGAGGCCGAGATCGGTGCCGTGCCACTCCTGTCCGAGGTCTACCGCGACGCGCCGAATTATACGGGCCGCATTTTCGTGCGGCGCGACAGCGGTATCGGCGCGCTCGCAGACCTGCGCGGACGCGACATCGCATTCGCGGATCCGATCTCGGAATCGGGCTATCTCTATCCGCTCGCCGAATTCGTAGAGGCCGGGCTGGTTAAAGGTCCTAGCGCAGCGGAGGAATTTTTCGGCCGCGTCTTTTTCGCGGGGGGCTACCAACAAGCCATGCAGGCAATGGCCGAAGGCCTGGTCGATGCCGCGGGCGCCAGCCAGTATGCCGACCTGCTTCTGACACCGCAGCAACAGGCGGAGGTAACCTGGATCGCGGAAAGCGCACCGATCCCGAGCCATTTGGTGATCGCTCGCCCGGGGCTCGACGCCGCTCTGCGGGACCGTTTTGTCGGCGCAATGCTGCGGCTCAATGAGCCGGAGCACCGCAACAAGCTACGCTATCTTTATGGACCGGACGGCTATGTCAGGGCCGACGGCGCCGCCTATGACGGCGTGCGCGACATGGCGCGGCGATACGGGCTGTTGGAATGAGCACTGCTATCCAAATCGACGACCTGAGTTTTGCCCATACGGGCGCGGACGTCCCGGCGCTGGAGCGGGTTTCGCTTAATATTCCGACGGGCGAAAGCGTGGCTCTGCTCGGCCCGTCCGGGGCGGGCAAGACGACCCTGCTGGCACTGCTTGATGGCAGGCTGTTTGGCTGGTGCGGGCAGGTTTCGATCTTGGGCGCACCGCTCGATCCCGATCATCCGCCAATGCGCGCGCGCCGCCCGGATACCGGTTTCGTTTTTCAAGAGTTCGCATTGGTCGAACGCTCCACTGTTCTGCGTAACGTCCTGAATGGCCGCCTGGGGCGCATGTCGCCGCTGCGGGCCCTGATGGGATCACCGACCAAGCACGATCTGGAGATTGCGCGCACGGCACTTGCCGATTGCGGCATTTCCGATCTTGCCGATCGCAGGGTCGACAGCCTCAGCGGCGGGCAGCGGCAGCGCGTCGCCATCGCGCGGTGTCTGGCGCAGGAACCACGGCTTGTTCTGGCCGATGAACCGGTGAGCAACCTCGACCCTGCGCGTGCAGGTGAGATCCTGGCGCTGCTGACCGGGGCGGCGCAAGCGCGCGGCGCGACGGCGCTGTTTGCGTCTCACCAACCCGACCTGGCGCGGCGTTTTGCGCAGCGTATCATTGGCATTCGTTGCGGGCGGATCGCCTTTGATGTGCCGACCTCCGAGTTGAACGAGGATGCGACAGCGGAACTCTATCGGGAGGTTGAGCCAATCCCAGGAATCGGCCTCAGGGCGGTATCATGATGGCGTTCCGCGGGTTTGGCGGCTTTGCGACGAGTGGTCTGATCGCCGCGGCGATCCTGTGGTCCTTCGCGACGGCCGATGTCGAGTTGTCGCGTCTCATGTCGGCTGGCCCGCGCATTGCCGATTTCCTCGGTCGGATGTTTCCACCTGACCCGACGGTGATGGCCGAGATCAAGAAGGGCAGCGCGGAAACGCTGAGAATAGCGATCCTCGGCTCCCTCGGTGCTGTGGTCCTGTCCGTTCCCTTCGGCATTCTCGCGTCCGAGACGATGGTATCGTCTGCGGTGTTCCGGTCGATCCGAACGCTGCTTGCCTTCATACGGGCGATTCCGCTGATCCTCGTGGCCATGCTCATGGTGGGCGCTGTCGGGCTCGGGCCGCTGCCCGGCATCATCGCGGTCGCCTTTCATGCAACGGGGATGCTCGCCAAGTTCTATGCCGAGGCGATCGACGGCGTGTCCCGCGCGCCGATCGCCGCGCTGGAAAGCGCGGGCGCCGGGCCGCTCGTGCGGCTCAGATACGCGATCTGGCCGCAGATGGCGCCGGTCGTCGCCCGCGACACGATTTTCCGGTTCGAGTTGAACCTACGCGAGTCGCTGATCCTCGGCATTGTCGGCGCGGGCGGGATCGGCTTTTACATCCAGACCTACGTGCGCTCTTTCCAGTATGACAAGGCGGCCAGCGTCACGATTGCCGTCGTCGTCATGGTCATCACGATCGAAGCTATCAACGTCGCGCTGCGCCGTCGTTTTGCCTGACCATCAGGCATAGATGTCGATCGGTGTCCCGTCCCTGACCATGGCGTAGATATCCTCGATCTGCCGGTCCGTGACGGAGATGCAGCCCGCGGTCCAGTCGCGTTTGTTCATCGGGTCGATCCCCTTGCGGGGCCCCCCGTGGATGAAGATGTCGCCACCCGGCGATTTTCCTTGCGCCTCCGCAAACGCGATGTCGGCTTCATTGGGATATGAAATGCCGATGGAGAGGTGGAAGAGGCTGTTTGGGTTGCGCCGGTCAATCAGGTAGGAGCCCTCCGGCGTGCGGCCGTCCCCCTCAAACTGCTTGTGGCCTTCGGGCGCGAAGCCCAATCCGATGGGATACGTCCGCAAGACGTCATCCGCCCCGTCAAGAACTAACAGCCGCTGCGCCTTGTACATGCGTAGCCGGGTCACTTGGGGTCCGTTGTACGACCGGAACTTGCTGGCACAGCCTGACAGGAAGGCGGCCAAACCGCCCAACAGCAAAACCCGCCGTGAAATTCTGGTATTCATCACTGCTCGACGCCCCTTTTGCGAGGTCTGGATGATGTCAGACGTTACCCTACCGAAACCGCCGGATCAATGACCGTGCGCGAGTGCTCCCTTCGCCATCCGCTCGCCAATCGGTTCACCGCCCGAGGGCCCCGCTTCGACCCGGTGGCCGTTCAGGAGCCGAAGCGCGTTGGCCACGACAAGCAGAGACACGCCTACATCCGCAGCAATGGCGCCCCACATTGAGGCCATCCCGAACGCGGTCAGCCCGACGAACAGCGCCTTGGTCGCCAGCGATATGCCGATATTCTGGTGGATGATCGTCATGGCCCGGCGCGAATGGCCGATCAGCCAGGGTACCTTGCCGATGTCGTCGGTCATAAGCGCGATGTCGGCCGTCTCGATCGCGGCATCCGATCCGACAGCGCCCATTGCGATGGCATAATGCGCCCGCGCCATGGCCGGTGCGTCATTCACACCGTCGCCGATCATCGCTACCATGTCGTGGCTTTCGACGAGTTCCTCAATGGCCGTCACCTTGTCTTCCGGCAAAAGTTCGGCGCGCACCTCGTCGATGCCGACTTCGGCTGCCACCGCGCGCGCGGTGCGTTCGTTGTCGCCCGTCAACATCACGATGGTCTCCACACCCTGCGCATGCAGGCGCGCAACGATACCCTTTGCATCTGGGCGGATGCGGTCGCGAAGCTCCAGTACGCCGGTCACGCCGGCCTTGTCACCCACGGCAACGAGGGTGCTCCCTGTCTCCCCGATCTGATCCCGCAGATCCGCCGGAATGGCATTGCCGAACCCCTTCTCTTCGGCGAACCGATCCGAGCCGAGCCAGATAGCGCGCCCGTCGGCGCGTCCTTCCAGACCGCGCCCGGGCACGGTGCGGGTGTCCTCTGCGGCAGACACGGAAACACCATCGGCTTTGGCGCGCGAGAGTATGGCGCGTGCCAGCGGGTGTGAAGACCGCACCTCCAGGCTTGCTGCCAGCGCCATGAGATCGCGTGCGGAAACACCGACCAGTGGGTGAACCGCCGCCACCTCAGGCTCTCCCATGGTGATCGTCCCAGTCTTGTCCATCGCCAGTGCCGTGGTCCGCCCCGGCGCTTCGACATAGGCGCCGCCCTTGATGAGCACCCCCGCCCGTGCCGACGCGGTCAGCGCCGCAACGATGGAAACCGGCGTAGAAATGACCAACGCGCAAGGACATGCGATGACCAGAAGGACCAGGGCATTGTAGAACCAGTAGTCCCAGGCACCGCCGAGCAGGAGTGGTGGCACCAGCGCGATGGTGATCGCCAGAGCCATCACGATTGGTGTGTAGATGCGCGCGAACTTGGCCACCCACTGTTCGACCGGCGCGCGGCGGGCATGGGCATCGCCTACCATGCGAATGATTTTTGCGAGCACCGTGTCCGAGGCGGCCTTCGTCGCCCGCACCGTCAGTGTGCCCTCGCCGTTGATCGTGCCGGCATAGACCTCGTCGCCGGGTTCCTTGGGTACTAGCGCGCTTTCTCCAGTAATTGGGGCCTGATCGACGGCCCCTGCCCCGTCCACGACCTCACCGTCGAGGGGGATCCGGTCGCCGCCGCGCACGATAAACCTTGCATTGACTGCCACGGCCGCGGCCGGAACGTCGGATTCCGATCCGTCTTCGTAAAGAACCCGCGCCGTTGGCGGCGCCAGATCGAGGAGCGCGGAAACCGCGTTACGCGCCCGCCCCACGCTCCAGCTCTCAAGATAGAGAGAGAGCGAGAAGAAGAAGGCGACCGTCGCAGCCTCAAAAAACTCGCCGAGGCTGATGGCGCCCGCGACGGCCACCACCATGAGCAGGTTCATATCGGGGCTAAGCCTCCGCGCCGAAGACCAGGCCTTGGGCGCGACAAGCCAAACGCCGAAAAGAATCGCGAGGGCGAAGATCCCTGCTTCCGCCATGGGCATCGGCACATCGCCATGGCCCGCAAAGAGCCCGAGCGCGCCACCCATGCCGGTCTCGACCATGTGAAAAAGGAATCCCGCCCCCCAGAAGCCGCCGCTCAACGAGGTAAAGCGCTTCTGACGTGCCAGATGCGCCGCCTGGTCCTCTGCTGCGTTGTCGGCATCCCAAGGCTTCGCGCTCATGCCGGTCGTTGCGACCAACTGCGTGACCTCGTCGTCTGGTATCCTCTTGGCGCTATCGAGGATGGTCATTCGCCCGTTGATAACGTCGAATGCCAGGTGTTCGGTTCCGCCCACTTTCGGCCCGACAACCCGGTTCAGGATCGCCACCTCTTCGGCGCAATCGAGCCCGGAGACCTGAAAGCTCCTTCCGCCGGACGGCGCTAGCCCAGCCGACGCAACATCTCTGTTCGCATCGCAACAGGATTTGCCTGTTGCGTGAGGTTGCTTTTGATCACTCCGGTGGCTGTGATCTTTGCGGTTGCCATCAAAAGACATGGATTGACCTCGGGATTCATTGATTCCACATTGCTATAGCTCCTAAAGCAACTAGAGCATCAAGAGTTAGAATAGGACGTTTCATGCAGAAAATTGCAGCGTCCGAACGTTCACCGCACCACTAAGGCGCGATGAAATCAGAAAGAGCGGGTTAAAAATGCAAAAACGACAAGCGCCTATCATTGCAGCAATTCTGGTACTCGCCGGCTGCGCGGTGCCGCCGACAGATGATGGCGCTCAGAACAAGGTTGGCAATGTTCCCGCGTCTGTAGCGGCCCTTGCTGCACCCGGTCAGGATCTCACGTCGGCTCGTCGACTTCCGGAAGATGGGTGCTACTGGTATCAGCACAGTGGACCAGTAGAGACCACTTTGGTACCTCTTCGCGCGGCCGGCGGCGGACCAATCTGCACGTCTCTCCAGTCTTGATTTGCTTGTCCAGAGGGTCGCGGATGCGTCGAGTTCAGTGCACGCCTTCAACTTTGCGCTGTCACACTATCCTCGGCCGAGTATAGAAACGCTGTCGAACCTATCTTGACGTTGGGATAAAGTTCGTTGATGTGAGCCATGACCATCCGGACGCAGCCAGAACTTGCGCGACCGCCGATGCTTTTTGGATACGGTGTGCCATGGATACGTAGATAGCTATCCCTACTGCCGACAAAAAGATAAAGCGCACGTGACCCAAGTGCGTTGGTCGGGCCAGGTTCCATACCATCTGCGTATTGCTCGTACTCCGGATTGCGTTCAATCATGTTTTTGGTTGGCGTCCAATGAGGCCATTTCACCTTCCGCTTAATCGTATAAGTTCCCGGCTCATAAAGGTCGCCCTTTGCAATGGCCACGCCGTAGCGCATTGCAGTTCCACCTTTTTCGATGTGATAGAGGTATCGCGCCACTGCGTCCACGTGGATGTCGCCCGGCACGAGATTGCGCTTCGCAACGACGCGCTGCGGCAAAAACCTTGGATGGAGACCCCATGGGTTAGTCGTGGCTGGCTCGTAGCCGAACGGTGTGACTTGCTTGTCCCAAGCCGCCTTTTGTGATTCTGTTGGCCACGTATCGGCAAAGAGCGGCTGACCGATTGAGGCCGAGAATAGCGCAGTCGTTGTCTGGATGAAGTGGCGTCTCGTCAGCATTTTTCTGTTTCCTTCGCAAGATTTTACTAAAGGATAAAATATATCCTTAACGTGCCTCTACTTACCCAGGTAAGGAATAAGGCATCGTCAGCAACCTTCCCAAGGTCTAGTTCGGTACATTTGCGTCGTAACTCCTAAAGCTCCTAAAGGTTCAAGAAAAAAGTTCTGCGAACACGGTTCCCACTAACCCAGCCTCGTCGCGTGAAAAACCAGCTGATCCAATTACTTCTCAAGGGGCTGACGAAGCTCTTTTCAACATATTTCCGAGCCACAGCCTCCAGTCAGGGTCAGACAGGCTAGCGATTGGTTGATCCTTGCGAAAGTAGGCTTCGACGTGAAAAATTGGTCCAAATTCTGCATGCGAACAGGATACGTTTGCATCATTCATTTGGGTATCAAAACCTCACGGGGTGAGACATGCGCCGCGTATTTTCGTTTCGCTAACCTCAAGTTGCAGGCGACTTTTTCAAATACCTTTCAATTTGGGGTAAAGATAAACGCGTGCACCGATCGCAACACGATCGTACAGGTCCTTTACGTGCTTATTGGTGAGGCGGGCACATCCGTTTGAAACGGCCGACCCGATGGTTTCTGGTGCATTGGTTCCATGGATTCGAAGATAGGTGTCTCGGCCGTCATCATCGTACAAATAGATCGCTCGCGCGCCGAGAGGATTATTCGGTCCTCCCTTCAAACCGTTTCTAAATCGTGCATACTTATTCGGCTCTCTTTGGATCATGGCGTTGGTCGGCCGCCACCACGGCCATTTGGCTTTGCGCGCTACTGTGAACACGCCTGATTCGTACAAATCCTTGCGTCCAACTCCTACTCCGTAGCGGATCGCCATACCTTCTTCGAGCATGAAATACAAAAAAAAATCATCCGGTACTAAATGCAGATCTCCGGGCAGCCAATCCGTCCGACGTGCGTTTACCAGTTGAGGAAGAAAACGCTCTGGAAAAGAGGGTTGACTTGCTGCACCAATCTTAGGAGCCAACATGCTGGCTGCACTGGTAGATACGAACATTCGCCTGCTAAAGTTTTTCATTTCGATGTACCCCACTAAATTGAGTTACATGAAATTGCGAACACATCGCCTCGATATGTAGAACTCACGATCGTGTGTTCACAACTGCGAGCTGTTTGACTGTTGCTCCGAGGGTACGATCCGAACTTTCGGAAGGGTTATTTGCCCAAAGCATGCCGAGCACTTAGTGGATATCTGCGTGGCAATCCTCAACACCGCTCTCCAGCGTGATACAATCTTGCCTATTCGGTCACGGGCGATAGTGGCGAGACGCTCAAGTACTTCGATAGAAACGTGTTCGTCAACTTGCTCCTGATTTTGCATCCAAATCATGAGCGAGAGCTACTGGAAAGGCCACGACGTGTGAACGATGACTTTTCGAAGGTTGGATATTGCTTCAACCTATCGTGAGTCCAGCGTCAAGATGTGGTTTCACACCTGTGCCCAACGTAGGTTCGACTCAGTAAAAAGCTTGGCGCTTGATGCGCGGTCCCGCCTCGCATATTCCGGCGCCAAATCTGCTGAGAAAGGCACGCCTTATATGACTCTGTCCACAATCCTGCGTATCGACAAAATCCTGCTCGGCATTGTCGCCGCCGTGCTGTTACTTTCGGTCGTTATTTATTTCTACAGCACCGACTATTTCTCGCTCACCTACGCGCGTGAAGACGGCTTGGTGGAATACAGCACTGCTCTCTTTCTCTGCGTGGCCAGCGTCGTCCTGGTGATCAACGCGCGGTCGCTAAAGGCGCGCGGCGCGGGCCTCGCCTTCGCCTGCACGCTGTTCTATGCGCTTGTCTTCTTCTTTGCCGCCGGCGAAGAGATTTCCTGGGGCCAACGTATAATCGGCTGGGAAACCGGCGAGACCTTCGAGGAGATGAACAAGCAGCAGGAAACGAACCTGCACAACCTGATTGTGCCCACGCCTTGGGGCGATTTCCACCTCGCCAAGACGCTCTTCGGTCCGATCCTAACGTTAGTCGTGCTGGTCTACATTACCGTGCTGCCACTGCTCTACTCGCGCGTCAGCTGGATCAAACGTGCCGCCAATCACATTGCCGCCCCGGTGCCCAGCACACGTCACGCAATGCTCGCCGTTGCAGCAAGCCTGGTGATTGCGGTCATCGACGTTCCTCGCAAATGGGAGGTCTACGAGTTGGTCTTCTCGCTCCTGGCAACCTCGATCTTCCTCCTGCCGCAGAACAGTAAACACACGACTTTCTTGGAGGCGTGATATGAACCGCGCCGGGTTTGCCGGAGGCTGATTGATCTTAGCTACGCGGCCATGTCTGATGTTTCCAGAGTCGCGTAATAGTTTGCTTCGACCTCTCTTGGCGGAATGTATACGATGGGTTCGAAAAGACGGCGGTTGTTGAACCAATTCACCCAATACAGGGTCGCGTATTCCACTGCATCGAAACTGCGCCATGGCCCGCGTCGGTGGATGACCTCAGCATTGAACAGGCCATTGGCCGTCTCGGCCAGGGCATTGTCATAACTGTCGCAAACGCTTCCCACGGAAGGTTCTACCCCCGCCTCTGCGAGTCGCTCGGTATAGCGAATGGACAGATATTGCGATCCGCGATCCGAGTGAAGCACCAGGCCTGATCCGGGTTGTCTCTGAAGAACGGCCTGTTGGAGGGTGTAAGGTGCGGTTACTCGTGGGACATCCCGTTTGTTGATTATAGCTTCTCTCTGAGCGCTTCGTAAGACGTCTTGACGCCAACGGTAGAAGCTGGATCGACCTATCCCGAAATAGCGGCAAGTCCCCGCGACGTGACCGATCTCCTCCGCATGTCGAAGTATCCTCAACTTGCGTTGGTCCTTGGTCATGAACATCTCCTTCTTCCCAAACCTCGGAGGTTAAAGAAAATGTCCCGCGAGTAACGGCATATCTACATTGCTCGGCTACCTCCGTAGCGCTTGATTTTATTGCCTCAAATCGTTGGGGCCGGGCGTGTTCGCCTCGGCCCCATTGTCTATCTTCACTTCATCTGCGTGACAGTAAGCTTGCCCTCAACCCGGTCGGCAACGAACTCGATTTCCTGACCCTCCGCCATCTTGGCCATCATTGCTTCGTCAGCGCGGAACACCATGGTCATCGCGGGCATATCAAGGTTGACGAGAGGGCCGTGAATGATTGTGACTTTGCCGGCCTCCGCGTCGATTTTCTTGATGGTCCCGCTCGTGTACTCCACGCCAGCCTGAGCTATCTGGTCACCGACCGCGACCTCACGGTGCATGCCGGCTTCGTAGTGGCCCGGGATCAGGCATGCTGCTTCGAACGTACCGGAATTCGCGAAAGTCCAGACAACCTCACCCGACGCGCCCGCATCGAGACGGATACGGTTCGGATCGTCGTGCTCCATGTCCATCTTGGCCATTTCGATCTTGTGCTCGGCATTGCGCTCGACCGTGTCGAGTACGAACTCATGCTCCAACTCACCCTTGTTGGTGATGTTGAAGCGGATGGTTTCACCCTCCTTGATGGTCATCTCTTCGCTCTCGATCAGCATCTGGCCCTCATCGTTTTCGAGCAAAGTGACGTCGATTGTGCGATCCACCTTGGCGGGGTCACCCGGCATGCCGACCATCATTTCTGTCTGTTCGGTAGGCTGGTTTTCATCATGTCCACCGCCGTGCGTGCCTGTAGCATAGGCCTGTGTGGAAAGCGCGATCGCGAGGCTTGTTGTCAGAAGAAGGTTTTTCATTTCATTTTCCTGTAGGTTGGTTTGGTTAGAGATGACGAAGGGCTGCTCAGCCCTTCGAGGCTGGTTTCTGTGTGAGAATGGTCCTGGGGCTGTTGTTGGAGGCGAATTCAGGCAACTCGCCGGTCCATTCGTAGGCCATCTCGCCCGGGGGGTTCTCGTACCAGCCGGGATCGGAGTAATCGTCCGCGTCGATGCCGTCCCGCACCTTTACGACCGAAAACATGCCGCCCATCTCGATGGGGCCGTAAGGGCCCCAACCCGTCATCATCGGGATGGTATTGTCGGGCAGCGGCATTTCCATTTTCGCCATCTCGCCCATCCCGTTCGTGCCCATAGGCATGTATTCCGGCTGGAACTGACGGATCTTCTGCGTCAGCGGCTTCTTGTTGACCCCGATGAACGTCGGCACGTCATGGCCCATGGCGTTCATCGTGTGGTGTGACTTGTGACAGTGGATCGCCCAGTCACCCAGATGGTCCGCGACGAACTCATAGGCGCGCATCGCGCCCACGGGGATGTCGATGCTGACCTCTGGCCATTGCGCTTCAGGCGACACCCAGCCGCCGCGTGTGCAGTCCGGTCGATCAGTATGAACGATAAATCTATGCGACGGACTGGTTTCGCCTGCCGCATGTTCTCCACCGGCTGCGCTTGCAAAAACTTGCGGCTCGCCGCGACTGCCTTAGCGGTCGAATAAAACCTGTGTCTTTCAAAAAATAGCATATTCAGCCTTTTGAAACGTGGGTACCTAGCCGAGCAGGCTATGCTCCCGCGCTGGAAGGTCAATAAAAACCAATGCTTTAGAAGTATAATTTTTGTAACGAAATGTATCCTTGATCTTTGTTGGCAATCGCGCTTTTTTAATTGTGAAGGGTACGAGACGTATGCGTTTTTTCAAATTGACACGAATGGCTCATATTCTGTCGCTCATCGCCTTGATGGTAGCGGCCATGCCTTTTATCGGATCTGAAGCTGACTCGCCGCAACAAGATTGGAGCCACGTCGCCGCAATGGACGTTCGTGACTGTGGCGGACATCTTGTGTCGGACGATACTATCCCCGGTTGCCGTGGTATGATGGTGCATTGCGTCACTTTTTCTAACGGCGATCATGCGCTAGCCGAACCAAAGCTCCTTATCGTTCACGTTTATCATGGCTCGCGCGCGGTCTACGCGGAAAGCTTGACGCCGGAAGCGTCTTCGCCCCCTCCGCGAGTGTGAACGGGCTTCGATTCTCATCCCTGCATCATACGGCTAAGGTTTCCGGTCTCGTCCAAAGAAGAAACGGCGTGAACATGTGACTGGCTCGCCTGTTGGGGTGGTCCTGAAACACCTCGGGTACTCGCGGGGTCACTCCTTGGAAACTACTCGAGGTCTGCCTTGGTCGGGCGAACCTTCGACTCAATCATCACAAAGGAGAAGAGTATGCGACTCTTCAAAGCAAAACAGTGTGCGCTTTCCGAAACAGCACTCAGTTCTTCGGAACATCTGGCAAAAGGTCTGTCCCGGCGTCAGTTCGGTTTGACCGCGGCTGCCGCGCTTGCCATGCCGACGGTATTGCGCGCGCACGGATCACCAAAAATCACATCGAAAGGGACCTATGATGTCACTGTCGACCGGGTTCGGATCAACACTGGAAACTTTCGGAAAATGGGCGTCGGTTACAACAAGAGCCAGATTCCAACGATCCTGCGTTTCAGGGAAGGCGAGGAAGTCACCATTAATGTGACCAATAATCTTCGCGAGAGCACTTCTATACATTGGCACGGGCTTGTCCTGCCATTCCGGCAGGACGGCGTCCCTGGCATCAGCTTCAACGGTATCGCCCCGGGTGAAACCTTCACCTACCGCTTTCCGATTCAGCAGGCGGGCACGTATTGGTTTCACAGCCACTCAGGCTTTCAGGAACCCGATGGTGCTTACGGTGCCATTGTGATCGAGCCGCGCGATGGTGAACGGCTTGGGGCAAATCGCGATTATGTCGTGCAACTGGCCGACAAACACCCGCATCCGGGCAGCCGGATCATGCGGAATCTCAAGAGGATGCCGGATTATTACAACCGCTCGCAACGCACGTTGCAGACCCTGATCAAGGATTCGCGTCAGGACGGCCTAAAGGCAGCCCTCAAGGACCGCGGAATGTGGGGCCGGATGCGAATGATGCCAACCGACATCGAGGATGTGCAGGGATACACGGCGCTCATCAACGGACGAAGCACCTCGCAAAACTGGATAGGACTATTCCGGCCAGGTGAGAAGATCCGCCTACGGATCATCAATTCTTCGGCCATGACCTATTTCGATATGCGTATTCCTGGCCTGAAAATGACCGTGGTCCAGGCTGATGGCAATGACGTCAAGCCAGTCACGGTTGACGAGTTGCGTGTCGCCGTAGCCGAAACGTATGACGTCATCATCCAGCCGCGGGAAAACAAAGTTTATAGCATCATTGCCGAATCAATGGGTCGCACTGCGCTCGTTCGTGGGACTCTATCGCCAAAAAAGGTTATGCCGGGGCCGTGCCGCGGCTCAGGTCCAAGCCATTGCTCACAGTGGCCGACATGAGCGGCATGATGGGGATGGATATGGGTGACCACGTCATGCAGAACGCAAGTGGCATGCAGACCATGAGTGGAATGGAGCACTCAAAAATGCAGGGTATGAATAAGCCCGGCATGAACGGCATGGAGAACTCTGGCATGAATATGTCAGGCAATCACGACCCATTCTATGCGCCAGGGAGCGGGCTGACACCCAAGGCCTATAACGGCGGCAAGTTCCTGTCCTACACGGATCTGCGCGCTGCGCGGCCGCTTTACCGGAACCGCGCTGCCTCGCGCACCATTGAACTGCGTCTGACGGGCAACATGGAGCGTTACATCTGGTCGATCAACGGAGTAAAATACGAGGATGCCGACCCAATCGTGCTGAATTATGGCGAACGGGTGCGCATCCGCTTCATCAATGAGACAATGATGGCGCATCCAATGCACCTGCACGGGATGTGGTCGATCATCGATACCGGTCAGGGCGCGCGTAACCCCATCAAGCACACGGTGAGCGTCCAACCCGGCACGACAACCGACATAGAGGTAGAGGTCGATGCCCCTGGACAGTGGGCTTTCCATTGTCACCTCTCTTACCACGCTGACGGTGGCATGTTCCGCAAAGTCGTAGTCAGAGGGCGCCCAGCCTGAACCAGTCAGTAAAAGGAAAATCAAGATGAAACGTTTCAAACTGGCCGGACTTGCCGGCCTCTTTCTGCCATGGGCTCAGGTCACATACGCCGAGCCGCTTATCTGGGGTTTCCAAGCGGAGCAGTTCGAATATCGCGCGATGGATGGTGAGGATGCCTTCGTATGGGATTTTGATGCTCTGGCGGGATCGGATGAGTTGAAATTCGTCTGGAGAAGCGAAGCCGAGCTTGGCCTCACATCGGATGATTTCGAAAAATTGGAAAACCAGGCGCGACTTCAGTTTCCAGTTTCGCCTTTCTTTGATGCCGTAGTGGGGGCTTATGCGGATACGCCGGGTGGGGCACCTGACCGCTACGCTGGTGTGGTAGGCCTCAAAGGCCTCGCGCCGCAGTGGTTCGAGATCGATGCCGATCTTTTCGTGTCTGATCACCCATTCTTCCGTTTCGAGGCAGAGTATGAGGCACTGTTGACCAACCGCCTGATTTTCACGCCGAGCATCGAAGTTGATATGCCCCTGAAGGATGATCTGGCGCGCGAACGCGGCGCTGGCGGTGCTATAGTGGAGATCGGAGCGCGGCTCAGCTATGACGTCATCGACCGCGCTTTTTCTCCTTATGTCGGCGTTAACTACGAGGCCTCTTATGGCGACACGAAGGACATCGTCAAAGCAAATGGTGAAGATACTGATGCATTTTCGATCGTCTTCGGTACGCGCCTAATGTTCTGAAAATTTTGTCGCCCCGGCTGCAAGCCCGGGCGACTTTCAAACTATGCAATCCCCAAAGGGAGCGTGAGAGATTAACAGCCAAACTTGAAACGAAACCGTGATGAGTGGACGGGGACACGCGGGTCACATGCGGTAGAGCGGACGCAGCATGGCAATTTCAGCTTAACGAGGTCGCTGTCGATGTGCGCGAGATGATGGGCCAGGCCGTCGACGCCGCGTGAAATGGAGATTCTACGATTACGTCTTGAGCTTCCATCAGATGGAAGCCCTAGGGTCGTAGCGACCCGGACGCAATCCCGCCAGATACGAGGACGCACCGCACCATGTCGAACGATAGAAGCCAAGTCGGCTGGATCACTACAGATACGCTGGGTCCGAGTGCCATCGGTTCGGGGTTGTTCCTCGTATTTGCGCCCGTTCACCTTTGGGTGCCCGAACAGGTCTCGGTCGCAATCGCGGCCCTAACACTGGCCGTGATCGGGGGCGCCTATATCGGTTTCGGCGCCTCCTCTGGCTTGGCCCGGCAGTTCTGGTTGGAATTCGGGGCCGCTGCCTTCTACGCGTTTGTGGCGCTTGTTGGTCTGCTCTGGTCCCCGCTCGCGTTGCCGCTGGGACTGGCGGCGCATGCGGCCTGGGACCTGCTGCACCGTATTAGCGCCTTCGGTGCACCGGTGCCGAAATGGTACATTCCCTACTGCGTGGTCTTCGATCTGCTGGCCGCCGGTTTTCTCCTCATCCTTTATCTACCGTGAGGGCGGTCAGGTGGCACAGGGCATCACGGTTGGAACAGGCGCAAAAATCGTCCTCGCGGTCGCGCTCGTGGCCGCTGCGTCGGCGCTGTTCCTTGGGCCCTTATCAGGCTTCGTGGAAGACCTCAGCGGCGAGCGGATATCGGCCTCTGTGAGCGCCGCCGGCGCATGGGGGCCGATCGTCATCATCGCCCTCATGACGATCGCCATCGTCGCCACGCCGATCCCAAGCGCACCTATCGCCTTGGCGGCAGGTGCCGCATACGGACATACGATCGGTACCATTTACATCGTCATCGGCGCCGAACTCGGCGCCTTGGCGGCCTTCGCTCTGGCACGGTTCCTGGGGCGCGATGTGCTGGCCAGAAGGTTGGGCGAGACGGTGGACAAGGGCTGGCTCGGATCGCAGAACGCGCTGGCCCTGACCGTGTTCGCCAGCCGGCTGATGCCGTTTATCTCGTTCGACATCGTCAGCTACGCTGCCGGTCTCAGCTGCCTGCATTTCTGGCGTTTCGCTGTAGCGACGCTTGCCGGCATCATCCCAGCCAGTTTCGTTCTCGCGCATTTCGGTAACGAGGCGGTGAGCGGCGAGCCCGGGCGAGCCGCCTGGGCCGCTGTCGGGCTGGGGGCACTGACGCTGACCCCCCTTATCGTCGGGGCGATCCGCGAGCAGCGCGGAAGGAAGGCTCGCTCATGACCGCGACCCCCAGGCCCGACGCGCGCCCGTCCCCGGGCTGGAGAGCCGTTCGCGCGCTGATCCGCCGCGAGCTGTTGCGGACTTGCCGCTGGCAACTGGGCAATCGGGCATTGCACCTTGCGGATGGCGAAAAGGTGCGCTGGCTGCCTGAAGACATCGAGCGTTTTCTCGTCACGCTCGATCGTGCAGCGGAAGAGATGCGGGAGATTGCCGGATTGCAGACCCTGCCCGATGGCGGCAGCCGGCTGATGGTGGAGCTTGCCATCTACACCGTCGCCGCCGATGCCGCTCTGCGGCGCCCCGGGGCCGAGACGGGGTGCGCGCACGCGGTCGTCACCGATGTCGGTTGGGAACTCTACCGCCGGATGCTGCGCCTGTCGTCGCTGTCCGCGCGACTCTTCAGCCGCGATCCCGGGCGCAGGCTGCGCTGGACGATCCGGGCGCTGCTGGTGTTTCCCTTCCACCCGGTCGGCGCCCCGGGCCTTGCTGCGCGCATCTTTCGCGATGGCGACGACCTGCAAACGCATTTCGCACATGCCCGCCGCAAACATTTGCCCGGGCGGCCGCAGCGCATCGCGCGGAGCCCGAACTGCTGGAAGCCTTTCGCGAAAGTTGGAGCCTCAACGACTGGCCCGGCGCTAATCTCATCGCCGGGGATGGCAAGCGGGGGCATTCCCGCAGACCGCAGACGCTCTCGGCCGGGAAGGCACGCGCATCCAAAAAGGGAATGTCTAGATGAAATCTGAATACAAGGCGAACAGTATAAGCCTCGCGGGTGCCATCGCGATGGGGACGGGCGTGATGATCGGTGCCGGTATATTCGCGCTGACCGGACAGATCGCACAGCTTGCCGGACCGCTCTTTCCGCTGTCCTTCATCGCCGGTGCGCTTGTCACTGCGTTCAGCGCATATACCTACGTCAAGATGTCCAACGCCTACCCTTCGGCCGGAGGCATCGCGATGATTCTGCAGAAGGCCTATGGCCCGACGACCGTCGCCGCGGGGGCCGCGTTGCTCATGGCCCTATCGATGGTCATCAACGAAAGCCTCGTTGCGCGGACTTTCGCCACATATTCTTTGGAGGGATTAGGCGTCGAGCAGACCAACTGGTTGGTTTCTACCCTCGGTGTGGGTCTGATTGTGTTTGCCTATCTCATCAACGCTGCCGGCAACCGGTCGGTTGGGTTGTTCTCGATCGTCATGGCTATCCTAAAGGTGGGAGGTATCACGCTTTTCGGGGCGGCGGCGCTCTGGGCAGGCGGTATTTCGTTCGAGGCGGCGACGGACGGGCAATCGACGCAAGTCACCGGCTTCGTGGCCTCCGTTGCGCTTTCGATCCTCGCTTTCAAAGGGTTCACCACGATCACCAATAGCGGTGCCGAAGTGACCAATCCGAACCGTAATATCGGTCGGGCCATCGTTGCGTCCATCGGCATCTGCGTTATCGTTTATCTTCTCGTCGCCTTCGCCGTCGGTTCCAGTCTTAACCTTGAAGAGATCATCGCTGCAAAAGACTATGCCCTTGCTGAAGCCGCAGGGCCGACCTTGGGCCGCACGGGCTTCTACCTGACTGTCCTACTGGCCATCGTCGCCACGTCCTCAGGACTGATCGCGAGCATTTTCGCGGTCTCTCGAATGCTTGCCATGCTGACCGACATGAAACTGATCCCCCACAGCCACTTCGGCATGCCGGGTGCGATCCGAGACCATACTTTGGTCTACACCGTGGTTATCGCCAGTTTCCTAGCGGTGTTCTTCGATCTCAGCCGGATCGCCTCGCTCGGTGCGTTCTTCTATCTGGTGATGGACATCATCATCCATTGGGGCGTGTTTCGGCACCTGCGACAGGAAATTGGTGCCGTGGGGGCTATTCTGCTCAGCGCGATCGCGCTCGACATCGTCGTGCTAGCGGCGTTTGCCGCTCTGAAATGGCAGAGCGATCCGCTGATCGTGCTGGTGTCCGTCGGGATGATGGCAGCTGTCTTTGCCTTCGTGGGGCTCTTTCTCCGCCGACGCCCGCCGCAGGAGGCACACTCCCAATCTCACTCGAAAATGTAGGAGAGAATCCGATGCTGACCGCCGCATTGCCCTTTCCCGACATCGGCCACGAAGTCTTTTCGTTCGATATCTTCGGATTCCACCTCGCGCTGCGCTGGTATGCGCTCGCGTATATCGTCGGCATACTCATTGGCTGGCGTATTTGCGTTCGGGCCGCCAGGCGGCCCGCAATCTGGCCGAGCGCGGGGGCGCCGATGAAGCCCGCACAGGTCGACGACCTTCTGACATGGATCATCCTCGGCGTCATCATCGGGGGGCGCCTCGGCTATGTCCTATTCTACCAGCCGCAATACTACCTGCAAAACCCGTCAGAGATCCTGATGGTGTGGCAGGGTGGCATGTCCTTCCACGGCGGGTTTCTCGGGGTGACGGTTGCGGCTCTCGTTTATTGTCTGCGCTGGCGTTTGCCATTACTGAGCACGGCGGATCTCTTGGCGCTGGCGACGCCGCCGGGGCTCTTTCTCGGGCGTCTCGCGAACTTCACGAATAACGAGCTTTGGGGCCGCCCCACCACAATGCCCTGGGGGTCGTCTTTCCGGGCGAAGCCGCGCAGACCTGCCCCGGCATCGAGGGGCTCTGCGCGAGGCACCCGTCGCAGCTTTACGAAGCGTTGCTCGAAGGAATGGTGCTGGGCATCCTTATGCTGGTTCTGGCATGGCGAAAGGGCTGGCTGAAAAGGCCCGGTGCCCTGACAGGAGTGTTTCTTGCGGGCTATGGCATGTCCAGGGCCTTCGTCGAGTTCTTCAGGCAGCCGGATTTGCAATTCGTAAGTGAGGATAACCCAATCGGACACGCCCTGCAATTCGGAACCTGGGGACTAACGATGGGGCAGGCGTTGTCGCTGCCAATGATCTTTGCCGGACTGGCATTGATCTGTTGGGCTTTTCGCATGCAACAGCGAGATCGCGACCAGAAGACAACCGAGACAGTGTAAGTTTCGATCCGCTCGAACCTATGCAATGAAACGCTGCGCGCCGTTTATCCCAAAACGAGAATCAAGTCATCCGACAGCGAAAGGTCCGGAATGTGAAGGTTCTCTGGTGCGGGTCCTTTTCTGATGCGCCCGGCGGTGTCATAATGCGAGCCGTGGCAAGGGCAAAACCAACCTCCAAAATCGCCGGAGCCGTTTCCAAGCGGAACGCATCCCAAGTGAGTGCAAACGCCAATCATGACCAAATACTCTTCGCGGCCGGGAACTGCCCGGTGCTCATCGGTCGCCGGCACGTCCCCGTCGAAGTTGGGGTTTCTTGCGATCGCATCAGGTAGGTCGGCGACACTTTCGGAACGCGCCGCAGAAATTTCCTCTTCAGTTCGATAGCGGATGAACACCGGTTTTCCCCGCCACTTCAAAGTGAGTTGCGTGCCGGGTGTCAGCTTGGAAATATCCACGCGGATACTGAGCAAAGCTCTGACATCAGCGGCAGGGTTCATCTGGTTAACAAGCGGCCAGATGGCCGCGCCCGTGACTACGGCCCCTGCCCCGGCAGTTGCATAATATAGGAAATCGCGTCGCTCTGCATGGTCAATAGGCTTTGTCGTAGTTCCTCTTAGGGGATTTCAGCACTGGAAGCTCAAGCAGATTCTTGTAACAGACTGTATCACTACCGGCCTGAACGGTATTCCGGGGGGCGTGGAAAGGTAGTGCACAGCAATCAACAAGCTCAAATGTCGCGACTGCTTGACTCGGCATTTTCTTCGGCGTTCAAACCTGCAAAACCCCAAACATCCTTACGACTTCCTTCGACGACGAAATTGATGTAAGCGAGTCTGGCTTCCAGATCTCGCGCCCTTTCATGCGACCCATCGCCGTCTGAATGCCAGTATCGATGGCTTTGGTGGCGTTGACTACGCCAAGAAACCCACCCAGCAGGAGCACAAACAGCGCTACATCAATTGCGTTCGCCGCATAACTGTCCGGGTCATAGAGTCCTGCCACGGGAGCTAGCATGACTTCGACAAAGCCCTGCGGATTGGGATCGACGGTCTGGTAGGTTCCCGGCACGGCGACTTCACGCCCGACCTCTTCGTTCATCGCACGATCATATTGTCCTGCGGGGATGATCCAGGTCAGGGCTGCGACAATGATGATTAAGACAAAAAGGATCGAGTACGCGGTCGGAAACCATGACGATACGCCATCACTGTGTGATTCCCTATCGGTTGGATTGTCGCTCATGGGTCCGCTCCCGTCTTGTCATTGAGTTGCGTCATGTGTCTGCGTGAGGTTTGGCAAGAAGGCGGGAACACGCGCGGCATACGCGTCGAACCTGTCTCCCAACGCGGCCCGGGTTTCCCGCTCCTCTGCGCGAGCAAGCCGCACGTACATCCAGATCAACACCGGATACATTGCCAGTGTCAGCAATGTCGGCCACTGGACCAGAAAGCCGGTCAAAACGAGGATGAAGCCCACGTATTGCGGATGTCGGACTCGCGAATAGGGACCACTGGTAGCCAGCGTACCGTTCCGTTGGGCTTGGTAGAGCACTCGCCAGGCAGCCGAGATCATCCAGAACCCAAGCCCGATCAGAACGAAACTCAGGATGTGGAAAGGACCAAAATGGGGGTTCGCTTGCCAGCCGAAGAGCATTTCCGGAAGGTGGCCGGCATCGTGCGAAAACCAGTCAATGCCCGGATATGAGGTCTGCAACCAACCGGACAGCAGATAAATCGTGAGAGGAAAGCCATACATTTCAGTAAACAGCGCAACGAGAAACGCGCTGAAAGCTCCAAAGCTGCGCCAGTCGCGCGCCGTTTGCGGCTTGAAGAAGCTGAATGCAAACATGATGAAAATGGCCGCATTCAGCAGGGCAAGTATCCACAGCCCATATCCTGAATCATGCATCATGACTTGTCACCTCCGCCATGACCCCCGTGCCCACCATGCATGAAGAGATGCATTACGACGCATCCAAGAAGAAGCAGCGCGAGAAACCCATTGCCGCCGAAAATATGGACACGATGTTCGAATGCGAGGAGGAACGCTCCAATCCCCAGAGCAATCAGAAGAAAGACGCCTGTGCGAGAATTCCAAAAGCCCTTTTTCTGATTGTCGTGGTTATGATTGTGCTCAGTCATTTACTTTGATCCTGTTGCTGTCGAAGGGAGAAATTGTCTGCCGTCATTGGCTCAGAACTTCAGTCGTCTCAGCCTCAAGGAGTTCAGCACAACCGACAGCGATGACGCACTCATCGCGAAAGCGGCGAAGATGGGGCCGATCAGGATGCCGAAGAATGGATAGAGTACGCCCGCGGCGATCGGCACGCCCGAGGCATTGTAGATAAGCGCGAAGAACAAGTTCTGGCGGATGTTGCGCATCGTGGCCTGGCTCAGCTTTCGGGCGCGCACGATACCGTCCAGGTTGCCTTTGACCAGAGTGAAGCCCGCGCTCTCGATAGCGACGTCTGCGCCGGTGCCCATGGCAATGCCGACATCGGCCTGTGCCAGCGCCGGGGCATCATTGACCCCGTCGCCCGCCATCGCGACTTTCCGACCCTGCTCCTGCAATTCCTTGATGATCCGGGCCTTGTCCTCGGGAAGGACATCGGCGCGGATTTCGTCAATGCCAAGGCGGTTCGCGACGGCCAGCGCGGTGCGCTCGTTATCGCCGGTGGCCATGATGATGCGGAACCCCAGTTCGTGCAGCGCCTTGAGGGCGGTGGGCGTGGTCTCCTTCACCGGGTCGGCCACGCAGACGAGCCCGGCGATCGTGCTGTCGAACACGATGAACATGACGGTCTCACCCTCGTCGCGCCGCGCATTGGCGGCACCCACCAGGGCACCGCTATCCAGCCCCATGTCTCGGATCAGCGCCGCATTACCCAAGGCAACGGCCTTGCCATCGACGCGGCCCTTGACGCCCTTACCGGTCACCGCCTCGAAATCCTCGGCCTTTGCGAAATCCACGCCGCGTTCCTCTGCACCACGCACGATAGCCTCGGCCAGTGGGTGTTCCGACCCACGTTCGAGCGAAGCGGCGAGACGCAGCACCTCGGCCTCGTCATGGCCGTCTTCGGGCAATACCGCCACCAGCCTGGGCTTGCCTTCGGTCAGGGTTCCCGTCTTGTCCACGATCAGTGTGTCGATCTTCTCGAACCGTTCCAGTGCTTCGGCGTTCTTAATCAGCACACCCAACTGCGCCCCCGTACCCGTCGCGGTCATGATCGACATCGGCGTGGCAAGGCCAAGCGCGCAGGGGCACGCGATGATGAGCACCGCCACCGCCGAAACAAGGCCATAGGCCATGGCCGGGTCCGGTCCCCAGATCGACCAGACGACGAAAGACACGATGGCGACCGCTATGACAGCCGGCACGAACATGCCTGCCACCTGATCGGCATATTTCTGGATCGGCGCGCGGCTGCGCTGCGCATCGGCGACCATCTGCACGATCTGGCTGAGCATCGTGTCAGCGCCGACGCGCGTGGCTTCGATCACGAGGCTGCCGGTGCCGTTGATCGTGGCGCCGGTGACGGGTTCGCCGGCGACTTTCTCGACGGGAACAGGCTCGCCGCTGATCATCGACTCGTCCACCGAGGAGCGCCCTTCGACGACGACCCCATCGACCGGCACCTTATCGCCGGGCCGGACACGCAGGTGATCGCCCAGTTGCACCTGCTCGAGCTCGATCTCTTCCTCGGTTCCATCGGGGCGGATCACCACCGCTGTCTTCGCAGCCATGTCCAAGAGGGCGCGAATCGCCTTTCCGGTACCTTCGCGGGCGCGCAGTTCCATGACCTGCCCAAGAAGAACCAGCGTGACGATCACGGCGGCGGCCTCGAAGTAGACACCGACGTTGCCGTTCTCATCGCGGAAACCCGCTGGGAATATCTGGGGCGCAATGACCGCAAGGATACTGAATATGTAGGCCGCGCCCACGCCCATCCCGATCAGACTGAACATGTTCAGGTTCATCGTTCGGAAGGAGTGGTAACCGCGCACGAAGAACGGCCAGCCCGACCACAAAATCACCGGAGTCGACAAGACAAGTTCCAGCCAGAGAGATGTCCGTTCGCCCAGCAATTCCATGAAATAGGTGAAACCGACGAACGGCCCCATCGCGAGGACCAAGACCGGGATGGTTAGAACGGCACCGACCCAGAACCGCCGGGTGAAATCGACCAGTTCGGGGTTACGGCCTTCGTCCTCTGCGCTGACGGTCTCGGGCTCCAGCCCCATACCGCAGATCGGACAGGAGCCGGGGCCGGGATGCCTGACTTCGGCGTGCATCGGGCAGGTATACACCGTGCCGGCGTAGCCTTCGGGCACGGTGTCGTATTCACCCCCCTTGACCCCCGCTGTTGCGGCGCCGTGGGCGTGACTGTGGCCGGAGTGATCATGGCCGTGATGGGCGTGGTCCGCGGCCTCGCCCTCGGGGACCAGGAACATGCCACATTTCGGGCATTTCCCTTCTTCGGTGCCACGTATCTCGGGGTGCATCGGGCAGGTGTAGACTGTGCCGGTGTAGCCTTCCGGAATCGTGTTGAAAGTTTCCAGGTCGTCAGCCTCCCTTACTTGCTGGCCTTTGCTGTCGTTCATTTTGCGTCCTTTCCTATCCCGTTCCGGCGAGATGCTGTCTATCCCCGATCCGAGATGTCAAAAATGTGCCCGTGGCCGGCAGAAATCAGGTGTCTTCGCTGACCTGTTTTCAGACAGGCATGTTTTTCAGCTCTTCCATCTGCCTCGCTGCCACATTCTTCGGCTATGACCCATGCCGGAGCGGGCCGGACAACATCGGCAATTCATGTCCTTTTCCTTCCCGAAAAGAAGTTGAACGTTGGCACGAAGATCACGGCGATGTACCAGCCATAGGCAAAGCTCTCGACCAGCCCCAGAAAGGCGCTCGACCAGCTGATCCAGGTCACGCCGGGCAGAAGTGGTAGCCAGGCTTGATACATGGTGGCGGTCGGGAACAGCAGGCCGAAGATAACGCAAAGCACGAAGCTGATCGCCAACAGAGTCCCAAGGGCTATGCCTAAGGGATAGATGCGAACAGGTGTGCGATCAGACATAATTTCTTCTTCCAAACTCTTTGGGGCTGTCTCGCTGGGGAGATGACTGCACCCACAGCCAAAGAGGTGTCACGAGGTTTCCTGTATCGTTTTGTCACAATGGGTGCCGAAGATGGCTCCCGATGTGTGATCTTGTTCGAGGGGAATCCGGATGGCTATATCGCGATTTACCCATGCGTAAGACGAGTGGGCGAGAAACAGGGCACAGAGTCCTTCAAAGGCGCTTAGCGAAATCATGACTATGTTGTCCTTCTTTTGGATGAATGTTGAAAAGTTACCGGCCTAACCTTCTCGCTACGCGAGACCGTAACGCGGTCGATCTCAATTATTGCTGCAGCAGCATCTCCCGGAGCGTGCAGCGGTCGATCGGGCCTCGGGCCGGACTTCGGTGGCTAGACTGACAGAACTGCCGCCACAGCACCCACCGGGCTTTGCGGTTTGGGTTTGAGATTTATCGTTTTCGATGGTATTTTGAGCCATCTTTTTCTCCTTCAATCCTGAATTCATATTGAAGACGCCTGCCACGTCATTCCATTACAGGGAAATCGGTGGATTTCGCGACCGATCCAGCAGGTCGCTTTGTTCCGCTTTTCAGCAACAAATCGGGCGCGAGGCTATAGGGCGGAATATCGAGATTTCGCGGTGCGGCATCTTTTCGAGTTCGGTCCGACTGATCGCAATGCGATCCGTGGCACGGGCCAAACCATCCGCCGAACCCTCAAACGCTAGAGCTATCCTGGCCGACCGGCACACACCCCAATTGGGTGCACACAACTATCACGACCACCCACCCACCTCCCTCGCCTGCCGACCTCTTTTGATCGCGCGCCGGCATCGCCCGATCTTTGTTGGAGTTATCCTCAATGGCATCAATCGGATCAACTAGCTCTTCGAGATCTGTCGCGCGCGCCCCGGAAATCACCTCCGGCGAACGCCGCCATATGAAGGCGGGCTTGCCTGCCCAGTCATCCGTGATCCTGCACCCTACCGCTACGTCCGTCAGATCGAGGATACTGGTCGATTGGCTGATGACATCTACCGAAGGGTTCATGGAATTGATCAGCGGTCAGACCGCAGCGGCCCTTGCTACTACTCCGGTGGCTGCAGCGGCATAGTAGAGAAAGTCTCGCCGACGGCTGCGTTTGGGACACCAATTGTCTGTTTTGAATTGGACATCTTGTTCCCCGTCGCTTGCTGTTGGTCGAGTTCACGACGGCCATTAGCCGCAGCGCTGTTCGGTTGGTTTTTGCTGCTATCAGGCCGCTACTTCAGTAGCTTTGAATTGCTGGTCTCATTTGAAACAACAGGAGACGGTCTTTCGGTATCTAGCAGCAGAACCACGAGTTCGGTCGCCATATCGCGACGTAATCCGGCAAGGAGGTAGGCGCAGTCCTTGGGTCCGAGGCCCAAAATTCTGGCCGCTTCAACCAGACTCTGGTCGTCACTTTCGATCCTCCGAAAGAGTTTTTGGGAAACCGGAGCATCGGCATGGTGCGAATGCGACGCGCATGCGCAGCCTATCCGGTGAACGAGACGAAACAACTCCGTTGAGGAGGCAAGGCGCTCATGGATTGCCTGATCCGATATATTTTCCTCTCCGCTGATCATTTTGGTGTCCCTGCCATGACGCCCAGACCTGGGCTTTCCCGTAAGTCGACGCTTCCTGGCGGAATCCATTACAAGCTGGGCCTATTCACCTAGCATCAGTTCGATGCGTCCTTGGGAGCACAGTGGGTCTCATCTTCGGGGTTTTCGCAGCCGATCGGAGGGCAGTAGCAGTCATCCCAACCTGTCTTGCAGCACTTGCCACAATGACCCGTCAGCGCATCGCGCAAGGCCGCGCGGGCACGATGCAGACGCACGCCAAGCGCGTTGCGGGTCAGGCCCATGTCGACGGCGACCGCGGCACGGTCCTCCTCTGCGAAGTCGACCCGACGAATCAATTCTGCATCTGCTGCCCGCAGCGCCGGGACCAGACCACCCAGGCAACGGCAAAATTGCGCCATCTGTGCGGGGGCATCATCAGCCAATGCCTCGGGTTCTCTGCCATACGCTTCGGCGAGGCGCCCCCGGCGAGCCAACTTACGGAAATGATCGTTCATCGTCGATCGCAAGATGGCATAGAGCCAGGAATCCATTCGCTCCACATCTCGCAGCTGGTCTTTGCGCGTCAGCACCCGAACGCAGAATTCCTGCAAAACATCGTCCGCATCCGCCTTGTTGCCCAAGCGGCGCACCAGAAATCCCATAAAGGCTTGCCGACCCTCTGAAAGCGCGATCTCGGCGGGGTCGCGGTCTTGGGCGGGTTCCCGTGTTTTTTTGTCTGGCTCCGTCATATCTCATCCCTCCATTTCATTGAGATGTGAGCACATTGCATTAAAATCGAAATAACGCGGCGCCCAAATTCGTTCATCGAAGGTGACGGATGAACGACCGGTTCTCGTTTGCTTCGCAAGATTGCGTCTTCAAACCTCATTGAGTGTCCGTTCCTTTCCGCGGTGAACCATCGCTATTCCCAAAAATATCATAGCGATACCTACAATTTGTAAGACAGAGAGCCACTCGCCATAGACAACGATGCCCAAGGTCAGTCCGAAAACCGGAATAAGAAAACTGAAGGCATTGGCCCGATTCAATGGGACTGTTTCAAGCGCTGAGAACCACAGCCAATAGACAAGTGCCGATCCTGCCATGGCCAGGACGAGAAGCGACGCGATGAATGCGGGCGCCCAGTTAATTGTAGTTGGCTCCTCCATGGACATCGCCGCAATGACGAGTGGTACGCTGCCTAACAGCATCTGCTCTCCCATTGCCGAAAGGCTGTCCACCTTTCCTGCAATGGATTTTATCAGGACGTTGCTAAACGTAACGCCAGCGGCTGCAAGAATGATTTACAAAACGCCTATAACATAACTCTCGTTTCCATCATCCAGAAAATCGGGCAGAGCAATTAGCACGATCCCTGCAAATCCGGCAAACAAGCCTATGCTACCAATCAAGGACAGCTTTTCCCCAAGCCAGAACGCCGCGAGGACAGCTGCCAGAAGAGGTTGCGTATTCGCTATTACCGTCGCAAGGCCCGGTGAGACAAACTCCGCCGCATGAAACATCCCAAGAAAGCCAAGACTCGTCGCACCGAAGCCAACTCCCGCTAGCGTCAACCGAACCCGGTGCCCTCGCGGAAATGGTCGCCCTAAGATCAGCGCCAAAACTGTGAGCACGCCGCCTGCGAGGAGCGCCCTCATGGCGGCAAAAGTTAGATGAGGCGAGTATTTGAGCCCGACCACGATGACCGGAAAGCACAAGGCCCAGAGCACCATCGCAAGGACAATCTTCAGGGCCGCTACTGGTGTCATAGGCAGTCCTTTCATCGAACCGGCTCACGTTCATCCTGTCTAGGATCGACAGGATCAAGCGTCAGATACCGAGGGAATCTGTCACCAAATGTAACCAGGTCGGCTTTTGCGACAGACTGTTACACGACAGCGCCGGGAGCCTGTTGCAAGACACGTCGCATTTGCCACTTTGGTCCTGCAACCCGTCAAAATGGAGGCTTTCAATGAAACGTAAGACCACGCTCATTCTCGCAACCGCATTTGCTACGGCTCTCGGCGGCGCAGCGCTCGCGGACACGGGATATATAACCGGGCATCATGATCTGCCCGACCGCGATAATAACATCCACATGAACGATACGATGAGCGGCCATTTCGATCACGCCGATCAAAACAAGGACGGCAAGGTCACGCGCGCGGAGATGGAGGCCCATATGCAGGCTGCATCAGAGTTCAAGAGCATGTTCGAAGAGCGCCTTGGCAATCCGCAGCGAGGCCAATGAGGCTATAAAGCAGGCGCTCTTGCTGACTAAGGAAAGTCAAATTCTCTGTAGCTAGAATACGACTGTGGCGCTCAAAGTGCGCCGCAGTCAGATTAAGTTTCGTAACGGCTATGGCTTTCCTTTCATCCGTGCTTCGCCTCGCGATAGAGAACGCACAGTCGACGCAGTTCATCGATTCCGGTTCGGGTAGCGTCGGAAATCAACACGGAAACCCATGCGCAAACAAGGAGCGACCCTATGAGAATGCCGTTACTGGCAATCGGTGCACTAGTACTCACTAGCAGCGCTGCAATAGCCGATGTGTAAAATCCGGAAGGAGAACTCGCAACAGTACTTCATCTAAATGAAGCCTTTGAGGTTGTTGGCCGCATCGAGGGTCTCGACAACGTTCACGGACTGGCAGGCGCAACAAACCGCGGCATCCTGGCTGCCGGTAGTCTTACGGAAACCGAAGTCGGCATGGTGCCCAAGCCTTCCGAAGTTTCTGAGGAGGATCACGTAGCTAACCATGGAAGCAGAGAAGATGCCGGCCCGGCCACTTCGAGTCTGGTCACCTTGGTCGACGCGGACAGTCATGAAATCCTGCGTCGCATCGAAGTTCCCGGCATCATTCACTATGTCGGGGTTTCGTCGGACGAACGCTTCGCCGCGGTGACGCATCCTGGACTCGATGCTGTTTCGCTGATCGACCTGGAACGCGGTGAGGTTACTGCGATCGTCGCCACGGGGCCGATCCCGGAATATGTAATCGCCGAGCCAAAGAGGGGCTATTTCTTCGTTTCCAACGCCGGGAATGACGCGATCAGCGAACTCGATCGCTGAAGACGGGATTGTTACGCGCAACTTCAAACTGCAAGGTCCACCCAAGCACATGGTGCTGGATGCCGAGGCCCGTCAATTGATTGTCAGCGAGTCTGACGTCGGCAAGGTTTCAATTGATAATGCCGACAGTGGTGAAACTCTTGATTCGTTTGAACTTGGAGGAAACCTGCACGGCGTTGCAGCGGATAAAGATGCAATCTGGTCGAGTGCACGCGAGCGTAACCTTGTGGTACGCATTGACCGCGCAACAGGTGAGCGCGTGGGAATCAATTCGTTCAAATACCATAGGTTCTGGCGATTTCAGCCAAAGCGGACACTGCAGTTTTAGGTCCACCGCTATGCAAGATTACTGACAAAGCAGTTGAGCTGATTAGTTAGTGCCAAATCAGCATAAGCAACGCTGCGGTGTGTACAACAGCCCTGCTGGCAATCTAGGCTGAAACAAAGCACCACGCCGTTCCGGAAATAAGGGCCGTGACGGCGTGGCCAATTTAGTCAACTCTGAAAAACTTGTAGCGGCTCAGCTGCTTGAGATAGCTTCCTTCAATCAAAAGCTAAGCCTGCGAGAGCAGAATTCGATCACGCTCTCGTTCAGCAAGCCACCCTGACCTTTTGTGAGAGTTCTTCACAACTAAAAACCTGGATTAACAAACTCCCCGAGCAAAGCGTTTCGCTTGAACCATTTGTCACGTTCATCGTGGGCTTCAACCTCCTCGCGCGACGCCATGCCGTCCTGATTGCGGTCTATGTGCCGAAAGTGGTCTTTCATTGTATCTCCCGAATGGGTGGCATCACCTCGCTTGGGCAGTTCGTGATGCCCGGTACCGTAGCCGTTGTCTGCCAAGACAACACCACCACCAGACACAGCGACGGTTGTACAAAAAATCAGTGCCAGTTTACGTCTCATTCACTTTCTCCTTTTCTCCTACATGAATTGTTCGCCGATGAAGTATGACTTGGGTTTGGAACGCTGCTAACGGCACGTGTGTATCAATCTGTCGCAAAGTGCGGCTTTGTTACATTAAGTGACAAATTTTCTCGGCAACGATCCTTCCATCGCTTAGGTACAAAAGATGACAAAATCTCCGCACATACTTCTGGTCGATGACAGCGCCGAAATTCGCAAAGCGGTTGCGCGATACCTGGAAAAGAATGACATGCGCGTGACGACGGCGGTCGACGCTTCCCAGATGGATAGTCTACTCAAGATTGGCCGCTATGACCTTATTGTTCTCGACGTGATGTTGCCAGGCGAAGACGGGATATCGGTCTGTCGTCGTCTGTCCACCACAGGGCTGGCCCCAATCCTCATGTTGACAGCGCTTGGCGAGGAAATGGACCGCATCATCGGCCTCGAAGTCGGTGCGGATGACTATTTGCCCAAGCCCTTCAATCCTCGCGAGCTACTGGCGCGGATAAAGGCAATTCTGCGCCGCGCGCAGAAACCGGAAGCGCTCGCCGGGAGTCTTACGGGCAGCAGGGTCAGGTTCGCGGACTGGACGCTCGAAACCGATACGCGCCGCCTTTTCGCAGAGGATGGCCGCGAGGACGTACTGACGACATCAGAATTCAAACTTCTGACGATCTTGCTCGAGCGCCCGCGTATCGTGATGAGCCGAGAACAGCTTTTTGATCTGACAGTCGGACGAACACCGGCCGCTTTCGACCGGACGATTGACAACCAGATCAGCCGCCTCAGGCGGAAGATCGAGTACAACCCAGGTCGTCCGAAGATCATCACAACGGTTCGAAACGGGGGCTATTGCCTTTCAACGGATGTCGAGGTGCAGCAGTGATCCGCAAGCGCCTCGATAATCTACGCGTCCAGCTTCTTTTGCTCATCATCGGTAGTCTCGCCGTCGCTCAGGCGATTAGCATTTGGCTGTTCGTGGACGAGCGCAGTCTCGCCGTGCGTGCTGCTATAGGGGCAGAAGCGGCCGGGCGCGCGGCGAATGTGACCCTGCTACTCGAACAGGCTCCAAC
This sequence comes from Roseovarius sp. B08, assembly GCF_051417955.1. Lineage (NCBI taxonomy): Bacteria > Pseudomonadati > Pseudomonadota > Alphaproteobacteria > Rhodobacterales > Roseobacteraceae > Roseovarius > Roseovarius sp. B08. The sequence continues at coordinate 231,295 of NZ_JBPRLW010000002.1, forward strand.
GGACTTGCGAGCTTCCATTCTTCGAGCCGCAGACTCGCCGCTGGCACGGTTTCGGATCGACTCGCAGGCGGCTGTTGATCATCTTGATCACCGCGCCGGAGGAGCTGTCGAAGCGCGCGTCAGGTCATTGTTTAGCCCTGAAGACAGTCGCGAAATCCGAGTAGAATTGCATGAGTTTGAGCGCGCATTCCCACCAATGAGTTCAGTGTCGCCGCAAATAGTCGCAGAGCACAAGCAGATGATGCATGACAAGATCTCAGGGCTTGAATTAACATTATCTATCGCTCTCGAAGATGGCACATGGCTGAATGTCGATACGCGCTTTCAGCGACCGCCGCTACAGTGGCCAATCTTTTCTGCGGTGAGTTTTGGTTTCACGGCGGCGTTCCTAATCGGTGTTGCTTGCTGGTACTTGCTTGCTCGCCTTACCTGGCCGTTAAGGCGCTTGGCGCAAGCCGCAGAGAGGCTCGGTAGGGGAGAGGAAAACAAACCACTTCCAGTCGCGGGGCCAAACGAAGTCAGAGAACTGACGGATACCTTCAATCACATGCAGGAGCGACTGGTACGCACGGTTGCTGACAAGACGCGTATAATGGCCGCTCTGGGTCACGATTTGCGTTCGCCACTGACCGCTTTGCGGGTTCACGCCGAGATGGTGGAGGAGGAAGAGACGCGCGACGCCTTGGTGAAATCCATCGAGGAAATGCAGGATATGGTCGAGCGCACACTGGCTTTCGCTCGGGGCATGGCAATAAGTGAACCTCCTGAAACAATAGAATTGGGCGAATTTCTCACTGAGCTGAAGAGTGACATGCTCAACGCATTCCGACTCGAAACGGACACACCGCTTCAGATGAGGCTTCGGCCTCAATCCATGCGCCGAGCTTTGCGGAACGTCATTGAGAATGCAGTACGTTACGGCGACGAGGTCGAGGTCACGTATAGCCGCGAGTATGACAGGGCATCAATCTGGGTTCGTGATCATGGTCCCGGCATCCCGGAGACGCAGCTAGAAGAGGTTTTCGAACCATTTTTTCGGGTCGAGACGTCACGCTCACGCGAGACGGGTGGCACCGGTCTCGGCCTGTCAATCGCACGCACCATCCTGCGCTCGCATGGCGGCGATATAACTTTGCAGAACCACCCGGACGGCGGGCTTCTTGCGCGACTCGATTTGCCGTTTTCACAAAGTTCCAACCAGCAAGAAAAGACAGTATCATGAATGCCTATATGACGGTCAAATCCAGCGTAATCGCTCTGTTTGCGGGCACAGTCTCGGCCCTCGCGGATCCAGGCGGCATTGCTGATAACACCTTTGGACACATGATGTGGGGAGATGGTCATGGTTGGTGGGGAGGTTTCGGCATGATCCTTTTCTGGGGGGTGATTATCGCGGTTACCGTATTCTTCTTCCGTATGCTCACCAGCAACCGTTTGGGCGAAACTCGCGATGCGATGGAGATCCTCAAGGAACGCTATGCACGCGGTGAGATCGACGAAGATGAGTTTCGGCGCCGCAAGCAAGAACTCCAAGGCTAAGCCATCATGCCCTTTCCCGCTTCGCCGAAATGACCTCCCAGACATCATGCCAAAGGCGCGAGTATGAACGTGTTGCTCGAGAAGCCAACAGATACACGACCTGCCACAGCATAAAACAAAACCGGCGCAAGTGTGACCGCACAGCAGACTCATATCCCAAAGTTCATCATGTTACTTGAATTGGAAAGCTCTACTCGTGATTTGGCCATTTTCATAATGTCGAGGCCCCGTAATTCGAAACCCTGCTAAAGGCTTATCCTGCAGGGAGGTGAGCGATACAAACCGTTACGTATTTCACGGAGTTTTCATCCCGACCATTCTTGACCTTCCAGTGCGGGAAGGCGGTTCAAGAGTACCATTCAGGGATCGAATGCGCGGAGACGGACGATGGAAGACAAGACCCCCAGGGCAATAAAACGCCGAGGCTTTCTATTCTTTTCGGTTGGAGGGCTCGTTGCTCTTGCGGCACCATCGGTGTTGCGGGCCCAAGAGTTCGGACTCGGTTCGCCGGAATATTTCGTCATTCCGGTTGCATCGCTGGCAGGATCACTTTGACGCGCTCGGCAAAGGAATTCTGCTTTCCGATACCAACACCAGAGTTCTTCAGCACTGGACCGCGGATGGGGAGATGCGCATCTACCCCACATCGGTTCCTAAGGGCGACGAACTCACGCGGCGTGGCTATAGCGAGATCGTCTACAAGGACGATGCGCCGGATTTGGTGCCCACTCCGTCGATGCGCGAGCGCGATCCGTCTTTGCCGGTATATGTCGCCCCCGGCCCCGAGAACCCGCTGGGCGTGCGCGCCATGCATCTGACCTGGCAGTACTACCGCATCCATGGGACCGGCGACACGCGCAAGATCGGTCGCAAATCCTCCAGCGGCTGCATCGGTCTCTACAACGAAGATATCATCGAAGTGTTCGACAGGACTCCAATCGGCACCCAAGTCAAACTTATCTGAAGTAAGGATCAAATGAACAAGACAGTTCTAGCCATTCTGGCCTTCTTCGTGTTGGGCGGCGCAATAGTCTACTGGAAAATCGCGCAGCAACCCCAGCAGGGGATGGGCCATTCGGTGGTACCTCCCGACACCAGTGATCTGGAATCGGGCGCCCCCATGGTCGAAGTTTCGCTGCCGGCGGAGCTTTCGGACCAGGCGCAGATGGGCAAGCGGGCCTACGAGGCGAAATGTGCGGAATGTCACGGCAAGAACGCGGCAGGCCAGAACGAGGTCGCACCACCACTCGTGCACAAGATCTACGAACCGAACCACCATTCCGACATGGCGTTCGTGATGGCCGCGAAAAACGGTGTGCGCGCGCATCACTGGAATTTCGGAAACATGCCGCCGGTCGAAGGTTTGACTGATGGCGACGTCGAGTTGATCGCACGCTATGTACGTGAATTGCAGAGGGAGAACGGGATCAACTGAGCATTTCCTTCGGGCGTGTCCCGTGATCGAAACACAGGAAACCAATGCCGACGCGACGTGACTTTCTGATGCAGGGTGCGATGGCCACCGCGGCTTTCGCCTTACCGCGCCGATCGCTCGCAGCGGCTTCGGATGTCGAATTTCTCGAAGCCCAGCCGGCCAGCATCCAATTGGCGCCGGATGGCTATCCCGAGACCGAAATCTGGAGTTACGGCGGCGTGATGCCTGGACCTGAGATCCGGCTTGCGCAAGGCGCGCGCCTGCGCCGCCGCTTCGTGAACGAGCTGCCGCAGGCAAGTTCCGTCCACTGGCATGGCGTTCGCATCGACAACGCGATGGAGGGGGTTGCGGGCCTGACTCAGCCAGCGGTCGATCCGGGCCGGAACTTCGACTATGATTTCGTCGTGCCGGACGCCGGGACCTACTGGTATCACGCGCATAACCGCTCGACCGAGCAGGTGGCGCGCGGTCTTTACGGCGCGTTGATCGTCGAGGAACCCAGTCCGACGGACGTGGACCGCGAAGAAGTGCTAATACTCGATGATTGGCTGCTAAGCCCCGAGACCGCTCAGATCGACCCGGATTTCACCTCGCGCCACGACCGCAGCCATGCCGGGCGGCGCGGGAATTTCATCGTCAGCAACGGTCGGCATGACCTTGCCTTTGACGTGCGTCAGAACGAGCGGTTGCGCCTGCGCCTCGTGAATGCGGCCAATGCCCGGATTTTCGTGCTGGCACTCAAGGGCATGGAGGGCTGGACGGTTGCACTGGACGGTATGCCGCTGTCACAGACCCAGCCTCTGGCTGAGCCGCTGATCCTCGGCCCCGGCCAGCGGGCCGATGTGATCGCGGACGTGACAGCCGCGCCGGGCGAGACCGCGCACCTCGTGCGGATCGAGGATCAGGAGGGGGTCTCGCAGGCGGCGTTCCGCGTGACCGGGCGGGCCGCGGACAAGCGTCGTGAGGCACCTGAGGCGTTGCCTGCCAACCCGCGGATGGAAGTCACCGGCCTAGAAGATGCCAAGACAATACGGCTTCACATGCAGGGCGGCGCAATGGGCACGCTCGACAGCGCGTTTCTGAATGGCGAGAAGAAAAGCTTTCGTGAGTTGGTGGACGCCAACCAGTTCTGGTCTTTCAACGGGACAATCGGCATGAACGATACCCCGCTTGTCGATGTCGCGAATGGGGAAACGGTCAAGCTGCAGATCTACAACGAAACGTCCTTTCCTCACGCGATGCATCTGCATGCGCTGCATTTCCGCGAGATCAGCGAGGATGGCGGCCTAGGGCCCTTGCGCGACACGATCCTGATGTTCGGCGGCCAGACCCGCACGATCGGTTTCGTGGCCGACAATCCCGGCGATTGGCTGTTTCATTGCCACATGCTCAGCCACGCGGCCTCGGGCATGATGACCTGGATGAAGGTGACATGATGCGACGCTCGCTTGTCCTCTTTCTACTCGTGGTCGGCGCGGCTAGCGTTGGCGCCTGGATGATGGCGGGTAGTGGCACATCCGGCACCGCGACGTTGCGGCAGACGGTCGATCTGGCCGAGGGCGAAAAACTCTACCAGGAGTATTGCGCCTCTTGCCACGGCGCCGATCTCGAGGGACAGGTCGGATGGCGCTCGGCCGGAGAGGATGGCATCCTGCCCGCACCCCCGCATGACGAAACCGGTCACACCTGGCATCATCCTGATAGTGTTCTGTTCGACTATACCAAGCTCGGCGGAAAGAAGACTCTCGCGAAGCAGGGTGTGGATTTCCAAAGCGGCATGCCCGGTTTCGGTGACGAGCTGACCGATGCGCAGATATGGAACATCCTCGCCTTCATCAAATCCACATGGCCCGACCGTCAGAGAGAGGTCCAGGCCGCCCGCAGCGAGGCAGAACAGCAGAAACGAGGAAACTGAAAATGATATCGCTTCGATTGGCAATGCTCGCCCTGAGTATCCTGTTGCCGTTTTCCGCATTTGCACAGGCCTTGAGCGAGGAACGCGTCAAGGAACTGGCCCTAGAAGCGATTCTGGAAAACCCCCAGATCATCATGGAAGCGGTGCAGCTTCTCGAACAGCAGGAAGCGACCGCGCAGGCAGAGGCCGCGGCGGACGTGCTCAAGGAACAACGCCAGCTCTTGGAAGAGGATCCGAACGCGCCGGTGCTGGGCAATCCTGATGGGGACGTCACTGTTGTGGAGTTTTTCGACTACAACTGTCCCTATTGCCGCAGTGCCATGTCGGAGGTTGAAGGTTTGATCGAGGCGGACCCGAATGTGCGGCTCGTCTTTCGCGAATGGCCGATACTCGGTGACGGGTCCGTCTTCGCCGCGAAAGCAGCCCTGGCGGCACGCAATCAGGACAAGTATGAAGAATTCCACTGGGCGCTTATGGGCATGGAGGAACGTGCGCAAGAGGCGTCTGTCCTGCGGATCGCCGAAGAAATCGGCCTTGACGTGGACCAGCTGCGTTCGGACATGGAAGCGCCGGAGGTCCAGGCGCACATCGACGAATCGATGCGGCTGGCGCAGGCGTTGGGTTTCAACGGCACACCGTCATTCGTGATCGGCGACAACCTGGTTCCCGGTTTGGTCGAACAAGACCAACTGGAAGCCTTGGTCGATGAGGCCCGCGAAAAGGAATGAACCTCATGCGACGATGGATAACTGGCGCCGGAATTGCCCGGTACCGGTGATCTTCAGGTCGTCGAAGCAGCAGTGACACCGTAACCGGCATTTCGGATCGCCTCCGTCAGGGCGTGCTCGTTCAGAACGCTATCAACCTCGACTTGCCGCGTACCCGTATCGCAGGTCACGGACGCTGTTGGGTCTATCGCCTTGATCGCCTTTTCGATCGTTGCGGTGCAATGGCCGCAACTCATATCCGGAACCTTGTAGCTGCGCATATCTGTTTTCTCCAGTTCTCGGCATTGGATGCTTACTTCCCGCATGGGAAGGTCAAGGGCGAAAAAATGTCTCGGCGCCGTTGACCTTCCAGCGGGGGGAACCATTAGCTATCCTGCAGGAGATGAGGGAGACGTTCATGCCGAGCTCAAGAGAGTTGCGTTTTTCTGTTCAGAACATGTCTTGCGCGTCCTGCGTCGGCCGAGTCGAGCGTGCGCTTTTAGCATTGCCCGGAATCGACGAAGTGAACGTGAACCTCGCCGCCGAAACGGCGCAGGTCCGGATCGACTCGGATGCCCGGATCCCCGAGGTGATCGGGGCGCTGGACAATGCCGGCTATCCCGCCCGCACTCAGACCGTGCGCCTGAACGTCTCGTCCATGTCCTGCGCCTCCTGCGTGGGACGGGTGGACAAGGCGCTGGCGGTGGTGCCGGGCGTGCTCGACGTGGACGTGAACCTCGCGTCGGAAACCGCGACCGTGACCTATCCCGAAGGCGTTGTCGATCCGGCTGACCTGTTGCAGGCCGCCGAGGCGGCGGGCTACCCGGCCGAGTTGATCGAAGATGCTGCAGAGGATCGCGGCGCGCGCAAGGACGCCGAGGCTCATGCGCTCGCCCGCAGGACCGTTTTCGCGGCGGCACTGGCCCTGCCTGTCTTCCTGCTCGAGATGGGAGCGCATCTCGTGCCGGGCATGCACGAGATGATCGGGCGCACCATCGGCTATCAGGCCAGCTGGATGATCCAGTTCATGCTGACGACCGTGGTGCTGTTCTGGCCCGGACGCCATTTCTACACCAAGGGGTTTCCGGCCCTGTTCAAAGGGGCGCCCGACATGAACAGCCTTGTCGCGGTGGGGAGCGGGGCCGCGTATGTCTATTCTATCACCGCGCTTTTCGCGCCCACCGTGCTGCCCGAGGCGGCGCGTGCCGTTTATTTCGAGGCCGCAGCGGTTATCGTCGTGCTAATCCTTCTGGGCCGCTGGATGGAAGCGCGCGCCAGGGGCCGCACGGGGGCCGCGATCCAGAAACTGCTGGGCCTTCAAGCCCGCACGGCGCGGGTTCTGGTGGACGGCGAGGCACGGGACGTGGCGATCGAGCGCATCCGCGTCGGCGACATCCTCGTCGTCCGGCCGGGCGAGCGCATCGCGGTGGACGGTGAATTGACCCAAGGCAGCGCGCATGTCGACGAGAGCATGATCACCGGCGAGCCGGTGCCCGTGGCGAAGTCCGAGGGCGATCCCGTCACCGGCGGCACGGTGAACGGCAGCGGCAGCTTCCGCTTCCGCGCGACCCGCGTGGGGGCGGACACGACGCTGGCGCAGATCATCCGCATGGTCGAGGAAGCTCAGGGCGCCAAGCTGCCGATCCAAGGCATGGTGGACCGGATCACGCTCTGGTTTGTACCGGCGGTTATGGCATTGGCCGCGCTGACCGTTCTGATCTGGCTGCTGATCGGACCGGCGCCCGTGCTGTCCTACGCGCTCGTTGCAGGCGTTTCGGTGCTGATCATCGCCTGTCCTTGCGCGATGGGGCTGGCCACGCCCACCTCCATCATGGTTGGCACAGGACGCGCGGCCGAGATGGGTGTCCTCTTCCGCAAGGGCGACGCTTTGCAACAGCTGACGGGCGTGGACATGGTCGCGCTCGACAAGACCGGCACCGTGACCGAGGGCCGCCCCGAACTAACCGACCTCGTTCTGGCCGACGGATCTGAGCGGGCCGAGGTTCTGGCGCTAGTCGCGGCTGTCGAGGCGCAGTCCGAACATCCCATTGCCGAGGCAATCATGCGCGCGGCGCAGGCCGAGGGCGTGGCGCGTCACGCGGTCGAGGGGTTTGACTCGATCACCGGCTACGGCGTGCGCGCCAAGGTCGCGGGGCACGACGTGATTGTCGGCGCGGATCGCCTCATGACCCGCGAGGAACTGAGCATCGAGGCGCTGGCCGATACCGAGCGCCGGCTCACGGAGCAGGGCCGGACGGCCCTTTTCGCGGCCGTGGATGGAAAGGTCACGGCGGTTATCGGCGTGGCCGACCCGGTGAAGCCCTCCAGCGGCGCCGCCATCGAGGCGCTGCATGGTCTCGGGCTGAAGGTCGCGATGATCACCGGCGACAAGCGCGAAACGGCCGAGGCCATCGCGCGGGAGATCGGCATCGACCACGTGATCGCGGGTGTCCTGCCCGATGGCAAGGTGGCGGCGCTGGATGAACTGCAGCAAGGCGGCCAACAGATCGCCTTCGTTGGGGACGGCATCAACGACGCGCCCGCGCTGGCGCATGCGGATGTGGGCATCGCCATTGGCACCGGCACCGATGTTGCCATCGAATCTGCCGATGTCGTGCTGATGTCGGGTGATTTGCGCGGCGTAGTGAACGCGCTCAATGTGTCCGGGCGGACCATGCGCAACATCCGCCAGAACCTGTTCTGGGCCTTCGGCTACAATGTCGCGCTGATCCCGGTGGCGGCAGGTGTGCTCTACCCGGCCTTCGGGCTTTTGCTGTCGCCGGTGCTGGCCGCCGGGGCAATGGCGTTGAGCTCAGTTTTTGTGCTGACTAACGCGTTGCGCTTGCGCCGGATCCGCCCGGCCATGGATGAAGCCAGCAGCTTGAAATCTGAAGGGGCGGACTCTCTGTCCCCTGCCCCTGTCGCTGCTCAATAAGGAGGATCATGCAATGAATATCGGAGATGCGGCCGACCTTTCCGGGCTGCCCGCCAAGACGATCCGCTACTACGAAGATATCGGACTGGTCAAGCCCTTGCGCAGTTCGAACGGTTATCGCACGTTCCGTGAAAGTGACGCGCACAAGCTGGCGTTTCTGGGACGCGCCCGTGCGCTCGGTTTCACAATTGAAGATTGCCGTAATCTTCTTGCACTCTACGAAGACGAAGAGCGTGCCAGCGCCGTGGTGAAGGAGATCGCCAAGCAACATCTTGAGCGAATCGACGGCAAGATCGCCGAGTTAAAGGAAATGCGAGCGACACTCGCGCATCTCGTCCAGGAGTGTGCCGGAGATCACCGCCCGGACTGCCCGATCCTAGCCGATCTGGCCATGAAACGGCGCGACGAGGACGACCGCCGCAAATCAACTTAGTCGGGTCCGAAGACGTGGTTTGGGCCATCCTTCTGGTTGTCGTTCTGTTCGGGTCGAGCGGGCTGGTGCACGTCCGTGCGATGACCCTTGTGATGAACCAGGCGCGTGGGACGCCGTCCACGCAGTCCGCACGTCTCCTTATTGCTCTTTATACGCTTGCGCTTGCCCACATCATTGAAGCCGGACTTTATGCCCTCGGCTTCAGTTTCGGTGAACTCATCGGTATCGGCGGTTTTGAACAGGAGAACGTCGACACGTTTATGGACGTTTTCTACTTTTCCCTGGTCAACTATTCGTCCCTCGGCCTCGGCGATATCTACCCCACGGACCATCTGCGTTTTCTGGCCGGTGCCGAGGCACTGAATGGCTTTCTCCTAATTAGTTGCTCGGCCTCCACCATCTTTCTCGTGGTTACGAGCGGGAAGGACTAGAAGCGTCAGATGACTTAATGCCCCGAAAACCTGGAACCCTCCAGCGCTGGATGGTTGTTGTTGCTATGTCCGCGACGACAGTGAAAGCAGAAGGAGTACAACATGTCATATTGGAGATTTGCAGCCATGATTGCGACCTCCACGGTTGTAATGTTCGGACTGATGTATTTGAATACTTATCTGATTTCCCACATTTTTTGGTCCGAAACGAGGGCTTACATGGCATTGTTGATGGGTGCAACGATGGCGATCATCATGCTGGTCTTCATGCTATCGATGTATACCAGCAAGGCGATCAATGCGGCGATCTTCGCCGGCGCTGCCGTCGCATTCGCCGGATCTCTCTGGCTGGTGCGTGGGCAGGCCACAGTTGGGGACACCAGCTACATGCGCGCGATGATCCCGCACCATTCCATTGCGATCATGACATCCAGCCGCGCCAACATCTCTGATCCCCGTGTTCGAAAACTGGCGGACGAGATCATCTATGCGCAGGACAAGGAAATCGCTGAAATGCGCTATCTCATCAACGAGATGGAGGCATCGGGTGACGTATCCGAGCCTGAGAAACCCGTGAGCCCTCGCATCGTGAACCTCGACGAAGCCCTTTCTACCGCGAACATCGCCGTGCTCGATCCCGGTTTCCTGACCGAGGAGGAGATCGCTCAGCTTCTGCCCAATGGCGCGGCCTGCACCTTCAACTACACCACTGGCAGTCCGGCTTCTCTGGCACTTGGCGAAGTGAATGGTGAGGCCGTCGGGCTGGTCAAGCTGAGCGGCGACCTCGTGCGGATCGACCAAGGTGCGGCCGGGGAACTAGGCACCGAGGGTCTGGCGATCCTTCTCACCGCCGCCGAGGACGGAGCGGCGCTTGACTCGGTGGGCAGCAAGCCGGTCGAGGCGACGATGACGCTGGAGCTCGACGCCGGTCTCTCCGCCGGCTACCGCGGCTTCTACAGCTGCGGGGGCTGACATGGACCAGCAGGCAACTCCTAGCACGGCGAAGCTCTATCGCATGGTGATGCCGGGTCATCTCTGTCCCTATGGCCTGAAGTCGAAGGATCTTCTTGAAAGGGAGGGGTATGAGGTCGAGGACTACCATCTCACCACCCGGGAGGACACCGATGCCTTCATGGAACAGCACAGCGTCGAGACCACGCCACAGACTTTCATCGACGGTGAGCGGATCGGTGGTTACGAGGCTTTGCGAGTGCACTTCGGCAACGACAATACGGAAGGCGACGAAACCAGTTATCGGCCAGTCATTGCGATCTTCTCGGTCGCGTTTTTCTTAGCGCTCGGCCTCAGCTGGGCAAGCTTCGGTAGCATCTTCACGCTGCGCGCGGCGGAATGGTTCATCGCCATTTCCATGTGCTTTCTCGCCGTGCAGAAGCTGCAGGATGTCGAGAGCTTCTCTACAATGTTCCTGAATTACGATCTACTGGCTCGCAGTTGGGTCCGATACGGCTACCTCTATCCGTTTGGGGAAGCTTTCGCTGGTATCCTTATGGTTACTGGCGCTCTCACTTGGCTGTCGGCGCCGGTTGCGCTGTTCATTGGAACGGTGGGAGCTACAAGCGTTTTTAAGGCGGTCTATGTCGATAAACGCGAGCTTAAATGTGCTTGTGTGGGCGGTGACAGCAATGTGCCACTGGGTTTCATCTCTCTGACTGAAAACCTGATGATGATGCTCATGGGCATCTGGATGCCAATTAAAGTGTTCGCGCTCGGATGGTAGTAGTGTTCGGGTGGCAACCGCGCCACCCGAACATCTAAGTGATTATTTCATCTGCGTGACAGTAAGCTTGCCCTCAACCCGGTCGGCAACGAACTCGATTTCCTGACCCTCCGCCATCTTGGCCATCATTGCTTCGTCAGCGCGGAACACCATGGTCATCGCGGGCATATCAAGGTTGACGAGAGGGCCGTGAATGATTGTGACTTTGCCGGCCTCCGCGTCGATTTTCTTGATGGTCCCGCTCGTGTACTCCACGCCAGCCTGAGCTATCTGGTCACCGACCGCGACCTCACGGTGCATGCCGGCTTCGTAGTGGCCCGGGATCAGGCATGCTGCTTCGAACGTACCGGAATTCGCGAAAGTCCAGACAACCTCACCCGACGCGCCCGCATCGAGACGGATACGGTTCGGATCGTCGTGCTCCATGTCCATCTTGGCCATTTCGATCTTGTGCTCGGCATTGCGCTCGACCGTGTCGAGTACGAACTCATGCTCCAACTCACCCTTGTTGGTGATGTTGAAGCGGATGGTTTCACCCTCCTTGATGGTCATCTCTTCGCTCTCGATCAGCATCTGGCCCTCATCGTTTTCGAGCAAAGTGACGTCGATTGTGCGATCCACCTTGGCGGGGTCACCCGGCATGCCGACCATCATTTCTGTCTGTTCGGTAGGCTGGTTTTCATCATGTCCACCGCCGTGCGTGCCTGTAGCATAGGCCTGTGTGGAAAGCGCGATCGCGAGGCTTGTTGTCAGAAGAAGGTTTTTCATTTCATTTTCCTGTAGGTTGGTTTGGTTAGAGATGACGAAGGGCTGCTCAGCCCTTCGAGGCTGGTTTCTGTGTGAGAATGGTCCTGGGGCTGTTGTTGGAGGCGAATTCAGGCAACTCGCCGGTCCATTCGTAGGCCATCTCGCCCGGGGGGTTCTCGTACCAGCCGGGATCGGAGTAATCGTCCGCGTCGATGCCGTCCCGCACCTTTACGACCGAAAACATGCCGCCCATCTCGATGGGGCCGTAAGGGCCCCAACCCGTCATCATCGGGATGGTATTGTCGGGCAGCGGCATTTCCATTTTCGCCATCTCGCCCATCCCGTTCGTGCCCATAGGCATGTATTCCGGCTGGAACTGACGGATCTTCTGCGTCAGCGGCTTCTTGTTGACCCCGATGAACGTCGGCACGTCATGGCCCATGGCGTTCATCGTGTGGTGTGACTTGTGACAGTGGATCGCCCAGTCACCCAGATGGTCCGCGACGAACTCATAGGCGCGCATCGCGCCCACGGGGATGTCGATGCTGACCTCTGGCCATTGCGCTTCAGGCGACACCCAGCCGCCATCCGTGCAGGTGACCTTAAAGTCATAGCCGTGCATGTGGATGGGATGGTTTGTCATCGTCAGGTTGCCGACGCGCACACGCACCCGGTCTCCCTTGTTGACTACCAGAGGATCGATGTCGGGGAAGATCCGGCTGTTCCAGGTCCACAAGTTGAAGTCGGTCATGGTCATGATGCGCGGCACGTAGGTGCCGGGATCAATGTCAAAGGCGTTGAGCATGATCAGGAAGTCACGATCCACCGGCATGAACGTGGGGTCCTTGGGATGGACCACGAACATGCCCATCATCCCCATCGCCATCTGCACCATTTCATCGCCATGCGGGTGATACATGAAGGTGCCGGATTTGATCAGGTCAAACTCGTAGACGTAGGTCTTGCCCGCCGGGATGCCGGGATGGCTCAGTCCGCTGACCCCGTCCATGCCGGAAGGCAGGATCATCCCGTGCCAATGAATCGTCGTCGCCTCGGGGAGCTTGTTGGTGACGTAGATGCGGACCCGGTCACCTTCGACCGCTTCGATCGTTGGACCCGTGGACTGGCCGTTATAGCCCCACAAATGCGCGATCATTCCATCAGCGAGTTCGCGCTCGACCGGTTCGGCGACGAGGTGGAATTCCTTCACCCCGTTGTTCATCCGGTGCGGCAGGGTCCACCCGTTCAGCGTGACCACAGGCGTGTAGTCCGGCCCAGAATTGGGACGCGCCGTGATCGCCGTTGCCGCACTGTCCATCTGCGCAGCCTCTGGCAACCCCATGTTCAAGGTTTGACCCCAGGCTTTTGAAGAGACCAGCGTTGCACCTGCGGCGCCGGCTCCGAGTAATTGACGTCTATTCAGCATGTCATATTCCTTTCAGTGTCCTGCGCCGCCACCGGCGGCAAGTGATACGCCCTCTCCATCGCCCATTCCGCCTGCGCCACCGCCGTATATGGCGGCAGTCAAGTTCGCCTGGGCCAAGTAGAAGTCACGCTTGGCATTGGCCGCCTCGAGCGAGGAACCAAGTTTTTCGCGCACATCCGTGAGCAATTCGAAGGTGTTGGTAATCATGCCGTTGTAGGACAGCAGGCCTTCTTCCTCGATGGTCTTGCGCAGCGGCACAAGAACGTCGCGGTAGTGACGCGCAATCTTGTAAGATGCGTGATAAGCGGTCTCAGCAGAACGTGCTTCGGACCGCACATTGACCGCGCGCTCAGCCAGAACATTTGCCGCCTGAAGATACATCAGCTCGGCTTTGCGCATCCGCGCCTTGCCGGTGTCATAAATCGGGATGGCGAACTCCAGCTCAATCTGCGGGGTAGTTTCAGTTTCAAGGTTACCGTCCTCTCTTTCCCGCTCTGCTTCGAAACCAGCGATGAGCTCGAGATCGGTCACAAGCCGCGTTTGATCGGTCAGCCCGAATGCAGCCGCCTGCGCTTCAAGCCCGAGTTTAGCGACCCGCAGGTCGAACCGGTTTCGAAGGGCTTTAGCTTCCAGGTTAGTGATTGGCCCAACCGACCTCGGGAGCGCTGGCAAAGCATCGGGCACGTAGTAATTCACTTCGGTGCCCCACAGCCCCATTAACCGCGTCAGATCTTCTTTGGCTTGGGTTGCATTCAGTCGGGCCTGTGCCAGCTGTCCAGCCAGCTCGGCATTGAACGCTTGTTCCCGCGCCTGACCGGCCTTGTTCAGCGCGCCGGTCTCGCCCAGCCGGGCCGCAAGTTCTGACCCGGCGTCGGAAGTGGCCTTGGCACGCTTGAGATACGTTACAGTTTCAAACGCAGCCACGGCGTTGATCCACGCCATTCGCGTCTGGTTGGCAAGCGCAAGCGTGTCATTCACCGCATTCATCTGTGCGGCCCGAAAATTCGCATCTGCCAGCAGAACACGTTGCTTCCGCGTTTGCGCGTCAAGGATGTTCGCTCGAAACAACCCTTCTATCGCCCGGTAAGCGCCCAATTCCGCAGCTCCGATGCCAAGCACTCCGATTGCAACGATCGGATTCTCCGGCGTTGATTCCTGCCAAGCCTCTGCAGCCGAAAGTCCGACATTGGCATAGGAGGCTTGCAGCCCCTTGTTGTTCAAGAGCGCGACCTGCACCGCCGTGTCTGCCGAGATCGTTCGTTGATGGACCATTGCGTGAACTTGTTTTTTCAATTCCGCGTTCTCGGCTTGGGTCTGCGCAAAAGCTGTTCTTTTGCCGATGGCCGCCGCGGTCTGGGTTGACACAATCGAAAACCCGGCTTTCTGGTCCGTGTAGGCATCTGGAACCGCCGTCGCGCATGCTGCCAGTGTCATTGGCAGACCAAGCGCAAGTAAAGGTCTCGTCAAAATCATCAGTTTGCCTCCGATTGCTCTTCGTTGACCTCGCGCCAGTCGCGCGGGCCAGTTGGGCCGCGAAACGTGTACCCGGCCAGGGGTTTTTGTAAGACAAGGGGGATGAGATTGTACCATTGAACGTAGCCTCTTGGCTGGCAACGCTCGGAAGTGGCGTGGGCTCTGACGTGCATGCCCCAAGCACGAGCGCAGATGCGCCCAGAAGTATAGCAATTTTCATTAGTTTAGACCTGACTTATTGAGAAATTCGAGAACGCTTTGCAGGCGCACTCAGAAGATCCGCATACCGGATCGGCGGCTAAGTCAGACTCGTGGTGGGCGTTGTGGGCTGTCCGGTTCGAACGATACGATCAGGCGGTCGACAGCTACGTGACGCGCGCTTGGCTCGTCGCGCGACCGGAACACGTTTCTTTCATCGAGAACAGCCGAAAAGCAGAAGCCGATGCAGCATTGAATGCCGTCATGTTCGTCATCCGCGTTTGCAACGCGGTCGCTTTCTCCGCAATGAGTTGCAGTGGAATGGCCGTGACCACTATCATTTAATTCAGACATCGTTTCGGCGTTATGATCTGTGCCAACCGGCTCGCCATGTCCGCCCATCTGAGCATGTAGCGCAGACGACGGAACTGTAGCCAAAGCAAGCACGCAGATGATACCAAGCATCATCTGACGCAATCTTGAAATGGTGAGTGCGATCGTCATAGTAAGTTAAATGTATCATGGAAAGCATTCTGTCAACGTTTCCATCCTTTGAAAACTGTGGCCTGAGCCCCGACTCCCCTCCAACCATTTGGAGAATCCGCAGGTTACGGCAAGATCTATCGCTTCGGAGAGGCCTTCGCGGGTATCCTCATGGTCGCCGGAGCGCTCACCTGGCTTTCGGCACCCCTGGCCTTGTTCATCGGCACCGTAGGTGCGGTATCGGTCTTCAAGGCGGTCTACATCGACAAGCGCGAGTTGAAATGCGCCTGCGTCGGCGGTGACAGCAACGTGCCGCTGGGGTTCGTCTCGCTCACCGAAAACGTCATGATGGTGGTGATGGGGATCTGGATGCCGATCCGGGTCTACCTGATCGGCTGACGGCCCCGCGACCTCTACAGGGGCGCGGCGTGTACGACCTATTTGAGTGGTGGAGATGATCCCCACTTACCAACCATCACGCCAAGAGCTGGTTCGAGGTTCGTCAGCCGATTGTCGCGAGAAAAGGAAACGTCCCCAGCAGCCAATAGGCAAACCGTGACAATTGCCCGGTCATGATGGCAACTCCCATGATGATCATGGCAATACCCGCGCCTTTGTAGAGCCAGCGGCCGGCCTTGCCGATCTGCCTTACCCGCGCGGCGATGGCGTCGGTGAAGAGCGCCGCCAGCAGGAAGGGCACCCCCAGACCAGCGGAATAGATCGACAGCAGCCAGATGCCGTCCGACATGCTGCCGGAGGTCGAACTGAGTGTCAGGATCGCGCCGAGGATCGGTCCGATGCAAGGTGTCCAGCCAAAGGCGAAGGCAAGCCCCAGCACATAGGCGCCAAACGAGCGACCGGCGGGAATGTCGAGATTGAAACGGGTATCGCGCGAGAACGCATCCAGACGAAAGACACCCAGCATGACCAGTCCGAAAAGAATAATGATCGCGCCGCCGAGATAGTTCAGCTCGGTGCGCCATGTCAGCAGCAGGGATCCGAGCGCACTGGCCCCAGCCCCGAGTGCGACGAAGACTGTCGAAAAGCCCAAGACAAAGCAGGCGCTCAACCCGAGCGCCCCGGCGCGCGCCCGCAGGCCGACCGAACGCGTCGTGCGCAAATCCGGCTGGCCCGCAATATAGGAGACATAGCCCGGCACCAGCGGCAGGACGCAGGGCGACAGGAACGAAATGGCCCCCGCCAGAAAGGCCGCGAAAATGCCGATGCCGCTGATATCCGTCATTTTTCACGATCGGCGTTGAAGGGCCGCAAGGCCCACCAGAACGCGGTCAGCGGGATCACGATCCATTGCAGCACAGGTGACAGGCCCGCATCAAGGATCGGAATGATCGGCATCAGGTCCGAATAGGCCCAGGCCGCGCGGATCACGATGTTGAGCCATTCACTGAACAGCGTGTATCCCAGCCCGAATACCACCGTAAGGACAGTCACAGACCGCCGCGTGGAGGCAACCAGGGGCCAGCCCCGACCCGACAGCATGAGCGCAAGCATCAGCGTGCTCATGGCGATCAGGATATCGCCACCCGTGCAATGGACGGCTGCGAAGACAATCTCCCCCCAAGTGCCCTCTTTCCAGATCGTGTAGAGCGGCATATGTGCGAACTCCCAGATCAGATTGGCCGGGATTATTACCGAAAAATACCGACGCAGAGCTGTCAGGGAGATTCCGTCTGTCGAGGACAGCCTGACGCCAGTCGCGACGACACTCATTGAAACACACCTGTCAGCCGGTCCCACCAGCTGGGCTCCCGGCGTCGATGTCGGTCGTTGTTGATCAACTCGCTGACGTAGAGGATCAGGTTCACGTTCTTGAAGTCCATGCCATGGAGTTTTGCGGCGAACCGTCCGCCGATGTCCACGACATGGGTGACCGCTCCGTGCATCATCATGTCGCTGTCGGCAGTCATCGTGAACTCCATCCCATATTCCCGCGCCAGAAGGCGCGTTACGTCATCAGATTGATGAGGCTGCTTGGTCAGAATGACCCAGTTGCTCGTATCGAGTCCATGCCGATCCGCGTAATCGCGCAGCAGGTCCGGCGTGTCATTCACCGGATCGGTCGTGATCGAGATGAACTGTACCAAATCTTTCATCGGCCCGTCGTTGATCGAGGCCTGAATGGCCCCGATCTTTTGGGAGTGGAGCGGGCAGATATCCGGGCAATTGGCGTAGATGAAGTGCAGGATGACCACCTTGTCGCCGAAGTCTGACAAGCGCACAGTATTCCCCTCGGAATCCCGCAACTCGAAATCCGAAGCCTGCGCTGCATCGATGGCTTGGAAGTAGGGTTCCATCTCGAACATACGTGCATCCAGGTTTTCACCCGGATGATTGGCGAAGGCCGGAGACGAAATCGTGGTCGCAAGTATCGCCAAGGCTGCGCGACGGGTCAGAAAACTGTTCAAGTGTCGCCTCTTTCAGTTTGAATGGGATTGGCTGTTTTCGCATCCTTACATTGTCCGCCGGACCCGCCCTTCATGCACAAACCGAGACCGCACATCGCAGCGCAGGGGGCCAGCGAGACCAGAACAGGCGCGAGCCCGATCGCGGTGAGCCATCCCCAGTTCAGCGCCATGCCACTCCCCATCACAGTTGCCGCACCGACGAAAAGCAATCGCCTGCGCGTTAACCACGGGGGCCTGCTGCCAGCACTGGAAATGCCTGAAGTGGCTGCGTCGCTGGACGGTATTACGTCGGTCATCCGAAAAATCCTTTCGATGTTAGTGAGATAGTCATTCCAGCAACTGGAAGGTCAAGGGTGAGGGAACGTCTTCTGGGGAACTCATTCGATAAATCCGCGCAGAAAGGACACCATTTCGGGCTCGTCCCATTCGGCTGGTCCGACCAGTCGCCCGAGCTCCCGCCCCTGCGCGTCGATCAGGATCGTCGTTGGCAGGCCAACGGTGCGCAGCGCGGTCATCGAAAGCATGGTCTGGTCGACATACATATTGAGATTGGTGACACCGATCTCGTCGTAGAAACGCCGAACGATTTGTGATCCGGCCCGGTCGATGGAAAGGGCAACCACTTCGAAGTCGTCGCCGCCAAGTTCCGCCTGAAGCGCATCCAGCGTCGGCATCTCTTCGCGGCAGGGGACGCACCAGGTTGCCCAGACGTTCACGAGGATCACCTTGCCGCGAAAGTCTTCCATGTCTCCGCGGCTGCCGTCATCTTTCTCGTAGCGCACATTGGCGACAGGCTGCGGGGTATCGTGCAGGGCGAACCCCTGCGGTCCGGCAAACGCCGTGCCGACGGACAGTGCCCAAATATACAGGGCCAGTTTCAGATAATTCATTATTTTGACTCCTGAGCGGATTGGGTTTTCAGATCGCGGACAATCGGCAGCAGCGTATCCTGCAGGATCGCTCGCGTGATCGGACCGACATGGCGGTAGGCGATGGTGCCATCGGCGATGACGTAGGTTTCGGGCACGCCATAGACGCCCCATTCGATACCGGCGCGTCCGTTAATGTCGGCCCCGATGCGCGCGTAGGGATCACCCAACTCGTCGAGCCAGGCGCGCGCCTGATCGGGCGGGTCCTTGTAGTTGATTCCGTAGATCGGCACCTCACCGGTTGCGCTCAACTCCATGAACAGCGGATGTTCGGCACGGCAGGGCACACACCACGACGCAAAGACGTTCACCAGTGACACGTGTCCGATCAGGTCCTGCGTCGAAAGACCTTCTTCTCGGCCGAGCACCGGGGGCAGCGCGAAGTCGGGCACGGGTTTGCCGAGAAGTGCCGACGGCAAGTCGTCGCCACCCTTGAAAAGCCCCCAGCCGAACAGAACCATGAGGGCCAGAGCCACAAGCGGAACCAGCACAAACCCGGAGATGCTGCGCCGCGCCACGGGTTCGGTTTTGCTGGCGACTTCATGCGTCATGGTTGTGCCTGTTCACCCGCGAGGGTGCGGCTTTCCTGCGACGCGCGAACCCGGGCGGGCCATGTGCTCTTGATGTAGTCAATGATCGCCGTGATCTCATCGTCTGTCAGCACATCCTCATATCCGGGCATGTCGCTTTCGTACCCGTTCCCGACAATCGCCGCCGGTCCGCGTTTCACGATGTCGAGCAATACGCGGTCGGGGTGATGCCAGGTATGGCCGGAGGCGTCGTGCGGCGGGGCAGGCAACTTGCCGTTCGGCAATCGTGTGCGCCAATCTGGTTGCCCCTCCAGGTTCGCCCCATGGCAACTGGCACAATTTTCTTGATAAAGGCGCTCGCCCATGAGCACGTCGCTCTGCGCTGCTACTGGCAAAACCGTTGTGGCGAGCAGGACCGCAGCGAGCCTAATGGTGTTTTTCACGGCACTTCCGCCTTTTTGTTACGAACCACATACAAAGAATGAAAAGTGCCGCGAGCAACGACAGGATAAGCAGGACGCAAAGCGCCCAGACCAATCCCATCGACAACAGGCTGTCGCCGCTGCTGGCACCCTCAATCCGCATTCTGGCACATTTCTATTTTCCGCTGTCCGAGCGGATGTATTTGACCAAGGCGATCGCCGCGAGCACCAGCACACCCACGATCAGCAACCAGACGAGGCCCATCGCAATCATCATGCCGCCGCCCATCATTCCACCGTCCATCATCATGCATTCCATCCATTGTTTTCCCTTGAAGCCGGTCTGGCACGGGTTCGCACCAGAACGCGCGATTGATCATTCGACCGCATATACGGTCGGGCTCACACCTTCCTCGACGGTGTAAATCTTGAAGGGCTCCTGTTTCGCGCCGCCCATACCCGGCGACCCCAATGGCATGCCGGGAAGAGTCACACCGGCAATTTCCGGGCGCTCTTCCAGCAGCCTGTTGACGACATCAATCGGCACGTGGCCGCTGACGACGTAATCGTCCAAAAAGGCTGTATGGCAGCCTTGGAAGTCATCCGGGATGCCCGCATCGCGGCTGATCTCCGCCAGATCGTGGGTCGGCTTCACCTCCACCGTGAAACCGTTCTCGCGCAGATAGTCCGCGTAACTCTCGCAACATCCGCATTGTGGGTTCTTGTAGAGCGTGACCTCCTGCGCCGCGGCAGGCGCGGCATT
The DNA here is from genome assembly GCF_051417955.1 of Roseovarius sp. B08. Taxonomy (NCBI): domain Bacteria; kingdom Pseudomonadati; phylum Pseudomonadota; class Alphaproteobacteria; order Rhodobacterales; family Roseobacteraceae; genus Roseovarius; species Roseovarius sp. B08. Next base: position 251,825 of record NZ_JBPRLW010000002.1, read on the forward strand.
CAGGCTCATCGCAAGGACGGCGACGGCACCTGCCGTACCGAGGCTGGCAAATCCAAGTATCTTCTTCATCGGTTCATTCATTTTCATGGTCCTAAGTGTGTAAGTTTCAGGTTTTGGTCGTGCCGTGTTCGACACGGATGACGCCCATCATGCCCGCCGCCTGGTGTTCCAGAATGTGGCAATGGAACATCCAGTCACCGGGATTGTCCGCGACGAAGGCGATCTCGACCCGTTCTTCGGGTGCCATCAGGACGGTGTCCTGCCATTCGCGATACCGAGTCGGTTGTCCGTTGCGGGCGATCACACGGAACGAATGCCCATGAAAATGGATCGGATGGTGCCAAGCGGTGCGATTATCCATCTCGAACACGTGCGACGTGCCCTGCGGCAGGACCAGCAAGGGGTCCATCATATGACCCGTCGCGGCTTCTCCATTGATGAACCACATGTTGCCATCGCGCATCTGGTCCATCATCGACCCCATGCCGCCGCCCATCATCATCTGCCCCATCATTCCGCCGTTGAAGACGATCCGGTGCCGCGCGGCCGACGCCATGACCGGTTCGGCCAGCGGGTTGGGCGGCAGCTCCATCGACCAATCCGGCACCTTGTCCCGCAGCCTGTCCGGCCCGTAGGCAAGATCGACCAGACGGTATTCAAGTCCCTCGTAGAAGGCATCGATGACGGTCACGGCATCTCCGGGCTTGCCGGTCAAGTCGATGACCAGATCGACACGCATCGCCGGGCCGATCACCACGACCCCGCCGTCAGGGGCATGGGGCGTCACGGGTTGACCGTCCAGCGCAACCACGACGGGGGCAAGACCCCCGAAATCCAGCCCGAATATCCGCGCGTTCGCCGCGTTGACTAGCCGCAAGCGGATGCGCTCACCGGATTGCACCGAGATGCGTTCGGGGATCTGACCGTTGATGGTCACGGAATTGCCAATACGACCGCCGTGCATCGCGTCATGGCGGTTGCCGAAGTCATCCGCAATCTGTCCGTCCCGGGTCATGCGCCAGTCGTCCAACATCCAGGTCACGTCGCGATCGACGCGGATCGGGTCCGCCTCCTCGACGATCAGCGGCCCGTAAAGCCCGCGTCCGACCTGTTCCGAACTGCGCTGGTGCGGATGGTACCAGAACGTGCCCGCATCCAGCGCATAGAACTCGTAGAGAAAATCGCCATCAACCGGGATCGGATCCTGTGTAAGGAACGGCACTCCGTCCATCGCATTGGGCGTGCGGATGCCATGCCAATGGATTGTGGTCCCTTCATCCAACCCATTTTGAGCCAGAACGCGGATTCGGTCGCCCTGGCGTACTCGGATTTTAGGGCCGGGGACGGATCCGTTATAGTTCCAGACATTAGTCGGGCCGTATGGTGACGGGCGCAGGGCGGCCTGTCCAGATGCCGCGCGTAGGACGAATGGGTCCCCAGTTGGATCGGCCATCGCCATTTGTGCAGGTGACAGAGCGGATAGAGCTGTGAATGCGGCACCTGTGCGAAGCACGTGCCTTCGTGAAATCGGTCTGTGGAGGATCATCGCAACTGCCTTGATCTGAAAAGGTCGCACTCAGCCAGCTTCGGCCAAGGCAACAATCAGGCCTCGCAGCAGGCGAGGCCGGTTTTAGGTTCCGAGAGGCAGTTTGGGAGGGAATGGATCAAGCGACGGATTCGCGCCGAGTGGGATCAAAGGTTCGGCACCGCGGACGGCAATACCAAAGGGCATGGCGAGCTGCGCTAACGAAACCTTGGCGATGATGCCGGCCGTTCCACTGGAGCCGCAAGGAACAGGACACCCGCCCTCGCAGGGCACCGCGTCAGAAAATCCTGCGGGGACGCATCCGTAGCAAAGCTGATCTTGGCTCTCGGCGGCGTCTATCTGCGTAGTGGCCGCGTCCGACATACTGGCCGACACCCCATCCGGTGCAATCACGGCACCGAAGCTGAAAGCCAGAATCAAAATGAGGCGGAAAGCGCGGATCATGCAATTCTTATGCAAGCTTCCAGTAGGGGGAGGTCAAGAACTATCCTGTAACATCGGCGTGACATTGGTACTCGCCGATTGGCCAACGAATGCCGGCGGATGGTTTCAGAGGAAAATTCGAGGTGAGACTGCATATTTACCCAAGGTCTGTTTCGAAGCCAGCAGCCATCCGCTTACTTTCATGCGGATGGCTGCCCTCGTGTCAACTTGCGTCTTTGAATTCGGTGTATTCGCCGCGCACCTGGATCGTCACGGTCGCGGGCTCACTGTCTCGATTTCGCCAGAACCAGCCGTGTTCGCCGTCGAATGCCGCAATGATCTCGCCCTCGTCGCCCGTCGAACCGCGGCCCTTTTCATAGGTCACCGAATTGCCGCCGCCGTGGCCGTGCATGTCGAAATTCACCCGACCGCCTTCGACCAGCATCCGGTATTCCACCGTTTGGCCCTCTTCCATGACCAGCTTCCACTCGGCACTGTCACCGGGTGCCAGCGTGAAGGTGGTTTCGTCGCGCCAGATCTCGGCTTCCTGCGCGTGGGCTGTGCCGACAAAGAGCCCGAAGATGTCGTTCATCAGGCTTGACTGCTCCTCAGCTTCAAGCTCTAACAGCCTGTCGGCCTCGGCCTCTTCCCCGAGCTGGGTTTTGATCTCTCCCATTTCGGCCAGACCGATCGCGCCGCCGATCCCGGTCGGGTCGATGCCGTATTCGGCGGGCAGGACGACGGTCACGAGGATCGCGACGGCGCTAACCGCTGCGATGGCCGTGGAACGGATGAGCTGCGCGGAGCTCGGCAGCTCGTCGAGGCTGGGTTTTTCTGCGTTGAACATCTGTTTGTCTCCTTATGCGGCCTCGAAATAGCCGGTGATTTGCAGTCCCATGAGGATGAACCCCATGGACATCATGACGACGTTGGCGGTGTAGGCCTGGCGGAAGAAGTTCGGGGATTTCCGCCAGTAGCCCATGACGATGAGGATCACGGCGAGCGCCATGATCTGGCCGAGCTCGACACCGACGTTGAAGGCCAGGAGGTTGGCCAGCAGCCCATGCGAAGCGATCTCGTAGTCAAGGATTTTGGTCGCTAGGCCCGTGCCGTGGAAGAAGCCGAAGATCAGCGTCGCGGCCTTGGTGTTGGGTTGGAACCCGAACCAGCGCTGGTAAGCCCCCAGATTGTCGAGCGCCTTATAGACGACCGAGAGGCCGATGATGGCGTCGATGATGTAGGCGTTGATGCCCCACCCGAACCAGACACCCGCCAGCATCGTGGTCGAATGGCCGAGGGCGAAGAGGCTCACGTAGATGCCGACGTCCTTCATCTTGTAGAGGAAGAAAACGACGCCGAACAAGAACAGGATGTGATCGTATCCGGTTACCATGTGTTTGGCACCGAGATACATGAAGGGGATGATGTTTACCCCCCAGATTTCCTGGATATAGCCTGCGTCACCTTCGGTCACGGCATGGGCAAGTGCTTGTCCCGCATTCAGAATGAGCGCTGACAGCATAATGGAGGACAGGATCACGATCCGGCGAATGCCGAGATCGGTCGAGCCCCGATGGACTGTAGTCATGGATTTAACTCCGCATATGTGTTGATGATCGAATGCAACGCGCCGATGGCGCGGCCGATCAGACGCGCGGAGGGCGTTCGATCTGGTTTATCCGTAACGTGTTCGACGTGGCCGAACTCAGCCGCCATGCGGTTCTGTAGATATCAAGCGGCTGCGACGACAGATCGGGACCGGGCACGACCGCTTGACTGTGATCGTGATCGATACTGTCATGGCTGTGGCCGTGCATGGCCCAGAGAATATCTTCCTCGAAACCATGTGAATGACCATGTTCCGCGATCATTTCCGAATGCTCTTGGATCACATCGAGGACATTAGGTACATGAGAGGTCGTGGGTAGCACTGACCAGACCAGCAGGGCCATGCAGAGAAGCGTGGCGAAGGCGGCTTGTCCGATTGTCCGTAAGGTTGTCATCATCTCTGCCTGCCTGCCTGCCTGCCTGCCTGCCTGCCCGCTCGTCGCTCGCGTGGTGCGTCGCGGCACCATCTTGTTCTATCCCCCAGGGGAGGATAAGCCTTCCTTATGACAAATCCCCCGGTTCATGCAACCCATCCCGCCCTGATTGCCCGTCTGAAACGCGCTGACGGCCACCTGCGCGCCGTGATCGAGATGATCGAGGCGGGCAAGCCATGCCTGGAGATCGCCCAGCAGATGCAGGCGGTCGAAAAGGCCGTCACAAACGCCAAGCGGGCGCTGATCCATGATCACATGGACCATTGCCTGGACGCAGAGGGCCTTGAGACCGATCGCGCCGAACTGCGGGCGATCGCCCGCTATCTCTGAGGTCCGCCATGCTCGATATCCTGTCCGACCGCACCTACCGCCACTTGTTTCTGGCGCAGGTCGTCGCCCTTCTGGGCACCGGGCTCGCGACGGTAGCACTCGGCCTCCTGGCCTTCGATCTCGCGGGGGATGGCGCGGCGCTGGTGCTAGGCACGGTCTTCACGATCAAGATGGTGGCCTATGTCGGCATTGCCCCCATTGCCGGGGCCTTCGCAGACCGGATGCCGCGCCGCGCGCTGCTGGTGACGCTTGATTTGGTGCGGGCGGGTGTGGCGCTGGCGCTGCCCTTCGTGACTGAGGTCTGGCAGGTCTACGTACTCATCTTCCTGCTGCAATCGGCCTCCGCCGCTTTCACGCCGACCTTTCAGGCGACGATCCCGGACGTTCTGCCCGAAGAGGCGCGCTATACACGCGCGCTGTCGCTGTCCCGGCTGGCCTACGATCTCGAAAACATTGTCAGCCCGACCCTGGCCGCGCTTCTGTTGGCAGTGATGTCTTACAACGCGCTGTTCATCGGCACGGTGGCAGGTTTTACCGCCTCGGCCCTCCTGGTCGTCTCGATGCTGCTGCCGAGCCCCCGTCGATCCGAGCCGCGCGGAATCTATGATCGAACCACACGGGGCATCCGCATCTACCTTGCCACCCCGCGCCTTCGCGGGCTTCTGGCCCTGAACCTCGTGGCGGCGGCGGCAGGCGCGATGGTGCTGGTCAATACCGTCGTTCTGGTGCGCGGAGAGCTCGGCCTGTCCGAGAGCGCACTGGCCTGGACGATGTTCGCCTTCGGCGCGGGTTCCATGACGGCCGCTCTGGCTTTGCCGCGTGTTCTGGATGCGTTGCCGGACCGGCCTGTGATGTTCGGTGGCGCGCTGCTGATGGTGGCGACACTTCTGGGGCTGGGAGTGACGGTTCTGGCAGCCGGGCTCGGCTGGTCGATCCTTCTGGCAGCCTGGTTGCTGGTGGGACTTGGGTATTCCGCCGTCCTCACCCCTTCGGGCCGGTTGCTGCGCCGTTCCGCCCATGCCGGAGATCGCCCGGCACTCTTCGCGGCGCAATTCGCGCTGTCGCACGCCTGCTGGCTGGTGACCTATCCGCTATCTGGCTGGCTGCTGACGGCCTATGGCGTCGTTCCCGCGCTGGCCGGACTGACCGTCCTCGCTGGCATTGGAATGCTCGTTGCATTGAAGCTCTGGCCCGCAAGCGATCCTGTCGAGCTAGAGCACACCCACGACAATCTGCCGCTCGATCACCCCCATCTGCAAGGACATCGTAGGCACAGCCACGCCTTGGTCATTGACGAGAGCCATCCCCGCTGGGCCACGCATTTCTAAGGCGGCGATACGAGTTTCGTCCGCAGTTTTCTGCCATCGGCAGATAGAATCGATTCCGGGCATCTCATGCCCGCCTGCGCGAAGCGCCGGGCCTGTCGGCGGGTAGCTTCGGGCTGCCCGCCGACAGGTCACCCTGAAACCGCCGCCACCCGGATCACGCTAGAACGCAAAGGCCCCCGTCTGCTGATGGGGGCTAGATCGTTCGGCAGGTGGGCCGTTACTCGGCGGCCATCCTATCCGTCTGCGCGGTTCGGGCAGAACGTAGAACTCGGCGGGCAGACCCTCGATCTGGTCGGAGTTGAACACCCGGTAAGCCCTCCCTTAGGGGATTTGGCGCTCCTCGCCGGTCTCGTCCTTGCGCTCGACGGTGCCGTATTCCACGACGGTGGCGGATTTCTCGCCCTTGCGGACATGGCCCCCGAGCTGCTTGGCCTGATTGAACGTCATCCAGCGGGCCGAGCTGTAATCTTTGCTCATCGCCGTGGCCCAAAGCACAAGGATGTTGATCCCCGGATACGCTTCGCCGTTGAACCGTTCCGGCAGGCTGACTGCTCCCCCGCCGCCGGTCCACGGCTTGCGCCAGGGCGGCGTTCCCGCCTCGATCTGCGCGATGATCTGATTGGTGACATTGGTGTAAACGTCAAACTTCTCTGCGGACATTTGTGACCCTCCTTCGAGTGACGCGGCCCGGCGGGGCCGTGACATCCGGGTGGAGGACGTGAATTTGGGAGGGAACCGCGCGCCTCGCGCGTGGGAGGAACCGGGATTCTCGACCGGAACCGACGCCGAAGGCGGCGCTTGCCGGTTTTCACGACCCCGCCGGGATGGCAGGCGGATCAATAGAAATTGAAAACTGTCGGGTCGGGGTGAGCGAGCGTCAGCCCGTCGATCCCCTGACCCGGCTATTGCACACAGCGAGACCGGCACACTGCCGGGAGTCGCACAAAGGAGCGTTTTAGGCGGAGAGGTAATTGCAAGGGCTATCCCATTGCGGTAGTCGCGCACCACGACGAATGGTTGCTTTCGAGGCCTTTAACTGAACCTGCTCTACCAATGCGGCGAACTGTAAAAGCGCAGCCGGGTTGTCGGAGCGCGTGAACCAAAAGGCGATACAATCAATCCGACGCATCAGCGCTGCACACCGTCTATAGCCGCGTCTCAAATGGCCCTCGGTGCCCAGAGAATAATGCCTGCGCCGACAAGACAAACAACCGCTCCGATGACATCCCATTGGTCCGGGCGATGGCCCTCCACTGCCCAAAGCCATAGAAGGGACGATAGGATGTAGACGCCTCCATAGGCCGCATAGGCGCGGCCCGCGTGATCGGCAGGGCTCAGCGCAAGCAGCCAGGCGAACGCAGCAAGGCAGAGCATTCCCGGCGCCAACCAGTACACGCTCTTGTCCAGCCGAAGCCAGGCCCAGAACGCAAAGCATCCGGCAATTTCGGCCAGCGCAGCGGCGACGTAGATAAGAGCTGTGTTCATCCGATGAGGCTAACCTACCGAGTATGATCAGGTCTATCGGAGGAAATCACCTGAACTCAAAGAAGCGACCCCAAATCCGAACCGACGCTTGGATAAGCCGCGGTCATCGACTTTAGCTGTTTTGAGGTCAGCCCCAGTTTGATCGCCAACCCGAAGAAGTTGATCAACTCGCCGTACTCCGGGCCGAACAGATGCGCCCCGAGAATCCTGTCATTGGCTTTGTCGATCAAGACCTTCGCGGCGGCGGACTTCTCACCGATCCGGTAGTTCGAATACCAGCCGCCAGTGTCGGTGAAGCGCACATCGACATCGTAACCAGCCTCCCTTGCCTCGGCCTCCAGCATTCCGACGCGGGCCAGCTCAGGCACCGTGAACACCGCCGTCGGAGTACCCGCGTAGTCCGGCGCGGTCTGGGCGTCCTTAAGCATGTTCGAGGACGCGACCTTTCCTTCGATCACGGCAACGGGGGTCAGGGGCATGCCGCCGGTATCGGCGGAATCCCCGGCGGCAAAAACGGCACTGTTGGTCGTGCTTTGCAAATGCGGTGCCACGACAATGCCCTTGTCGCCATGTTCTACACCAGCCGCCTCAAGATTGAAATCGGCGAGCGCAGCGATGCGGCCCGCGCCATGAACGACCAGATCGGTCTCGACGGTCCTGGTCTCGCCGCCCGACTTCACTTCGACCGCGAAGGCTGCACCGGACTTCGAAATCGAGACGATCTCGGTTTCGCGCTGCACCTCCACACCGACATCAGCACCGCGGGCGATCAGCATTTCGACCAGATCGGGATCAAAGCCTTTTAAAGGGCGCGCGCCACGATCCACGATGACCGGCGCGGCACCGGCCCGTGCCGCGATATGGGCAAATTCGAAAGACACGAACCCGCCGCCGACAAACAGGATGCGCTTGGGCAGAGCCTCAAGGTTCAGAAACTCCGTGCTGTCGATCATCAGACCGGCACCGGCGAAACTGAGGGGTCTCGGGATGGCTCCAGCTGCGACGAGGAAACGGTGAGCGTCGTAGGCCTTCCCGTCAACTTCGAGTGTATTGTCGCCGATGAACCGCGCGGCACCGTGCAACGTCTCGACGCCGTTGCCCTTCAAGCCCTTCTCCATCTTGTCCGGAACTGGATCGGTGAACCCGCGCTTGTGGGCCATCAGATCGGACCAGTTGATCGCCAGCCCGGCCGGGTCGATCCCTTTGCCGTCCAGCAGCCGCGCCGCATCGACGATTTCCGCGCCGCGCCGGAGAATCTTCTTGGGATCGCAACCGCGCAGGGCGCAGGTGCCGCCGTAGGGCAGAGCATCGACAATGGCGACGCGCCACCCGGCCGCGCCGCATTTGTTCGCCGCTGCGACTCCGGCCATACCCGCCCCGATTACAGTCAGGTCATACGTCTCACTCATGTCTTAATCCTTGTGGGAATTGTCATCCGGCGCAGCAGCTGAGCTTCGCCACGTCCATATCGAAGGTCTGTGCGGCCAGCTTCAGGCCTTCCACGGTGGTCAGGTAGGGGAAGATCGTCTCCCCGAGTGCCTTCGTCGTCATGCCGAACTTCAGCGCCATGACAAGCGTCTGGATCGTGTCGGACCCCTCGGGCGCGATGATCTGACCGCCGAGCAATCTGTCGGTTTTCTTGTCCGCCACCAGCTTGATCAGCCCGCGCGTGTCACGGGCGGCCAGCGCGCGCGGCACCTGGTCGAGCGGCACGATGGAGGTTTTCAAATCGAACCCGGCGTCCCGCGCCTGTTGCTCGCTCAGTCCAACCCCGGCCACCTGCGGGTCTGAGAACACTACCCAGGGCATGACGGAATTGTCGTAGCTTTGCGCTTCTCCCAGAACGGCGTTTCTCACGGCCAGCTTCGCGCCATAGGCTGCCATGTAAACGAACTGGTCACGGTCGGTCACGTCGCCTGCCGCATAGATGCCCGGCACCGTCGTCTGCATGTCGTCGCCAATAACGATGGAGCCGCGCGCGTCGGTCTCCACTCCGATTTCTGACAAGCCCATACCAACCGTATTGGCCCGCCGTCCTGCGGTGGAAACCAGATGATCCGCCGTAACCTCAACGGGTTTACCGTCCTGGATGACTCGCAGGGTCACGCCGGTCTCATCGCGGCGCACGCTGTCATAACTCAAACCCGTCAGAAGCGTGATGCCCTCGGCCGTGAACGCCGCCGCAAGTGCTTCAGAAACCTCCGGTTCCGCGCCCGGCAAGAGGTGCGACCGGGCGACCAGCGTAACCTTCACGCCCATTCGGCTCATCATCTGGGCCAGCTCCGCCCCGATGTAACCCGCGCCGATGAAGATCAGGCTATCCGGCAGAGTTTCAAGCTCCAGCATGCTGGTGCTGTCGAGTGCGCCGATCTCCTCGATCCCGTCAATGGTCGGCAGAACCGGATGCCCGCCGGTGGCGATCATCACCTTGGGCGCGGTCATGGTGCGGCCGCCAACAATTATACCGCCCTCAGTCAGTTGCGCTGGACCGGCGTCGATATAATCGACCCCGGCATATTCCGGCAGCAGGTCCGCGTACTTCTTCTGTCGCAGGCTTGCCACCAGATCGTCTTTCGACTGGATCAGCGTTTTCCAATCATCGACTTTTGCGTCACCCGACAGGCCGGGAAACCGCTTGGCTGCATGTGCGCCGTGGATCGCCTCGGCTGCACGGATCATCGCCTTGGACGGCACACAACCAACGTTCACGCAGGTGCCGCCGATGGTGCCGTGCCCAACGAGAGCAACCCGCTTGCCAACGTCCGCCGCTGTGATCGCGGCGGAAAATCCTGCCGATCCCGCCCCGATGACAATCAGGTCGTATCCGCCGTTTCCGTCATCATTCTTGCCCAAGTCTTTCATGTCAGTGCGACTCTCGCATTTTCGGGGTCTGCCGCTTGGCAAAGACCAGATAAAGGATCGCACCGATGGCGATCACCGGTGTCACCATCCCAAGCAAGCCGAAGAACATGCCGCGGCCCGTGCAGCATCCCATCATCATTGTGTCGCTCCTTTGGAGTTCGTACGGTTGAGAAAAATGGCGTAGAGGCCGATAGCCAGGAAAGCGCCGATGGTGATGCGGAGGGCAAAGCGGAACTCAAGCCAGATGATGAGGACCGACAGCACGGCCGCGAGGGCCGTGGCCCAGAGTTTTGGGCTCGGCCCCGGCCGCCCGGCGCGCAACCAGAGCGCCTGTGCCACCACGGCGAGGCTGACGAACATGAGCGGAAACAGCGCGTAGTCGAGCCAGCCGGTGAACGCCGAAAGACCGACTCCGGCAATGACGACGACCAAAAGGGGTGTGAAGCAGCACAGCGCTGCAAACAACGCGCCGCCCAGCCCCCATTTCAGCAAGCGGTCAGGGTTTTCAGTTGTTTGGGTCAAGTCGCGTTCTTTCTGTCTGGAGAGCGATTGGTTTTTGCCGGTCGTTTGCTGGCGCGGCGGACTTCCCGAACGACCAGAAACGCGAGCGCGGCCACCAAAGCGATAGCAATGCCACCCAACCCCGACAGCCAGGCTCCGACGCCGCCGAACACTGCGGCGAGCAGAGCTGTTCCGCCGCCGCAGCAGACGATCTTGATCGGTGCCGCAACACCGAAGGCCAGAAGGCCGCCCATCCGGTTGTCACGCATAGGAAGCCTCAGGACGCGGAGTCCGCCAAAACCTCAGCCGGATAGCCATTCGCCATCACCGCCTCGATGATCCGTTCCACGCTGGCCTCGGCATCGTCAAAGGTGACGTTGTAAACGCCATGCCCGTATTCAGGACCCTCCACGAAGTCGTTGATCTCGACAGATGGGACACCGCGCATCGAACTTGCAACGATGAACGAGCAGGACGGACAGGTGAGTTCGCTGACCGCAATCTCGACCGTCTGTTCTTCCGCGAGAGCCTGTGAGGAAAGCGCGGCGACCGCCAGCACTGATGATAGCAGAATGTGTTTCATGGGTTTAATCCTTGCTCAGAATTTCAGGATGAAGGGCGTGATGTACGGAAAGGCCATCGCCACGGCGACAACGGCCGTTGCGCCCCAAAGGGTCGCACGCATGCCCTTGCGATTGATCGGACGGGAACAGGTGCCATCCGCGCAGGACTCAACAGGCACCGGCTTGTAGGCCTTGTAGAACCCGTAGCCGAGGAACGCCGCGCTCAGCGCGAAGGTGTACCATTTGTAGGCGTAAAGCGCGCCGAGCTGCGCGATGAAGACACCCGTCACGCCGAAACTCACCAGCACAAGCGGCAGGATGCAGCAGGACGTCATCTCCAAAGCGCCCAGTACGCCAAACCCGGTCGCACCCCAGCCCTTGGCTATATCGTTATTTTCTTGGCCATCTTGGCCTGAAATTTCCGCACTCATGCTCTGGTTCATCGAATCGTCCTTGCTCGGCTGTTTCAATCTTCCTAAGGTCTGTAGTTGATACAGGCTCAAGGGGTCTTTTGAGAAAAATGGATAACAGAAGCGTGAAGCCTATCAGTCGAGGCCAACTTGCGCAGGTGACCGGCTGCAACCTTGAAACAATCCGATATTATGAAACGGTTGGGATCATGCCGGACCCGCCGCGCACCGCCAAAGGGTATCGAAGCTATGACGATGCGCTTGTCAGACGATTGAAATTCGTCATGCGGTCCCGTGATCTCGGGTTCTCGTTGGAAGAAATTCGTGGGCTGCTCGGATTGGTGGACGACCGCACCCAGACGTGCGCTCAGGTCCAGACTGTCGCCGAAGCGCACCTTGAAGATGTGAAGGCAAAAATTGCTGATCTTGAGCGCATTGAGCGAGTCCTGTCGGAAACTGTCGCCCGTTGCACAGGTGATGCCGCACCCGAATGTGCGGTGATCGATGCGCTGCTCAAAGCATAAAATGCACTAAAATACTGCTGATTTGCAGGCATCCGCCTCGCAAATCTGCCACGTGGCGAACGCGGGAGGGGGCGAGGCCACCTTATTCGATGGCAGTGGTGCGGCCCGCAGCGCGACGCGCGAGGACCCGGTGCCGTCGAATGGGGTTGCCCGAGGGGGAGGGCCGCGCCCTCTCCCTGACCTTCATCCTGGCTGCATCGCTGCGACCAGCTCGTCTATGTGCATCGCCTTCATCCCTTCTGCGCGCGGCCCCTCGATGTCGGCGCGCGGGTTATCCCCGATTAACAGCACCTTGCCCGGATCGACCTGCAACCCGTCCAACATCGCCGCATAGATCGCGGGCTCCGGCTTGATCGCCCGGACTTTGCAGAACAGCACCTCCACGTCTGGCGGGTCAGGCAATGCGCTCCGCAAGGCCGTCACATAATCGCTGGCGAGATTGGAACAGAGTGCCAGGCTCAGCCCCTCGCCGCGCAACCGCGCCCAGATGCCCGCCATGCCGGGGCGCAGGGCGATGGAGCCGGTCTCGATCATCATCCGCTCCATCACCTCCAGAAGCGTCATCGGATCGACCTCGGCCCCAAGCGCCTCAGGCCAGTCCGTGAACGGCCGATCCTCGCGCATGAGCCGGAGTTTCAGCGCGCGCCGCTTCTCCGGCGGCAGAGCCTTGAACAACGGCCGGAAGGCTAGCCGCTTATCGGTGATCTCGACCAGCGTTCCGAAGGCGTCGAAACACACCGCCTTAATCCCGTCGAAGACGGGCGGTAGATCAGTGACTGAGGCCGGGGTCACGGTCTATATCCCTGTCAATCTCGCGCTCGTTTTCGACCTCCCGTTCCTTCTCCTGATCGCGCTCGTTGTCCGATTCCAGCCGCTCGCGCGGCTTGTTCAGCACGTCCTTTAGCCGCTCGTTCACGGACGGCTTGCGCTCCTCGCGCCCGGTCTCCTCGCCAAGCTCGGGATCACTGTGACCGTCCAGCTTGTGAACCGCCGCCTGGCCATCGCGGCCCGCGTCCTTCTCCATGATTTCTTTCAGACGCTCGCGCGCGAAATTGCGGCCTTCCGGCTTCGGCGTGTCGTCCCGGTCCTCTGACCGTCCGACAACCCGCGCCAGCCGCTCGCGCATATCCTCCGGTCCGGACCGCGTGCCACGTTCCTTTGCGGCCGCCGCCCGGAGTGCCGCCAGACCGGCCGAGACTCGCCCCTGCCCCGCGTCCCGCTCGGCCCCGTAGGTCTCCCGCGCGATGTCCAGTCGCTCGCGCAGCTCGCGGAAGGCGGCGCGCGCCTGACGGACGGCGTGGACCACGGCCCCGCGCTCCGTGACCGGCACATACTCGCGGCCCTGACGCTCGGCCATCGCCTTGGCCCGGCGCTCCATGGAATTGGCCGCCGGTCCCAGCTTCAGCTCCGGGTCGCGGTCCAGCTCCTCGGCCGTCAGCGCGTCGCCCCGCTTCAAAGCCTCTTCGCGCTGCGCCTCCAGGCTGCGATGATCAACCCGCTCCACCTCCCCTGCCCGCTCCAGCGCACGGTTCTGTAGATCGGCCCAGACCCCGCGCATCTGCTCGATCTCGACGCCGCCGGTTTTTGCAGAGTTGAGTACGCGGGTCTTGGCGGTGAAGCCCTCGGGTTCAAGCTTCCGGGTGGAGGTCAGGACGTGGGCGTGATGATTGCGCTGATCGCCCTCGCGGTGCGGCGTATGGATCGCCACATCGACGGCCACGCCGTATCGGCTGACCAGCTCTTGGGCAAAGTCGCGGGTGATCTGGGACCGGTCTTCGGCGCTGATCTCTGACGGCAGAGCCAGCTCCCACTCGCGGGCTGTGACGGAGTTGCGGCGGGTCTCGCTGGCCTCGACTTCGTTCCAGAGGCGGGACCGATCCGTAGCCCAATCAGGCGCGTCCTTCGGGGTCAGGATGAAGGTCTCCTCGATGCCCTGCTTCCGGGTGTAATCGTGGATGCGGCCTTCAAGCTGGCACTCGATGCGCTCCCCGACACGGTAGGCGGTCGCCGCCGTGGCAGAGCGCCCGGCGCTGCGTTTGATCGTCTTCACGGAGAGGTGGTAGCTGGCCATGCGCCCTACCCCGCCTCACAATGTGAACGACGCCAACGGACGCCGCTGCTGACCCCGGCCCATGCCCCGACTTGGAACACGGGGTCAGCCGTCTTTTCAGGGCGCGATCCTTTGAATCTCGTCCTGCAAAACTCGGCGCCGCAGGTGGCGGCTTTGCATAAGTGCGCCCTTAGGGGCGCCTCGATTTCTGGCAAACCATAATGGGTCCCATTATCGTTACCGCTGAAGTGGCCGATTTCTGGCTGATGACCTGCCTGTGTTGAACTGGCTGAACCCAACAATGGAGTTCAGCATGCGTCATCTCAACCACAATGCCTTCGTCAGCGCCTGCCGCGATGAGCGCGGCGTCGGACATCACACCCTGCGGGCCTATGCACAGGATCTGCAGACTTTCGCGCGCTTCGCCGAGGCCCACCAACTCAGCGACCCGCTGTCGAGGGACGACATCCTCGCCTACCACCGCCATCTGCGCGACGCTTTGGGTGCCAAGCCGGCGACCATCGAGCGGCGTCTCGTGACCGTCAAGTCCTACTTCGCCTGGCGCGAAGATCGAAACAGCGCCCTGCCCTCCCCGTTCACGGACGTCCGCATCTCTGTCAGGATCCCGCGCCGCCTGCCGCGTCCCATCGATCGAGACACCCTCAGAGCGGTTCTCCAAGAGGGTGAAGCCACATTCGCTGTGCGGTCGAAGCCGGGCGAGCATGACGCGACACCGGCCTCTGAAATTGCCGTCACGCTCCTGATCATCAAGCTGCTGATCGTGACCGGGCTACGGATCAGCGAGCTGACCAATGTAAGGGTTCGCGACGTCTCGCCGGACGGAGGCCAGATCCTCGTAAATGGCAAGGGAAGTAGGGAGCGCATCGTCTTTGTACCAAATCGCGAGCTGCAGGAGGAGCTCCGGCGACATTGTGAGGTGCGTTGCAACGAGGGCTCTCTCGCGGCGCCCTTGTTCCTGAACACGGAAGGTCGTCGGCTCCGCTCGGCCACGTTCCGAAAACGGCTACGGGCGTTATCCAGGCGCCTCGGGATCGAACCACACCTGACCCCGCACCGGTTCCGGCACTCCGCCGCAACACTGCTGATCGAGGAAGGTATCGATATCCGGATGGTCCAGGCCTTGCTCGGACATGCCAGCCTCAGGACCACCGAGATCTATGTCCAGGCTTCAAACTACGCGCTACGACGCACGTTGGAGCGGGCAGATATTCTGGACATTCTCAGAAACTAGGGCGAAAGCTGACCTTCGCTGCTAGTGCAAAGCATGAGGAGCCATTTGCCACGAAGCGGACATTCGGCAAGGAACTTAAGTCTGTACTTGATCAATCAATATGAAGCGTGAGGTTTGGAGCTTCAAAGCATTGAATGCCTGCGTCTCGGACACCAGTGTGCCACGAAGCTCATGAGTGTGGACCCTTCCAATTGTCACCACAGAGAACCTTAGAAAATAATCGAATTGGGCCTGTGTTTCCGCTATCGAGTTGGCACATGTCAGCAAAGATCCAAAGACGACCGACGCAATGAGCCAGATTCCCGAGGGATGCTTGAATCACGAAAAGAAAGGCTCTAGTCCAGTCGGGCGCGGAGGCGCCGGGACCTATATTGAGGGCGAGCTTGGCGCCTATTATCTCCTGCAGATGCTTGCGGACAGCGAAGCGCGCGGTCTTCCCAATGCCCGGATTGAGAAAGTACAATTGCAAGGGGAAAACGAAGGCTATGCGCTTGACGACCTGATTATCCATGGCGTGTCGGACAAGGGCACAGCGACCCTCGAGATCCAGTCCAAAAGAACCATCCGCTTTTCGCCCAAAGACCCTATCTTTAAGGGCGTCTGCGAACAGATCGTGCGCAGCAATCCCGCTCAGAAGCCGACGGACCGTCATTTACTGGCGGTTGCGACCCAGCGGACCAGCTATTCGATCTCTGGCCCCTATCAGGACGTGCTCGAATGGGCGCGCAGATCGGGAAGCGGCGTTCAATTCTTCGCGCGGTTAGCCCTCCCAGGTGTCGCCAGCGAAGAGATGCGCAGTTTCGCCAAAGCGTTCCGCAGCAATCTTGTAGCTCACGGAGTGGCGGACGAGGACGAAGCCGTCTGGACCATTATCCGCAGGTTCATGATCCTCGAGTTCGATTTCGAGTCTGCTGCACCGGAGGCGAAGGCCCATGCTCTGACACTAGCCCGTCAAGTCCTCGCGCAGGAGGATGCGACACGCGCCGAGGCACTTTGGAGCAATCTCATCGAAATCGTCATCGAGACGGGTAAAGCGGGTGGCTCACTCACTCGCCAATCGCTCATCGAGAGACTGACGACGCTTGGCTTCCACCTCGCAGGCGGTCAGAGTTTCTCGCTCGCACGCGCCAAACTGGCGGAGATGTCGCGCCACGCACTCATGGAGATCGGGGCCACGGTCGGCGGCGTCAATCTCTCCCGCCTCGACGCGCTTGCCGATCTCGAAAAAGCGCGCGACGAGCATCGCTTCGTCGAGATCACCGGCCAACCGGGCGTGGGGAAATCTTGGGTCTTTAAACATCTTGCGGAGCGGATAGGCCGTGAGGGCCATGTCATCGTCCTTGATCCTGTAGGCACGCCCGATGGCGGATGGTCGGCGCTCGCGCAACGTCTCCATGTTTCCGGAACCGCGAAGGAATTCTTGTGGGACCTGGCGGCAAGTGGCGGAGGGGTGCTGTTCATCGACGGGCTCGAGATGTTCACGTCCGTCGAGCGCCGCCGCACAGTGAATGACTTGCTGCGCGAGATTGCAGAGGTCCCAGGCTTCTCCGTAGTCGTGTCCAAACGGCCCGAAGTCGGCGTCGAAGACACTGGCTGGGTCGCCGAGGACGCGCTCGCGAAGTTGGGTACGCCCGGCCAAGTGGTCGTGGGCGAACTGAACGATGACGAGGTTGCAGCCCTGGGCACTGCCGCCCCGGAATTGCGCGCGCTGTTGTCGCAGGATCATCCGGCCGCGAGCATTGCGCGCAATCTCTATCGGTTGGCCCAATTGCTCAAGGTCCCGAGCGCGGCCAACATTCGTACTGAAGCGGCGCTCGCCGACCGATGGTGGAAGAGTGCCGATGGCGCAAATCCAGATGATGTCCGCCCGGCGCAAAGGCTCTTGGCCGAGCTAGCAGAAGCGGCGCTGGCAGGACAGGACCTGGTAGATGCGTCGATGGACACACCGGCACGAACTCATCTACTGCGTAGCCGGACCCTGTCCGAACCGAAGCGCGACCGTCTCAGCTTCTACCATGACGTGCTCCGCGATTGGGCGATCGGCGCGCGCCTCAACGAAGACATCACGTTGCTCCACAACGTCGATCTTTCCGTACCGCCATCGCCGCGGGTAGCACGTGGTATCGAATTTGCCGGTCGCTTCGCGCTCGAACAGGGACCGAACGGCTCGAACTGGACAGCCCTCCTTGGGGCCCTCTCGCGACCAGGCGCCCATGATGCATGGCGTCGCCAAGCGCTAATGGCGATCGTGCGATCCGAGTTGTCGTCGCAGCTTCTGAACCACTGCCGCGCCGCATTGCTTGCCGACGGTGGCAAGCTGCTCGTCGAGATCTGTACCGCCATCGTCGCGACGGAAACGATCTCGGCCGCATCCGCCTTCAAGCAGATCGCCGCGAAGGGTTTTGAGCTTTCTGTAGGGGCACCGGGCTCATTGCGCATCGCCACGACGCTATCGGCGCCCAGGGTTCTCACGTGGTGCGCTGTGAAAGCCAGCGAAATTCCAGTGCAAGCGATAGCTGCTGTTCTGAAGCTCGTTGAAGTCCAGTTTCTAACATTGATGAGCATTCCTGAACTCGGGCAGCTTACGGCGAAGATGTTGTTTGGGTGGCTTATGCAGCTTGACCTGCGTGCATCCACCGTCACGATCCCGGGTGCTCAGGATGCGCCATGGACAGAACGTTCAAGCCGCGCGACGATGATCGAAGACCTTCGGAACATGGCGCTTCTGAGCGCGTCACACGCGCCGGAAGACACGAAGGCCTATTTGAGCGCGATCGCGAAAGAGAACGATCACTACAAGGTCAAGGCAATAAGGCCGTTCAGCAAGGCCTTGGCCAGCGTCGCGCCGAACGAGCTTGCGGGAATTATCACGTTCAGTCTTATTGAACAGCCACGTCGAGGTCGATCAAGACGCGACTCCCTGAACGGCGCGTTCGGCTTTGCGGATACCGACTACATGCCGGTGTCACCAGCGCAGCCTCCCTTTCTCGATTTGCTTGATGCAGCCCCCGAGATCGGACTCGGCCTAATCCGAGCACTCGTTGACGCGGCGGTCGCGCATCGCGCGGATGGCGTGAAGGCGGAAACGAACGGCTTCACCATCGTGTTCGATGGGAAGCCGCGCTACTTTCCTTGGGTTCAGACGTATTACTGGTCACGCTCCAGCCAAGCGCAGGAATACTCTGCGTCTTCTGGACTGATGGCACTCGAAGCTTGGTCACAAGAGCGCCTCGACAGAGGTGAAGATGTTGACGCGGTTCTTCGGGACATCCTCGGACCGGAAGGTAGCTGCGCCGCCTATCTGCTGATCGCGCTTGACGTGCTGCTATCGCATTGGCCGACCACGCGCGATGCACTCGTCCCGTTTGTGGCTAGCCCCGACCTGCTTGCCAACGATCGCACCCGTTTGACGTTGGAGAGCCTTGGAGGTGCGATGATGCTGCAGAAGGAGCCCAATGGCCGCGTCACGCTTGCTGATCTTGCAGAGCGTCAATCGCGCTCCGTCTCTCTCGAGCGACTTATCCCCTATTACATCGGCGAGGATGCCTCCGGGCAGAAGGTGCGCTCCTTGTTGGCTGAGGCCGTCGAAAAAGCCAGCTCATATAGCGACGAAGCGAATTTCGGCGACCCGGCGTTCATGGGATCCTATGCACTGAATATGCTCGACCGGGCGAACTGGGTAGAAGTCGAAGGAGGCCTCGCATACAAGTCGCCACCGGCTGAGGCTGAGCATCTCGAACGCCTCGATGCCCGCCGACAGGCACATGAGCGCTCCAGCACGATTGAGGTGAGAATTCAGCTGGCTATCAGCGATCCCGCGAAAGGTTCGCCGGATTTGGCGCGCGAGGCCGTCGAATACGCTGCCGGCGATCTGCCTGACTTTAGCGATACAGATCATCTCAAGTCACGATCGACGCGGTTGATTTCGACGGCCATGCTTTTAGCGCGGGACGGTGCGGATACTCTCCTTAACGAGCATGAGGACTGGGTTCGGACCGTGATTGCCACCGCCTTGGCGGAAGAGGTCGACCGCTACGGTTCGAAAGAACGGCTGGACTACAATCGCCCGGCGCAGGGTATATGCACTCTAATCCATCTTTGGCATCGGAAACGGCGGATCGAGGACCGTGACCAGCTACTGAGAACTGTCGCTCGACAAGACCAGGCCGCCGCCGTTTCTATGGCGGCAGCACACGCGAGCATAAGAGATGCCGAGCCGAGACTGATCAAAGCTGCAATCCGTATCGCTTTCACTTGCTGCCGTTGGCGTTGGAATCCTTATGACGAGGACGCATCTACTCAAGAGGCTTACGAGGAGGATAAAGCGGGGAAGGACGCTGATGCGGTTGAAGCCGAGATCGCTTGGCTCAATGGCGGATCCGAGCCGTCTTGGCCAGAGCTTCCGGAAGAGACGCCGGCATTTTCGCGTCGACCGCGTGTAATTGCCAAACTGAACGGTGAAGAAATTAATCTCGAAAGTGATGGCGCATCCCAGAGGCGTAGTTTCAGGGAGGCGGTCGTTCACGCCAATGATCAAGAGCTTTCACGCTGGTTGAGTCTACTGAATATTGAAGGAAGCGCTCGGCCCGCCTGGTACGTTGAGATCATTGAATCATACGCGCCATGGTCAGCACGAATTAATGGTCACGGCTATTCCGCTGATGCTGAGCTCAGTCAGACACCAAGCGATTGGAACAATCAGTTCTACGCCTTGGCAACAACCGCTTTGATGGACTGTGCGGAGGATCAGTTCTTATCGCTTCTTCTGCTGATAGTTGAGCTACCTGATCGGTCATTTTGCGATGTTGCTGAAACGGTCATACATGCCGCTGATGTTCACTATTTTAATGAGCCGGACCGGCCGTCAGTTCGGGCGTCAGCTTTGCGGCAGAAGATGGTTGCGCGTGCGATTGAGTTGAATCGATGGTCTTGGGATCGGCGCCGGGGAGAACTCGGGATCGACATAGAAACCGGTCCAATGATCGGCATGTTGCTTATGAACCTCCACAACCCCTTTTCTGGAGCAAAGACTTATCTTGTTCCGGCTGTGTTCGACAGAGTTGATCCAATTCTTGAAACGCTACGCCCGATGATGTCAGGCGGTCCTACCGCTTTCGTCGCGCTCTGCACGATGAACACCCTAAATGTCGCTCCGACTGCACGACATCTCGATTTTCTGTTGAATGCGATCGAAACTTGGCTCGAAGTAACAGACGGCGACCGCTCGATGTGGCATGAGCTCGGAATCGGTCGCAAAGTCGCGGAATGGTTGAATGAGGCGGCGGTCGATGATCCGTCTTTGTATAGCAGGTCTCACCCATCACGCAGCCGCATCGATGCCATCCTGGGGCGTCTTGTCAGCTTGGGTGTGTCAGAAGCTCATGAGCTAGAGCTACGGATCGAAGCGGAAGCGAAAAACGGGTGAGCTAGCAGATCATCTGCCGCGCCTCCTTCAGCGCTTTCCCTTTCGTATCAATAAACGAGCCTTAGTCTCGGTCTTCCCTTCACGTGGGATCCTCCAAAATGGCGCCACTCAACATGTTGTGGTCTGCATGTGACCACATCTCAGATCATGCTAGAAACATCGCCGTGTTTTCATTATGTTCTGGCATACTGTGGACTCGGAAAGATTTTGGCATGAGTAAAAGCAGAAACGAAAGTAAGGCTGAGAAGGTCACAATTCTGATTGCTAGGCCTGAGAATGGTGTGTGCGTCTCGATCAATTCACAACAACCGATGGCAAGTGCCCCTTCGGCGTCACCACCTCCAAAGCCAAAGCGGTAGGCATGGCAAAGAAACCAACACCGCCACCAAAGCCCAAGCCAATCCCGCGGCAGCGGGGTGAAGTCCGGGTCCAACGATCACAGCAGCCCTGCGCCGCTGCGCCGGGCGCGCCTCCACCACCCAAACCAAAGAGGTAGAATACATGGCCAAGTCACTATCGTCCAAGCCATCGCCTAGACCTGCCCCGCGCCAGTCTAGCTCACGAGTGTTGATCGAAAGATCGCAGCAACCGGTTGCCAGCAAACCCGCATCATCGCCGCCCCCTAAGCCGAAAAGGTAGGTCAATGACTAAAAGGCCATCAGCCCCACCAACACCGCCGCGTCCTTCTTTGCCGCCATCACGACCAACCCCCGAAACAAATACCCGTCCCGCACCAGCGGCACCATCTTCGCCGCCACCACCCAAGAGGTAGCACTATGCAAGTATTTGAAATGCAGTCAGGGGGTGGACCCGTCTACATCCCCGATAACGCCAGACCCACTCCCAGCGCTCCGTCCTCGCCTCCACCGCCTAAGAAGTGACGGGTTGTGACGAATACGCACTTCCGAAATCTCCGTGGCAGGAATGACTGTAATTTCCGGTCCCCAGTCGCCATGCTCTGGGCTGACCGTTTCCCATTGTCCGGTTTTGTCCCGGAAATCCGTCACATACATTGCGATTGAGCCGTCTTGCCCTAATATCACCGGACCGAACGGCGCATCTTTGAAGTCGTCAAGCCGCTCGCATTGAACCGTCATCCCATCTTTTTTGAGAACGGTAATCTGGGTCGGGCCGGATTCTTCGCGGTTGATAACGGTTTCCCATGCCGCGACGTTTCTATCCGATGAAGAAATTCCTGCCTTTCGCAAGAACGCTGGAAGGCTATTTACGCTGGCACGTCGCCAAATCGCCGCAGTAATAAGGGCGAAGATGATCCCGCCGACGCTTGCCCCGTAGCCCACCCACAGCGGCAATTCTCTATCCGTCGAGACAAGATACTTCCAGTCATAGAGGATCAAGAGGCCCGCTGTCGCAGCCTGCGCAACGAATGCAAACACAAGCGCTATCGCCAAAGTGTCTAGCGTGCGGTGTGTAGTGTCACGGCCTGTGTAAGCCAAACGATACGACAGGTATCCCGCGACCAAGATCGCGAGCGTTTGATAGGGCAGTTGAAGAAGGTTTTCGAGTGCTTCCATCTATTCACAAGACCACCAATTTCAACCGTACACAACGCGCCAGCAAGAGATGTTCACTCTAACAACATAGTTCCTCAGAGCGGGTAATGTCGAAAATAGCTCAGAACCGCTTGACCGCCGGGTGAACACCCTCTGTACGGCGGCAAAGTCTGCAATCAAGGACGCCGTCTTAGCAGTGACTTCGCGTCTGCAGCGAATGTGCGGAATGCGACCATCTGTCTGGCAACCAAGCCGACTCTTGGATGTCCGGTCAGGGCCGCCACCCACGGCCCAAAGTGGTCATCAAATGCGAAGATCTGATGCTACACTTAGTGACACACCCCTAAGGAGTGACCGGGTTCGCTAGGCCCCGGCCACGCTTCTCTTACTCGTTGGGCTTGGCTTGTCCCGTCGTTTGCTCTTCGTAGGCACGCAACATCGTTTGTGTGTACTCAAGCGTATTCGAGCTGAACTCAGCAATCCCTGGCCAGGCGAATGGCGGCTCGCAAAGTACGATGTCTTGATCAAACGAAACTCCAAGCGCTTTGGCCACGGCTCGGGCTTGGATAGCTTCTTTTTCCTCTGGCCAATAGTCAGTTTCAAAAGTGACCCAAACTCCAAGTTCTTCATCAAAGCTGATCTCGGCCAAAAGCGCCCCCAAGCGTTCACCAGCGTTTGCCGCATCATCAAGAAGCGCGCTTCGGATCAAAAGCGTTACGTTATCCTCGCTCAACTCGAGCCTGAGACGATTGTCGATGACTTCTATCACTGGCTCGCCGCGACCACCATTTTTCGGCGAGCGATAAGGCGTTGGTTGATCGTCACCCTCTTCGAGCCAGAAAGGCACGCTGAAGATATCAATAGGCGACGCCCCGCAAGATGGGCAATGCCATAGGTTCTTTGCAATCTCATGCCCTGAGACCTTCGAATTGCAATGGAGGCAGTACCAAGTATCCGACTCTATGCGTCGTCTGTCCATCTCACTAAAAAGTGGGTGCCGAACGACACCTTTTGCATTTGGCTTTGTGGAGCGTCGAGACCAGTCCGATGAAATGCGCGCCTGGACCTTCTTCGCTTCGACCTCAGCAATTGCCAAAGCCTCACTCAGAAGCTTTGGCTCGTTCAGACGGCACTCCTCCGAAAACCGCTCATCGATACTCACAATCGGAGACGCATTCGGCGCTTCTGGAACTACAATTCGCCAGCCCTCGCCTTCCATTTGAATGTCATCTTGAAAAACAAACATGAGGTATGGGACGCCATCAACGGTTCCGCTCTTTTGAACTTCTGGACCATCCATGTTTGCACCAAGAGTTCCGAAGCTGCCCTCCGCACCCCTCGCAAATGGGTTTGTACTCTCGACCGCTTCCTTCAACGACGCAATGCACTCGTCAGTCGGTTGCCAACCTTTCTTCTCTTGTGCCTTTAGCGCACCCCAATGCGAGAACCCCAAGTGTACAGCAATTTGGTCCAGCGCTTTGGCTTGAGTTGTTCGAGAAGACCTTGCGTGATGCTTAGCGAGTTTCTTCAGCGCGTCGATTTTTGATGTCTTTGTCATCATCCGTTTCCAACCGGATCCGACTAGGTGCCCGCTGCTAATCAGACCCTGCCTATGGCATGATGTCTGTTATATTCGTGAATGAGACGCTGCATAGCTTCGCATGGCGGGCACACCGGCCAGCGCATTGGCCTGAATCGAAAATGAGCCTTACACAGTAGGTTGTCAAGACCCGGCCCTTAGGAGACATCCGACAAAGTAGTCAGTGCTGCGTTGCAGCTTCTCCAGTGAGGACATTGGTCTACTAATTCATACGCATTGTGGCGCTATCGGAGTGGATACCGAGGGTTCTTCATGCAGCTATTGATAGTCTTTCTAGTTTTTCTGGCCACTTCGTTGGCCTCCATTTTCGTGTTGTCAAAGCGCTCGGATAGATTTTGGGAGCTTACAGAGTACATACTTTTGTCAGTTGCTTTGGTCGGTATTGCTGCAGCCGTTGCCGACATAAGTGCGTCCCGGAAGCAACAAGCGGTTTCTGACGCCGCGGCTGCTTCCCTATCGGCCAAGTCCAGACTCAATTACCGCACGGAGTGGATAATGAATTCCTGCGGGATTTGGTGGAATGACGTTTTGAACCAAACCAATGATACGCCGCCAGCGTGTTTTCAGACTTATCCAACGATAGTCGGTACGACCTGCGAGTCTTCTTGTCGCGCAGCTCACTTTGTCGGCCAACATAGAATGCAAACGTATTCTCCGACCGAAGAACATGAGGCTGCATCAGGTCTGCATATGAACATCTGCTACGATGGTGCGGAAGATATCGGCATGTGCTCCAACTTGGAATCCTATCTCGAACTGACTTCCAAGCATGCCGAACTCAGCGCATCAAGAACACTCTATGAATTCGTTTCTGGTGGCCAAGCGTCCTTTTGGATCCAAGTTTTGTTTGCTCTGACACTTGGGGTTCAAGCAGGAAAGATCAGAAGAGATGCATCGAGCATAAATACTTGAGTTGGACGGCCCAAACCCGACCTTCACGGACTTTGCGGCGAAGGACCGGAAGTAGCCCTGTGTCCTTCGGATCGACCATTCGGTGTCTAATCGCCGCATCTGTGAAACACGAATAACGATGCAAGGCTTTGCTCCGCACATACACCTGAGATCTGGAAAAGCTCGGGCTTAGGTGCGATAGGAAGAACATGGCTACCTTGTCGCCCGAGGGTCTTTGAGATGGCAACGCACCGCTGCGCTTAGACGGAGCGATGCCAACACCAACGAAACATTTTTGGTCTATCGGAATGCGTTCCAAAATGAAAAAGCTTGGTATCCGGCAACGGCGCGAAACGCGTAGCGTCACAGACTTATCAAGTGACACCGAAGACGTGCTGAAACACGGAGCCGTCAAAATGCCTGCAGTCGAGCAAGATTGACCCGATCAAAAAAACTGGTAACGATTTCGAATGTCGTCTGCTCTGAGGATTGCTATTGGGCCTTTCGGGCGGGTCGCTCTGCTTGATATGGACCGGCCTCTGGTTAAGCACGCCCATGCGCAATGCCACGTCCTTCTGAAGGTCGAAGGTGTCGATACCGAGTTCGATGTGGGTGGGCGCCGCGTGATGTTGACCGACGAAAGCGCGGTTCTAATCAATGCGTGGGCGCATCACAGCTACGTCCACCGCACGGATCAACCGCCAACCATCATCCTCGCAATGTATATAGAACCGAGTTGGCTTGGCGCGTTTCGCGGCAATTGGGAGGCGAGCGCCGGACCGGACTTTTTTCCGCAGCCAGGCGGTGCCATCTCGCCGCAAATCCGGAGGCAGGTCGGTGAGACAGCAGAGGCGATGGTGCGGGCGCCCGGTGACGCCGCAACGCATGAGCGGCTGATCGGGCGGCTGATGATCTCCATTATCGAGCGGCTGGCCCCCTGGCGCGATGTGCAACCTTCGCTTCGGGCACAGGCCAAAGCGACGCGCATGCCCGACCGACGGATCGCACGGGCCTTGGTCCTTCTCCGCGAGGATCCGGCCAGCGTCGTCTCGATGGATTGGCTCGCCCGCGAATGCGGCCTGTCGCGTGCGCATTTCTTCCGGCTGTTCGAGGCGAATACAGGAATCTCGCCCCGGGTCTACCTGAACACCCAGCGGGTGGAGCGTGCGGTGCAGGCCGTGGCCAAGGAAACGCGCAGTTTCTCGGCCATCTCCAACGATCTTGGCTTCTCTGTCCCGGCGCATTTTTCGCGATTCTTCCACGACCATGCCGGCTCCTCGCCCAGCGTCTTCCGCAATGTCTCGACCCTGCGCGTACCATCTGATCCCGCTTTTTGAGACTCCTTGGTAAGGTCTGAGACCTGGCGGGATCGCAAGGCCAGCAGACCTGCGTCTAACGTCCTCTCCCAAGGGCTTGCTTATGCCAAGCCGGGAGGAGACATGAACGATACAGTTTCAGAGAAGCTGCTTGGCCGGTCCGCGCTGCGCGTCGAGGACCCGGCGCTGCTGTCCGGTCGCGGCTGCTATATCGACGACCTGCCGGTTGCCACGGGCACCTTGGCGCTGACCTTTGTCCGCTCGCCCCACGGCCATGCGGCGATCCGGTCAGTCGAAACTGTCAAGGCCGCGCAGGCGGCGGGCGTCGTTGCCGTGATCACCGGAGAAGATGTTGCGGCGCGCACCCGGTCGATGACCGTCGGCGTGAAAGCCGATGTCGAATGCTGGCCCATGGCGGTGGACCGCGTGCGGTATGTCGGCGAGCCGGTGGCGATGATCGTCGCGACCGACCGCTACCTTGCCGAGGATGCCGCGGATCTTGTCGAGGTCGACTACGATCCGCTTGATGCCGTCTTGGAGCCCGAGGCAGCGCTGGCCGCGGACGCACCGGTGCTGCATCCCAGCCTCGGCGGCAATCTCATCAACGAGCGCAGCTTCCGCTACGGCGATCCCGAGGCGGCCTTCGACGCCGCTCCGCACCGGATCGGCATCGACGTCACCTATCCGCGCAGTGCCTGCACGCCCATCGAGACTTACGGCGTCATCGCCAGCTACGAGGCCGGCGAGGATGCCTATGACGTCACCGCGAATTTCCAGGGACCCTTCTCGATCCATGCGGTGGTTGCCCGATCGCTGAACGTGCCGGGCAACCGGCTGCGGCTGCGTACGCCGCCCGATTCAGGCGGCTCCTTCGGGATCAAGCAGGGTGTTTTTCCTTACATGATCCTTGCGGCTATCGCTGCGCGAATTGCGGGCGCACCGGTCAAGTGGATCGAGGACCGCCTGGAGCATCTGTCGGCCAGCGTCTCGGCCACCAATCGTCAGACACGGATAGAGGCGGCGGTGGCGGCGGATGGACGGATCACCGCGCTCGACTGGGACCAGGTCGAGGATTGCGGCGCTCATCTGCGCGCGCCAGAGCCTGCCACGCTCTACCGGATGCACGGCAACATGACCGGTGCCTACGACATCCCGAACCTGGCGATCCGCAACCGCATCGTGCTGACCAACAAGACGCCGACGGGGCTGAATCGCGGCTTCGGCGGACCGCAGATTTATTTCGCGCTGGAGCGGTTGATGGAGACCATTGCGCGGCAGCTCGGGCTGGACCCGCTTGCGGTCATCCGCCGCAATCTCATCCCCGCCAAAGCCTTTCCCTACCGCACGGCCAGCGGTGCCCTTTACGATTCGGGCGACTACGCCACGGCGCTGGACCGCGCCGTCGCGGAAGGCGGGCTGGACGAGCTTTACGCCCGCCGCGACAAGGCCCGCGCCGAAGGCCGGCGCTATGGCATAGGCTTTGCCTGCGTGGTGGAGCCCTCGGTGTCGAACATGGGCTACATCACCACCGTCCTGACACCCGAAGAGCGCGCCAAGGCCGGGCCGAAGAACGGTGCGCAGGCCACGGCGACCATCTCCATCGACCCGCTCGGCTCGGTGACGGTCAAGGTCGCCTCGGTCCCCCAGGGCCAGGGCCACCGGACAGTATTGGCTCAGGTCGTGGCTGACAAGTTCGGCCTGCCGATAGACGCGGTGCGCGTTCTGGCCGATGTGGACACGATGCGCGATAGCTGGTCTATCGCGTCGGGAAATTACGCGTCGCGCTTTGCCCCCGCCGTCGCTGGTGCGACCGAAATCGCGGCGGATCGATTGCGCAACAAGCTGGCAAAGGTCGCGGCCTCGCAGCTGAATATCCCGCCGGGCGACGTGACCTTCGAGGCGGGCCGCATCGGTGCCGCAGGCAATCCCGACAACAACGTGTCCTTCGCACGGGTTGCCGCCACGGCGCATTGGGCGCCGGGCACGCTGCCCGATGGCTTGGACCAGACCATGCGCGAGACCGTCTACTGGACCCCGCCGCAGTTGGAGGCACCGACGCCGCAGGATGGGGTGAATTCCTCGCTCTGTCACGGGTTCATCTTCGATTTCTGTGGAATAGAAATCGACCCCGAAACAGCCGAGCCAAGGATCGACCGCTACGTGACCATGCACGATTGCGGACGGATCCTGCACCCGGCCATGGTCGATGGCCAGGTGCGGGGCGGCTTTGCCCAGGCGGTCGGCGCCGCGTTCCTCGAGGAATATTCATACGGTGCCGACGGTTCGTTCCAGTCGGGCACGCTCGCCGATTACCTGTTGCCCACGGTGATGGAGGTGCCCGAGCCGATCATCCTGCATCACGAAACACCGTCGCCGTTCACGCCGCTTGGGGCCAAGGGTGTGGGCGAGGGCAACTGCATGTCGACGCCAGTCTGCATCGCCAATGCGGTGGCCGACGCACTGGCCTCCGAGGAAGGCGCGCCCGACATCGTGTTGCCTGCGACGGCATCCAAGCTTGCGCCTCTGATCTTCGGCGCGGAGCCCGCGCCGAAAGAGCCTGTGCCCGAGACGAAAGCCGAGGCCACGGCAGGCGGCCGCAAGCTCACCGGCGAAGGCCGCGCCGTGGTGCAGGCCAGCCGCGAGGATGTCTGGCAGATGTTGCTCGACCCAGCGACGCTCGACGCGATCATCCCCGGCTCGCATGGCGTCCAGAAGGTCGGCAAGACGCGCTTCGAGGCGGATGTGACGCTTGGCGTCGGACCCGTGCGCGGGCGCTACAAGGCTCGTATCGACCTGTCAGACCTCGACCCGCCCAATGCGGTCACCCTTTCAGGGCAAGTCGTGGGCGCACTGGGTACGGGCGGCGGGCAAGGCCGCATCACGCTGACCGACACCGAAGGCGGCACCGAGATCGCCTATCGCTACGAGGCCGAGATCGGCGGCAAGGTCGCCTCGGTCGGCGGACGGCTTCTGGACGGCGCGGCGAAGGTCGTGATCGGCGAGTTTTTCCGCGCCCTGGCCCGCCATTGCGGCGGCGGCGCGCAGAGCGGCCCCATGGCCCGCCTGAGAAGTCTTCTCAATCGAGTCACCAAAGGAGGCAGGTCATGAAACCCGCCCCGTTCGATCTTGTCGCGGCGACGGAGATGAGTGAGGCTCTGGAAGCGCTGCATCAGGGCGGCACAGAGGCCCGCGTCATCGCCGGCGGCCAGTCGTTGGTGCCCATGCTGAACATGCGCCTCGCGCGTCCCGCAACGCTTGTCGACATCACCCGCATCCCCGAGCTGTCGCGGATCGAGACCAAGAGCGACCGTGTCACCCTTGGGGCCGCCGTGCGCCAGAGCACGCTGGAACGCTGGCCCGATCTTGCAGACCGCCTGCCGCTGGTGCATGCCGCGCTTCCCTGGGTGGGGCACATGCAGCTGCGCAATCGCGGCACGGTCTGCGGCTCCGTCGCCCATGCCGATCCCAGCGCCGAGTTGCCGCTGTGCCTGATCGCGCTCGGCGGCAGCGTGACCCTGCGCCGCCGCCGCAAGACGCGGACGGTCGCGGCGCAGAATTTCTTTCAGGGCATGATGTCCACAGACCTCGCCCCCGGAGAGATGATCGCCTCGGTCACCTTCCCGACCAGGCAGACGGGCACCGGCTACTCCTTCCGCGAGGTCGCCCGCCGCCATGGTGATTTTGCCATCGTCGCCTGCGCTGCGGTGGCCCGACCTGACGACACCGCCGCGCTGACCGTGGGCGGCGTCGCCGACACGCCATGCACACTCGAGCTGCCGGCAGACACAGCCGATCTCGACGACCGGCTGAACGAGTTCGCGTGGCACCTTCAGGCCCGCGACGACCTGCATGCCACCGCGCGCTATCGCCGCGACCTGGTCCGCAAGCTCGGCCGCGCAACCTTGAAGGAGGCTTCGTCATGCCGCGACTGACCCAAGACGAGACGCACGCGCTGCGCTTCACCCTGAACGGGCGGCCCGTATCGCTCCGCGTCTCCCCGCGCAAACTTCTGAGCGACGTGCTGCGCCACGAGATCGGCGCGACGGGCACCCATGTTGGTTGCGAACACGGCGTCTGCGGTGCCTGCACGGTGCAGGTGGACGGCGAGCCTGCCCGCGCGTGCCTGATGCTCGCCCAACAGGCCGAGGGCTGCGAGATCCGCACGGTCGAGGGTCTGGGCAAGAGCGATGCGCTGACCTCGCTGCAAGAGGCCTTCCGCGAACATTTCGCGCTGCAATGCGGCTTCTGCACGGCCGGCATTCTGATGACCCTCGACGCGCTGTTTTCGCGTCAACCGGACGCGGAGGAAGACGCGATCCGCGAGGCGCTCTCGGGCCACCTGTGCCGCTGCACCGGCTATGCGCCCATCGTTCAGGCGGCGCTGGCCGCCCGTAACCGCATCAAGGGAGGACCAATCGATGCTTGACCTCGGAACCAGCTTTATCGCGTCCGTCGAACGCGATCCCGGCGCGATGGCAATTGCCGAAGTCGACCGGACGATCACCTATTCCGACTGGTATTGCCGGATCAGCGCGCTTGTGGATGCGCTTGGCCAGATCGGACTTCGCAAGGGCGACATGCTGGTCACGGCGATGCAGAACCGGTGGGAGAATGCCTCGCTGCATTGGGCCTGCCAGATTGCCGGGATCGTCATCACGCCCGTGAATTGGCGCGTCACCGCCGATGAACTGGACCATGCGCTGCGCGACAGTGAGGCCCGCGTTCTGGTGCATGACGATGCCGCGTCCGAGGCCGTGGCCGGATCGGCCCTTGCGGCGGACCTCAACGTACTGCCGTTGGATGGCGATCAGGGCCTTGCCGCAATGCTGGCAGGCCGTGCCGCCGATGCGGCGCCGCAAGCCGGGGCCGACGATATGTCCGTCATGCTTTACACATCCGGCACGACCTCGAAGCCCAAAGGCGTGCCGCGCCGCCACCGGGCCGAACGGGCCGCGGCCATCGCCCATGTGGCGCAGAACATGTACGGGCATGGCGAGCGCACGCTGGGCGTGATGCCACTCTATCACACGATGGGGATCCGTTCGCTCCTGTCGGCCAGCGTGATCGGCGGTGCCTTCGTGTGCCTGCCGCGCTTCAATGTACCAGACGCGCTCGATGCGATCGAAAGACATGATGTCGACAATCTCTATCTGGTGCCGACGCTTTATCATGACATCGTACATCACGCGAGCTTCACACCGCACCGGGTGGCCAGCGTGCGCAAGCTCGGTTTTGCCGGGGCGTCCATGACAGACGGTCTTTTGCGGAAACTGGCAGAGGCTTTCCAGCCCGAGCTTTTCGTGAATCATTACGGCTCTTCCGAGATCTACACCTTTTCCATCTGCCAGGACGCTGCCGCCAAACCCGGATCAGCGGGCCGCGCTGCGATCAACCAGAGACTGCGCGTGGTTCCGCTGGGCACGACCGATGTCAGCCAGACCTGTGCACCCGGACAAGAAGGCGAAATCGTCGCCTCCATGCAGGGAGATGAAGCTTTCGAGGGCTACTGGAACCGCCCCGAAGCGGACAAGAAGGCTATTCGCGACGGCTGGTACTTCACCGGCGATTGCGGGCACTTCGACGAAGATGGCGATCTGTTCGTCACCGGCCGGGCCGATGATATGATCATCACCGGAGGCGAGAACGTATCACCCGTCGAGGTCGAAAGCTGCCTGTCGCTGCACCCCGCCGTGGCCGAGGTCGCCGTGGTCGGCCTGCCGGATGCACGCTGGGGCAAGGTCGTTACCGCCTTCGTCAAGCGCGGCGAAAAGGTCACCGAAGACGAACTCGACGCCCATTGCCGCGACTCCGACTTGTCTAATTTCCGCCGCCCGCGCCGCTACGTCTTCGTGCGCGAAATCCCGAAATCCCCTGTCGGCAAGCTCCTCCGCCGCCTGCTGGTTGCAGGCGAATACGAGGTCGAACCAGCCGAAACCACAACTGCGTAACTCCAGAGAAAGACATCCAGATGAAAGAAACTCCGATGACCGAGACGATGACCTTCACCGATCCGCGCCTCTCCAAGCTCGACGGTTTTCGCGTTCAGCTCGATGAAGCCAGCGAACGCGCGGACATCGTCCTCGCGCGGCCGCCCTACAACGTGATCTCGATGGGTGCCCGCGATCAGCTGCGCCTTGTCTTCGAGGCACTTGATGAAGATGACCGCGTGCGCATCATCGTCGTCTCCGCCGAGGGCGAGCATTTTTCCTCGGGCGGCAATATCAAAGGCTTCCTCGAGGCCAGTCCCGAGCATGTCTCGCACCTCGCCTGGAACGTCGCGGCCCCTGCACGCTGCTCTAAGCCGGTGATCGCGGCCAATCGCGGCTACGCTTTCGGCGTGGGGTTCGAGCTATCATTGGCCTGCGATTTCCGCATTGTGTCCGAGACCTGCCGCTATGCGCTGCCCGAGCAGAAACTTGGCCAAATCCCGGGATCGGGTGGTTCCGCCCGGCTGCAGAAGATCGTCGGAGTGACACGGACGAAAGACATCGTCATGCGTTCAAAGCGCATCAAGGGCCAGCAGGCGCTTGACTGGGGCATCGCTACCGAATGCGTGCCAGATGGCGATCTCGAACAGGCGGTGACCGACCTCGTGAACGAACTCCGTGAATTTTCACCGATTGCGCAACGCACCGCAAAGAAGCTGCTGAACGATACCGACGACGCGCTTCTCAGCACCGCGATCGAGATGGAAGGGCTGAACTACAGCCGCTTGCGTCAATCGGAAGATTTCCGCGAGGGCGTCGAGGCTTTTCACGCCAAGCGCAAGCCCGAATTTACCGGCCGCTGAGACGGCTACGCAACCAAAATCAAGGGAGGGAAACCTAAATGGAACGGACGGAAAAGACAAACTGGATTGAGAAAGGACCGGGCTTCGGCGCAGGCCTTTCGGGCCTGCGCGACGCGCTGGGAATCAAAACGGCGAGCGCGGGACTGGTCGCGGCCATCTTCGGATGCTCAGGGCCTGCTCTGATCGTGATCGGTGCCGCCAATAATGGCGGTCTGACCGAAGGTCAGACCGTGGCCTGGCTTCTGGCGATCTACGGGCTCGGCGGGCTGATCAGCCTATTCATGGCGCTTTACTACAAGCTGCCTGTGACGGGGGCTTACTCAATCCCCGGGGCCGCGCTGGTCGCAGGTGCGCTTGGGACATTCCCGTTCGAACAGGCGGTCGGGGCATTCCTGATGGCGGGCGCGATGGTCTTCGTGCTGGGGATCACCGGGCTAATCGGCAAGGTGATGCGCTGGCTTCCGATGCCCATCGTGATGGCGATGATCGCGGGGGCGCTCATCCGTTTCGGTATCGGCGCGGTTACCTCAATCGAGAAACTGCCCATCGTGGTCGGTGCGGCGACCATCGCCTTCTTCCTGTCGATGCGGTTCCTGCGGGCCGTCCCGCCGGTGCTGACGGCGCTGGTCGTCGGCCTCGTGGCCGTAGCCCTAACCGGAGGCTTCCAGGGGGGCGAGGCGGCAATCAGCTTTGTCGCACCGGAATTCACCGCACCCGTCTTTACGGTCGACGCGTTCCTGGCCATCGCCGTGCCGCTGGCCGTGCTCGTGATTGGGGCCGAGAACGCGCAGGCCATCGGGGTACTCTACGCCGAGGGCTACCGTCCTCCGATCAACGCTATGACCGTGATCTCGGGCATCGGCGGCATGCTGGCCGGGTTCATCGGCGGGCATAACGCCAATATCGCGGGGCCCATGACCGCGATCTGTTCCTCCGATCAGGCAGGTGAGAATCCTGAAAGGCGCTATGCGGCCACGGTGCTTAACGGCGTGCTCTTCGCCGTCTTTGGGATATTCGCCGGGGTTGCGGTGCCGCTCATCATGGCGCTGCCAGGGCCCCTGATCGGCGCGGTGGCGGGCCTGGCGATGATCACTGTTCTACTGAGCGCATTCCAGTCCGCCTTCGACCGGAAAGCGGGCCACCAGATCGGAGCCTTCGTCGCCCTGATAGTGGCGATGTCGAACGTGTCGTTCCTAAGCATCAGCGCGCCCTTCTGGGCCTTGGTTGCGGGCGCCGCGGTATCTGTTCTGAACGAAGGGGTGGTCAGATCCCAGCCCGTGGCGAACTCGGCGTCCTGAAGGACAGTGCCAAGTCGCGCCAGCAATCAAACGGGGGGCGTCCGTCAAAACACGACGCCCCTCATGAACGTTGAATCTGCCGCCGCCGCAATCCCGTGACTGGCGGGACGTGGACAAACATTAAGTTTCCATCATTGCGCTGGCGTTCAGGGATTTCGGTATGGTGGCGTGTCTCGCTCGCCATTTGTTTTGCCTTGAAATTCTCCCAGAGTTTCTCGATATTTTTGCATTTGCGATGAACAGACGCTTGCTGCCCTCATACCGGAGCTGCTTCGCAGCTTTAGCGCAAATCGAGCACTTGTTACGCATGGCAGGATTATGTCCTGACAGCCGACATTCATACCGTCCGCAGCGAAGGTCAACTCTCCGCCCGTTGTGCCGAATTTTCACCGAAACCACTCCACTTGACGTTCAGAAAAACATGCTATATTTTCTGACATGGAGTTGACCCATGATCACGTCGAAAATCAAGCAACGCATCCTAGGGAAGGGCCGAGGCGCCATCTTCGCGCCGTCGGACTTCCTCGATATCGGATCGCGCGCAAGCGTGGATCAGGCGTTATCGCGCCTGGCCGATCAAGGTGTAATCCGGCGGCTGACACGTGGGCTCTACGACTATCCGAAGCAAAGCCCTCGTTTCGGGCTCTTGGCACCCTCCGCCGATGATATTGCGTGCGCTGTTGCCCGGAAGGACAACCAGGTTCTGCAACCCTCCCCTGCCATGGCGGCGAACCAGTTAGGTCTGTCCACCCAGGTCCCGTCCAATCCGATCTACATGACCGACGGGCCCACCCGAACGAAGACGGTCGGGCGGCAGGTGATCCAGTTCCGCAATGCCTCTCCGAAGACACTGGTCGGGGCTGGGTCGAAGACAGGCACTGTTTTCCAGGCGCTCCGCTATGTCGGCAAGGATCGCGTGGACGATCAAGTGATCGGCAAGATCGCCCGGGCGCTGGACGACAAGGATCGAGCACAGCTCGCAAAGCAAAGCCGACATGCCCCGGCCTGGATGCATCCGGTCGTCCAGCAGATTGTGGCACACGCCTGAGCATGGATGCTTTCGCGAACGACACACATGAGCATCGTGACGAAGCCTTTGGACAAGCCGCATCGGAACTCGGGTTTGCCAAGGCCATTGTCGAGAAGGACTTTTGGGTGTGCTGGTCGCTCCAGCATCTCTTCGCCCTGCCCTCCTTTGGCGATCACCTGATCTTCAAAGGAGGCACGTCGCTCTCGAAAGCCTACGACGTGATCCACCGGTTTTCCGAGGACGTGGATCTCTCGCTCGACCGCACCCAACTCGGGTTTGAGGGAGATCGCGATCCAGAGAACCCTGACCTCTCTAGCGGCAAACGCAAATCTCTGCTGCAAGACCTTCAGGATGCCGCCGAGGCCACAGTCGCCGGGCCCCTGCTTGAAGAGATAAATTCGGTTTTCTCCGCAATCCTCGAACAGCCATTCTCCCTCGCGATTGATGAGGGCGACCCACAAACCGTGCTGTTCGCCTATCCCTCGCTACGTGCCGACGGTGACAGCTACATCCAGCCGGTCATTCGGTTCGAATTCGGCGCACGTGGGGCACAGCTCCCGGCTGAACTACGGCCAATTGTGACTTACGTCCAACAAGCCTTTCCTGATCTGCCTGGGTTGAATGCTGTCGATGTCCGAACGCTCGGGATCGAACGAACGTTCTGGGAGAAAGCGACGATCCTCCATATGCTCTTCCATCAGGATGTAAAGAAACCACTCGCCGACCGAATGTCCCGTCACTACTACGACATGTCCCAGCTGATCGGGCATGATGCCAAGACGCGTGCGCTGGCCGACATCGGCCTCCTCGACGAGGTCGGCCACCACAAGTCGGTGTTCTTCAAGGCGGCGTGGGCAAGATACGAAGACGCGAAGCCAGGCTCACTGCGCCTGCTTCCAAACGAGACGCTCGAGGCAGCCCTCCGCCGGGATTACGCCGGGATGCGCGAGATGATCATAGGCGACGCGCCGAGCTTTGATGATGTGATGAGCGCAATCTCGGCGCTGGAAGCCGAAATCAACACGCCCTGATTGCGACGGACCTGTCGATTGGAAGACGACTCGGCTTTGACCACCGGTCCGCCAATCCTCTGCCCTGAGTTTGTCGTGAGTTATAGGATGCCATTCTATAACTCATGAATGGCGCAGATTTGAGCGATAGGGCGGATGGCACGACGCACAGGCATCATCCTTCCGCCAATCCGGCATCCGCAAGCTGCTCTCGGTCAGGAAGGTCCTGGAGCGTCCCCAGATCGAAGGCGACCAGGAACCGCTCTGTCGTCACGTAGGTGTAGGGCGCGCCGCGTCGTGGGGATCGTGGTCCCGTGCCGATGAGACCGCGTGCATGCAGCCGCCCGAGCAAGTCCCGGCTGATCTCCTTGCCGAAAATGTCCTTGAGTCCGTCGCGGGTGATCGGCTGGTGATAGGCGATGGCCGCCAGCACGGCGACGTCGTACTCGCGCAGATCGGGATCCTGCTCGCCCACATCGGCGGCCGCACGGATCGCTGGCGCATAGGCCGACCGCGTCCGCAACAGCCATCCGCCGGCGACCTTCGCGAGTTCGAACGACCGTCCGTCAAGATCGGCAGCCAGATCGTCGATGATGAGATCGATCGAAACCCCTGCCCGACCACCCGGGCCAGATCCTCACGCGGCACCGGCGAAGCGGACGCAAAGAGCACCGCCTCGATCCGGCGCATCCATTCCCGCCAGCGTAGATCGGCGGGCAGGTCCTGCAACTCTCGATCAAGATCGCTGTCGAGGTGATCCTTTGCCATCGTCACACCCCATAGAGCCGAAACGTGTCGCGCCCGGTCAACTCGCGCACGGCACCCAGTTCGACCAGCCTGTCGCAAAACCGGCGCGCCGCCCTGTCCGAGCGGAGGGACGTCAGCGCCGCCGGTGCCACGGCGTCTTGGTTTAGAAACAACGTGACCGCTCCCTCCGCTCCTTTGGCACGCAGCTTGGGCGCGAGGTCTCTCAGCCGGGCCACCCGCCGTGCCAGGTCGGCAGCTTCGCGCGTCGCTTCGACAGCCGCGGCGACAACCGCACGGTGGCATGCCAAGCGCATCTCATCACCAGTCTTCCGCAAGTCCCCTCGCTTGAAGCCAAGCGCGACGAGCGGGAGGGCGTGGGCCCAGCCAAACGCCTGCCCCAAAGCCGCGTCCGCCAAAACGAGCGCAGTGGCGTGGTCTCGCGGTCGATCCTCTAGGACCGCCCCCAGCACGCTCGCCGCTCGCGCAATCGGCGCTCCCTGCCCGACGTCCAACCAAATCGCAATTTGCTCCGCCTCAACCTCGGACAATGCCCGATGCAGCGCCTTGACAGATACGGGCCGTTCGACCGCCCGGCGCCAGAGCAGATAGACTTCACCCGCGGGACCCGGACTGTCGCCGGGCTGCAAAAATGCTACCGCGTCGCGCAGCTCACTGGCCCGTTCTGCTCGAGCTTGATGGGTTACACAGGCCTCCGCCGCACGCAGCGCCAAACGCTCGCGAAGCAAGGTCTGGGGAAAATCATCGCGGCTCAACACAAGATGCAGGTGGCTGAGAGCCGCCCCCGACAAAAAGGCCACATCTTCAAGGGTTTCGACCCGCGCAGAGGTGACCCAAGAGGGCAGTCGAGGTAGGGTGCTCAGGTCCTCAGAGATGGTGGCGGACTGATATGTCATGCCACAACACTAGTCCCTTGCGGCGCTTTCGTCTACAATATGATGTGCAAACCGCCCCACCTTGCCGGCCTCCGCTATGTCCAATAAGTTTGCCTTATCGGACATGAAGAGATACGCTGCGGCACAGCCTCAAAATCAGCGGATTTTCAGGGAAAGCGATGGACTCAGAGACCGACAAATCGACGTCAGCGCCCTCCGGTGCGCGCGATGATGTGCGCGGCGACGAGAGAGAACAAGAGGCAGGCAATAGCATCGCCCTGCCCGCCCATGTCGCCGGGTCGGGCACGCTGGATCGCCTGGTCGACACCGCGCGCGATTACGCCCGGGCTGCGGCGTCCGAGAACACGCTCAAGGCCTACGCCAAGGACTGGGACCACTTCGCACGCTGGTGCCGCATGAAAGGCGCGGAGCCACTGCCCCCGTCCCCGGAGATGATCGGACTCTATCTCGCGGACCTGGCGGCCGGGTCGGGCCCCCCCCTGCCCTCGCGGTCAGCACGATTGACCGCCGCCTCTCGGGTCTCGCCTGGAACTACGCACAAAGGGGATTCACTCTCGATCGCAAGAACCGCCACATCGCGACTGTCCTCGCGGGGATCAAGCGGAAACAGGCGCGCCCGCCGGTACAGAAGGCCGCAATTCTCGCCGAAGACATTCTCGCGATGGTCGCCGCCTTGCCCTTCGATCTGCGCGGGCTGCGGGATCGCGCGATCCTGCTCCTGGGCTACGCTGGCGGCCTTCGTCGCTCGGAAATCGTGAGCCTCGATGCGGGTAAGGACGACACGCCAGACAGTGGCGGATGGGTCGAGATCCTGGAGAAAGGCGCCCTCCTGACCCTCAATGCAAAGACCGGTTGGCGCGAGGTAGAGATCGGCCGCGGCTCCAAGGAACAGAGCTGCCCGGTCCACGCCCTCGAGCAATGGCTGCACTTCGCCAGGATCGATTTCGGGCCGGTCTTCGTTGGCACCTCACGCGATGGCAAGCGCGCATTGGAAACGCGGCTCAACGACAAGCATGTCGCGCGGCTGATCAAGCGATGCGTCCTCGATGCCGGCATCCGATCCGACCTTCCAGAAAAAGACCGCTCGGCCCTCTTCTCCGGCCATTCCCTGCGCGCCGGTCTCGCGAGTTCGGCCGAGGTCGACGAGCGCTATGTCCAGAAACAGCTTGGCCACGCCTCGGCCGAAATGACCCGCCGCTACCAACGCCGACGAGATCGGTTCCGCGTGAACCTGACCAAAGCCGCAGGGCTATGATGAATCATGCCGAAGTGCCGTCAATGATGCAACTTGGCGTGGAAGATTGCTGCGCGAATGCAGGATATCGACGACGACCACTTCGTTCGACCGATCTAAGAACACCATAAAATGCTCCCCTGCCCTCGCAAACCGTAAATCCTCAGCATTATCGACCAAAACTGAACAGTTCCGGCTGTGCGCCTGACCGTTCAGGATCTCCTTACAACGATTGAGCAATTCTGTTTCATAAAGTTCGGCCTGCTTGTGCCCAAACTTCGCTATCGTCCACTTAGCAATCTCGACCAAGCTGGCCTCCGCGCGGCGTGTCAGCCGAAAGGATCGGCTCATGGAGCCGCGCGTGCTTGTCGAAAGGCGCGCCGGATCGCATCATCTCCGCTACCTTCGG
Source organism: Roseovarius sp. B08 (assembly GCF_051417955.1). Lineage (NCBI taxonomy): Bacteria > Pseudomonadati > Pseudomonadota > Alphaproteobacteria > Rhodobacterales > Roseobacteraceae > Roseovarius > Roseovarius sp. B08. The sequence continues at coordinate 291,319 of NZ_JBPRLW010000002.1, forward strand.
CGAACTGGCCCGCCTTGGCCTGCGCCAATCCCTCGAGCAGTCCTTGACGGATTTCTGCGAACTGAGCCTCTTCCTGTTCGAGCAACCGTAGCCCTGCTCGCATTGCTTCACTCACGTTTTGATAGCGTCCCGATGCCACCAAAGCCTGGACCAGCTGGTCTTGGGTTTCGGTCAGAACGACGTTTCGTGTCACCATGTAGCGGGCCTCCATCATTGGCAATATATGCCAATGGCCGAATTCCGTCAATGCCAGCAGGGTGACTTGCGTCGCCGTGGTCAAATGGTCGTTTATTGGCGATACCCTGAATTGTAAACGGCCCGATTTCATGCCCCTGATAGGTTTTGCGCGCGTATCGACAGAAGATCAGATCCCCCTACCCCAGTCTGAGGCACTGCAAACCGCGGGATGCGTCGAGATATTCGAAGAACACGCCTCTGGCGGCAATCGCGCGCGTCCTGTGCTTGCTCGTGTAATTGAGCGGGTCCAGAGCGGCGACACACTGGTCGTCGTGCGGATCGACCGGCTTGCGCGGTCCTTGTCGCATCTTCTCAAGGTGATTGAGCGACTGGAGGCCAAAAGCGCCTTCTTCCGCTCGCTCCAAGACCCAATCGACACGTCCTCACCACAGGGTAAGTTTACGCTGCAGGTTCTGGGCGCTGCGGCCGAGTTCGAACGCGCTCTGATCCGCGAACGCACAAAGGCCGGGCTCGCCTCTGCGCACGCCAAAGGGCGCGTTGGATGCAATCTTGGGCTTCGCACCAAAGACCCCGCCGCGCTGCGCAAGGTGCGGCTGGCGCGACAGGACGGCTACATGGAGCGCCTGAACGAGACCGCGCAAGATAGGGTGCCCCATGTGCGCCGCCTGCGCCTGTATATGGCCTGGGAAGACGTGCTGCGGATCATCAATGGGCCCCCTGCCCCCAGATCGTCATTGGACCCAAAGCCGACTGCTCCGCGCCGTGAAGGCATATACGCGCGACGGGTTTCTGCCCGATGAAGTGCTTGGCCCCGCCGGACGCCGCGAAACCGACGACCGCCTGCCGGCTATCGTGGCTGCCATCAAAGGCGCGGACCCAGAAATCACGCTACAGGCGATTTGTGAAAGGCTGGAATCCATGCGTGAGCACACCCCGCGTGGCCGCACCAGCTGGCAGCCGCCTTCGGTGAAGATGTTGGTTGAACGTGCAGAAAAGCTAGGAATGTTGGAGTAGATGTAGGATTACCGCTATCTCCTAACCGATGATACATCACTCACCGTGCTTCCGAGCTCAGAAGTTCTCAGGCTTCATTCAGGGTATCGTCGACAGGAGTATCAAAGGGATCGCGTGCGCCACGGATCAAGCCCCTCGCAATAGGTCCTGAACCACCGATGGCTTCTTTGCGATCAAGGCCAGCAGGACTTGAGCAGGGCCCGTCGGGTGTCGACGCCCATGTTCCCAGTTCAAGAGCGTGCCCTTTGCTACTCCTATGCTTCGAGCGAATTCGGTCTGTGAGAGACCAGTTCGTTGGCGAACTTCGGCCACATCGACATTGCCAACAGATACCTCATGAACCTTGGCGGCGGACACGTCGCCATCGGCGAATGCCAACGCCTCCTCCAGGCCCTTCGACACCGATTCATATGCAGTCATGTTCCGTCTCCATACTTAGCGACAAGCGTCTTGCTCATTTCAACTGCCGCGGCTTGCTCAGACTTGGACAGGTTGGCCTTCTCATTCTTGGCGAAGACCGTGATCAGAAAGATTGGCATATGGTTCCCACCAAATACATACAACGTCCTGAAGCCGCCGCTCTTGCCACCCCCGCTTCTTGGGATGCGGACCTTGCGAAGCCCGCCGCCGAGTGACACTCCGTCATTAGGATTAGCAGCAATGAAGTTGATTGCAGCCTCGCGCTCTTGTTCCGACATGATTGCTTTGGCGCGCCTTTGGAATTCGGGCAGTTCCACCACCGTCTGCAGTCGTGTCATCTCGGATTACCAATTATGCTTCATTGGCATATAAGTCAATGGCACATAAAGTACGCTTAAAGCAAACCACTTTGTGCCACTCTTGGATATAGCCCAATTGCTAGGGCATCCGGCTAAAAGCTTAAGGCAGTGTAGAATGCTGCTGGAAAGCATCGAGCGGCTTGCTCCTTCGCAAAACAGCCATGTCATAACTTTCCAGAAGAGAGGATGCGGTGGTCTCACGGCTGAACCCTGCATTACTACAGCCTCATTCAAGTCCAGGGCCCCTGCCCTTGGATGTCCTCGCTCGATCCGCCTTTGGATCATCCGCGATCAGAAAAAAACGGCATTCGTTTCGGCGATTTCAGCGCTCGTGCACAGCGTCGCGGCACAGACGCGTCTCACTGGGCAGTTTGCCCCGAAACCGCTTCAGTGCTTTGAAGATTTCATCCGCGCGAGGCTGACGCCGAACATGCACAGTCTCATCGTCCTTTAACAGGTCAATCTCATCACCATCCTTCAAGCCAAGTTCACGCACAAGGTCGGCGGGCAAACGGACAGCCAGATAATTCCCCAATTTGGCGACCCGCATCTTGTCCTCTCAAGGTATGGAGAAACGACGTTCAATGTACGTCCATCTTGCTCCAAGAGCAAACCCATCGCCGTGCCGGTACTGCGTAGAAAATGTGCCTACAAGCCATCGCAACTGAACCTGTTGTCGTCCAATATTTTGAAGAATCATCCGGTTCGCATTGATCCAGCGGAACCATCGACCAATGATACCAAGCCGGTTTCTCAGCAGGTAAGTTTGCCCTGCTTTCGCAAGAAACGATCTACTGGATCGAGATTATATTATAATCTTTCAATTACTTAAATAAGCGCCAACAGATTGATCGCAATTGGTGCTGTGGATAACTTTTGTACTACATCTAGATTCTTCTTGCCGGACTCGCTGGATCGTGGCATTCCCATTCTGACGGCAAATTGCGTCATTCACGTTGTGCGCCGTCAAAATGATCAAGAGCCTTTACAGAGGCCAAGAGCGGGCGGCAGGATATGGATGATCGTAACGTTGGATATGCGCAAGGCATAGGCTCTTCTGACATCGGCACGTTTGCCGACAATCTGGCCGAGTCCCTGGATCGGCAGATGAAGATCGCCTTCGAACCCGAAGAGCGTAAAGCCCTGCGGCGTTTCAGCTCGACCGAAGTTGCCGGTCTCCTGCGTGTAAGCACGTCTAACCTGCGCAACCGGCACAAGGACGGTAGCTTCCCGGAAGTGCATACTGATAATCGCGGGCACCGGTTCTACACAGCCCAAGAAGTAGACGAATTGCGCAACATCTTGGAGCGCACGGGAAAGAACGCCGAATCTTATCGGCCAGGCCGACGCGATGGCGACCGGCTTCAGGTGCTGTCCGTCGTGAACTTCAAAGGTGGTTCTTCAAAAACAACAGCGACGATACATCTTGCACAGCGGTATGCCTTGCGCGGTTACCGTGTTTTGGTCTTGGATCTCGATCCGCAAGCAAGTTTGACCACATTTTTCGGCTTTCGGCCTGAACTCGAGTTCGCCGAAGGCGGAACAATCTATGATGCTCTGAGGTATGAGGACCAAGTTCCGCTCGCTGACGTGATCCAGAAGACCTACTTTCACAAGCTCGACATGGTTCCGGCGGGCTTGATGCTCTCGGAGTACGAAACCGAGACAGCAAACGCGCTCGCCCGTCGGATGCAGCCCATTTTTGCGGAGCGCCTCGCCTTGGCCCTCGAGGAGGTAGAGGCAAATTACGACATTGTACTGATCGACTGCCCCCCTCAACTCGGCTTTCTGACCCTCACAGCATTGGCGGCTTCTACGGGGCTCCTGGTGACGGTCGTACCAGGCATGCTGGACATCGCTTCCATGAGCCAATTCCTGAAACTTGCGTCAGAAACGGTCAAGGCAGTGGAAGAAGCGATCGGTCGACGTGTGACATGGGATTTCGTGAAATTTTTGATCACTAGATATGAGCCGTCGGACGGGCCACAGACCCAAATGGCTGGCTACCTGAGATCAATTCTCGCCGGCCAGGTCATGACCGAGCCAATGCTAAAGTCTACCGCAATCTCTGACGCCGGAATGACCCAGCAAACCGTCTATGAAGTTGATCCCGGCCAGTTCATCCGCAAAACGATTGATCGCGCTCTGACCAGCGTGAACGGCGTTGCCGATGAGCTGGAGCAGACGATTCAAATGGCATGGGGGCGTCGCTGATGGCCAGAAACATTTTCAACCAACCTCCGAAGGACGAAAAAGAGAGCGCGGCTCCCTCCCCTACCTTGCAAAAAGCTGCAAAACTGCCCGGCTCTGTTGGTGGATTACGGGACTCGTTGCGCGAAATCACGGCCAATTCGATCCGGGACATAGAACCCGATCAGATTGACATGGATGGCCTTCGCGATCGGTTGGTGCTGGAAGATACGAGCATAGACGAGCTTGCCCAGAGCATTCGCAAGCATGGCCAACAAGTGCCGATCATGGTTCGCCCATCGGGCCAACCCGACAGATATCGCGTGGTCTACGGGCGCCGTAGGCTGGCGGCGATCCGCAAGATCGGAGGACCGGTCAAGGCAATCGTTCGCACATTAGACGACGACGCCTCGCTTATTGCACAGGGTCAGGAGAACAACCTTCGACTCGATCCGTCGTTCATAGAAAAATCTATGTTTATCAAAGAGATGCAGGAGATTGGATATAAACCTAGTGTCATTCAGGATGCTTTGGGGTTAACCCGGCAAGGCGTGTCCAACCACCGAGTCGTTATCGATCAATTGCCTGATGGGCTTGTTCAGCTTATCGGGCCGGCACATGGCATCGGAAGACGGCAGTGGGGTGATTTGGCGGCCCTATCGGACAAGGTAGACTTGGTGAATTCGGCCAAAGAGGTGATTGCCGCCCTGCCCGACGACACTCCAAGCCCCGAGAGATTTCAGGCGGTCTATTCTGCTTGCTCGCACAAGGCGCGAGCAGACAAGAAACCGGCCAATCGCGACGTGACGTCCGTCGTCAAGAATGAGAGCGGCGACACTGTCGGAACGCTGACAGTCGATCAGAAATCGATCGCCATCAAGATCGCCAAAAAGGACAACCCTGAATTCGGCCAGTGGCTCGAGGAGCATGCGGAAGCTGCGCTTTTGCAACTCTTCGATACGTGGCGGAATGAGAGCGGCTCTGGGTCCTAACCCAAGCCACATGGAGGAACCCGAGCAAAGGAGAAAAGCGACGGCCAGAAAGAAAAGAGCCCCCCAAAGTTTCCCCTGGAGAGCCCTCATCATTCGATTAGCACTCATGATGTAGCAACCTCCAGTAAACCGGTCAAGAGTCACCGATTCGGTGAACTGATTTTTATTGCCTTTTCCCAGATGAAATCTTGGGAAGAGACAGGGAAGCTGTGGGCCAAACGGTCATCGTGATCAAACCATGGCATTTACAAAACTATCAATCGAGGCTGCTGGTGCCGATGCATCGCGCGGCTCAACTCCCTCATCTGAAATCGATATCTGGACCATCTTCCGAGCACTGAGAGACGCGCGCAGCGTTTTCGGGCTTCGCCCTGGTCACATCCAGACCCTTCAAGCAATGCTCAGCTTTCTGAAGCCTGGCCATGGCGAAACGGTTTTTGCATCAAATTACTCCATTTGCCATCGCGTTGGCGGGATCGACGAACGGACACTTCGCAGACACATCAACCGCTTCGTTGAACTCGGACTCATCAAGCGCAATGACAGCTCGAACCGAAAGCGCTACCGCGTTCGTTCATCCGGCGGGGAGTGCATCAGTTATGGATTATCGCTCGCCCCCCTACTCCAACGTGCGAGCGAGCTTATCACCATCGCGCAAGAAATAGAGAATAACCGGCGGGATCGGATATTTGTCCGCAAACAGATCCTTACAAAGCTCGCCCATTTGGAAGAGCATGATCCCAGCAACACATTCATCAACCACGCACGAAAAACGCTACGAAGGAAGCTGAGCCTCCCCGAATACCGCGCACTGCTCGCCGACACAGACGCAGAATGCCAGAATTTGCCCACCCCGGATGACCCACCAGAAACGATGGAATTGCCCGCCAATGACGGACAAACTGTCCGGCACCAATCTAAGTCTGAAAAAGGAAAAAAAGATTTAGAAAGCAACGTAGGCACTGAAGCCCTGACTCCTGACTTGTTAACTTCAGTCTGCAATCAAGCGACATCTTTCTCGACAGAGAAACTTAGAAGTTGGTTAGACATTGAAAACCATGCCCGAACACTTGCGCCGATGATGGGCATTCACCCAGAAACGTTCGAGAAAGCAAAGAAAACTATAGGAGCACAGAAGGCTTCGTGCGCGATTTTCATCATGCTACAGCTAGGGCAACGCATCAGAGATTTTGGAGCCTACTTTCACAGTATCACTCTGGGCCAACGTCAACCCCAATTTGATCCGGCCGCTCTGATTAAACGCTTGTCCAAGACCAACGAGTGTGTCGGCTAGCGTCCACCGCGGTGGACGTCCGACTGAAAACCGCGCTTATGAAAGCGCCATCTTTCCGAGAGCTACAAAGGCGGTCGCGCCAAGACCAGCTCAAGGGAAGATGTGCAATCATTAGCTTGCCTCGGAACAGAAGATGTCCACCGCGGTGGACAAATTGGGCACCAAATGGACACAGTGGTTCCCGACGCCAATCGTTGCAGGATACGATAGTGTTCTCTCGTTGTAATTCTAGCGCTCCACCGCCAGGTCAGCATCGCCAAAAAGGTTTGGAAAGAGCCGTTCTCGATAATCCAACGGAAACGCCAACCAAACGGACGTCTTGGGCGAGGTGGAAGCCAGATATCCGGCAGCGGTCAGTTTGCTCGGCGTTTTGCGAGCAGTACGCTCGGACGTCTTGAGCACAATCTGCGCGTCGTCCCTATCGAGGGCGCCGTACCGAAGAACGGCGGAGATCAGTTCCGGCGCTCGCTTGTCATCGATGGTTTCTGCAACAGGACGACGATACCGCTGATCCAGTTCGCCAAGAACGAAGAGTTTTGCCGAAAAGCTGATCTGGCCGAGTGTCACCTTTAGGAGCCATTCGCTGAACGTCTTCAATGCCGTCTCGGATAATTCGCCGCGCCCGTCACGGTCTCCTCGTCGGGGGCTGTCGGCAAGATGCATCATTCGTTTATTCTCGCCCAAATCGGTCAGCCCGCGGGGCAGTCCACGCGAAAAGGACCAGAGCCCGTTGGCCTTCAATCCCAGCTGTAAGGGCTATATCATGAGACATCATCCTGCTGAAACGTCCGTTGCCATCTGGGAAAGGGTGGATGTAGTTCAGCCGGTGATGGGCGGATGCAATCGCGATGATCCGTCCGCTCAAGGACCGCGCCGCAATCTGAAACCGTTTGTCAAAGTGATCCATGAATGCCGCGACGCGCGACGGTGAAAAAGGTAGGTGGCGCCCAACAGTAACTTCCCGATCGTCATCCTGACGCATGCGTTCTGGAACGATGGGCTCGTGTGCGCTGTCTGGATGTTCAATGATCCGAAACTCGTTAAGCATCTCGTCGTAGAAGCTCTTATGGACTCAGGTCAGGAATTCGACAGATGTGGGGCGGGGCAGGGTGCCCGAGCGGCTGGATGGAGTTGACGGCGCACCGGACACTAGCACTGCGCGAAGCTGTCGGGTGTTCGCCTGACGGCGCCTTGAAACTGCTGCTTCTGAAGCTCGTCAACGACACCTTCAGGACGTCCAGTTCGGCGGCAACTGCCTCGAGGCTTCGGTGCCTCACGTCTATATGTCCGCGCACGCGCGCGATCTAAAGGACAGCGTGGCGGCCAAGCTGATGGACGAACGCCACACGGAGTGGGAGGCCGACCTATCGCTTGGCGACGATGCCGCCCTCTGGGACTACCTGACCTCCCTTGATCAAGGGGGCCGGCTGTCCTTGCTCGCGCATTACCTCAGTTTTGGGATCAACGCACTCCACGAGAAGGTGAAGGCCTACGGTGCCGGCATCTTCCCAGTGGTCTGACACGGAGGATGGCGCAAGCCCACTTGCTTGCCCAGGCGGCTGACCTCGACATGGACGAGGCGGGATGGGAGCCGACGGTCGATACCTACCTAAACGGTGTGCCAAAGGCCCGGATCCTCGAAGCAGTGCGTGAGGCGAAAGGCGAGGGCACCGGGCAACACCTTGATCACCTGAAGAAGGGCGAGATGGCGACCGAAGCCGAGCGTCAGTTGAAAAGCAGCAGCCGGTTGTTGGAGGTGCTTCGCCGTAGCGATCTGGCGTCACTCGATAGTGGGGAAGGGCAGGGGGCCTCAGAAGGTGTTTCCGACACCGAACAGGCCGAAGAGGCCAATTTTCTCGCCTTCCAAACCGCCGATTTGGCGAGCGATGAGGCGCTGATGATGGCGTCGGAGTGGTCCAGACCATCCGAGGGCGGGAAACTTACGCTCAGTCAAGTAAAAGTTAACAATATCAATATGATGAATGCAAAACTACGCGCTAAGGATAAGGAATCTTGTCTGCGTAGTCCAAACACTGTCTATGTCGCTGCACCTGTCGCGCGTAGCGGATGTTTTATGTCTCACGAAGGGCACGATATTGCAAACTTATTGGACATATAAAGGTTCGACAAAGAGGGGCGGTTTCTACACTATATGGTAGTCAAAAGCGCCGCCGCGAGATAGTGTTGTGGCATGACATATGCCCGCTCAACCTTCGACAGCGACCGTGATAGCTTACCCCGGATGCCGCCCTGGGTCACCTCGGCACGCGCCGAAACCCTTGAAGATGTGGCGTTTTTGTCGGGCGCAGCACTGAGCCACCTGCATCTTGTGTTGGGGCGAGAGGCGGTTCCCCAAGCCTTGTTACGGGATCGGCTGGCACTGCGCGCAACGGAGGCTTGTGTCGCTTTTTTGGGTCGGCCGGAGCGGGCAAGGGAGCTGCGCGACGTGGTCCATCTGCTGCGCCCCGGCGACCTGCCCGGCCCGGCAGGCGAAACCTGTCTGGCGTGGCGTCGTGCCACGGAAAGGCCGGTGACCGTGAAAGCTCTGGTCCGGGCGCTGCCTGAACTTCAGGGTGATCAGATCGCGCATTGGCTCGATGCCGGGCAGGGGGCACCGGTCAGTCGCGCGGCAATGGTGCTGGAGGCGGTACTAAACGATGCCCCCCGTGCCGAGGTGCCCGCGCTCGTCCTTGCTGACGCGACCCTCGCTCAGGCGCTTGGTTGGGATCATGTCGTGCCGCTTCTGGCCGCAGGCCTGAAACAGGCCGACATGCGCAAGCGAGGCGAAGACCTACGCTCGGCTTGTCATCGTGCGCTCGTTTCATCGGCGGTGGATGCCGTGCGTCTCTCAACTGACCTCGCGCGGCGGGCAGCGCATCTCAAAGCGGTCGCTCCGAAGCTGCGCGCCAAAGGCGCGGAGGCCGCCGTCTCGATGTTCCTGACCCAAGATGCCGTCGCGCCTGCGGCTCTGCCACTTCCGGACCGGTCCGCACGACGGCTCTGTGACCGGTTGGTCGATCTCGTCGCGGTACGCGAGTTGACCGGCCGCGACACCTTCCGGCTCTACGGGATCTGAGCGATGGCCAAGGATCACGCCGAAACTGACTTCGATCGGGAATTGGACGATCTGCCAACCGAATTGCGCTGGCGTGAATGGATGCGGCGGATTGAAGCCGTTCTCTTCGCCAGTGCATCGCCGGTGCCGCGCGAGGACCTCGCGCGCGTGGTGGGGCAGGGGGCTTCGGTCGATCTGTTGGTCGAAGACCTGGTCGCCGATCTCGAAGGACGATCCTTCGAAGTGGCGCAGGTGGCCGGCGGCTGGATGTTGCGCACGCGGCCCACCTACGCCCCAGCGATCAGGGCCGCTGCGGATGTGGGCGAACAGCTTCTGGACCTGGACGAATATGATGTCGCGGTGCTCGCTGCCATCGCCTACCACCAGCCGATCACCCGGGACGGGCTGAAGGACATCTTCGGCAAGGAGATCAGCCGCGATCTGATCGGGCGACTGCACGCGCGCGGGTTGATCGGAACCGGCCCACGGTCGCCGCGGCGTGGAGCACCCTATACCTATGTGACGACGGAGCAGTTCCTGGTCGCGTTCGATCTGGAGTCGCTGCAGGACCTGCCCGATCGGGAGCAGATGGAGGATGCAGGGGTCATCAATTCGCAGGCATAGCCGTTGCCAATGATGTGCGGCGGTTTGAATGAAGGCGAACGATGACCTGTTGTAAGTCCGCCAAATCAGGATGTCTGGAGCGCGTCTTTGGTCCCGGTGTGATCTGTAACGTGATCTCTGCACTCAATGATGCCACCAAGTCGGAATGCTTGGGCGCAGCCAGTGCAATGCGGGTCCAGAGATCAATTGCAGGATGCTTGGAACGTTTTTGGAGGTGCGTCAATCCATCGGCCAACTGGCGGAACAATGCGTAGCGGACCCGGTGCGGCAAGCGCGAAATTGACGTCGGCTCGCCATTGAACGTGAAACAAGTCGTCCCAAGCATGTCGGACAGGGATGGATTTTCATGCCGTCCATGTCCCGCAACATGCATTCGAAGCAAATCGTCGATGAGCCGTTCGAGACGCTGCACATCATACTCGGCGGGCAGGGTGGGTTTTCGCAGATCGGCATCACACCAGACGCAGAAATGTTGCGGCAGAAGCCGGTTTTGTCGAGCAGGCGCGATGCCGCCCCAGCAGGTAGGGCAGTGATCGCGCAAGCGGCATCCATGCCGAAAGCAGGAAACACGCGTCACCAAAGTCCAGCCCCGCCGGAAGTAGGACTCGTGATCTTCTTTCAGGCACACTGGGCAGTATTGTAGGCGATTGGTCGATGACGCCGATGTGCGGGCGCTCCCAGATCCAATGATCTGCCGCAAACGCAACCCGGCCAGTGGGTCGCGGTTCAAAGCCAGGCCATCGATGTCCTCGGCAGGCAACCCCGTTCGTTCGACTAGCAAACTGAGGGTTCGCCCGGGAAGGTCTCGGTCAAGCTTCGCAGACCAATCTCCTCCTACGATATCCAGAACCCGCCCAAAATATTGAGGTGGAATTCCATTGGCCATGGCCAGCCGATGCAGGCAGCTCGACAGAAGCTCTCCGGGTGCCGGTGCAACAACGCCGGGCCAGCCTTGCCCCACCTCATTGCCGTAGTCGCGCGCAGGTGTGACTGTGATCTCGGACGCAGACTGGGTCACATCATTTCGCGGCGCAAAGGAGCATTTCGGCGTTTCGACAGGGGCGTGTAACCAAGCGAGGTGATGGTCGCTTCAGAAATGTGTTCCTCGCCGTTCCTTATCGCCGTGATAGCCGCGTTGCTCACGATATCGACGACCTCTCCGATCAAGCCCTCTGACAATTCATGGATGATCTCAGCCAGTGACGGTCGCGACAGGTCCGAGCCTCGGGCGAGAGGCATGCTGGTCTCAAGACTATCGAGGAGCGTCGCGAAATCCTCGTCATACGCCCATCTGGGAACAGGGATCGTATCGAACCGCGATCCCATTTCCTCGGTGTCGTGTACCGCGTCATAGACCGCAACCTCGCCGACCAATACGGGCGAGATGTCGTGGACACGTGCGATACGGCGCAGGAACGAAAAGATAGCTTTCACGTCTTGTCGGCGCCCTCGAAGGGCGCTGTGAAACTCATCGAAGATGAGCAGGCGGGGTTTCAAGTTGTCCAGCAAATGATCCACCTGCTCGCCCGCGCGCGACAGGCTCCGCCAACCAGACGCCTGAGGCGCGCGCAACCCGGCAAGAATGCTGGCATAGAAGTGAGACAGCCCGGCACCCTCTCGGGTCTGGATCACCCAGATCCTTTGACGTTCTGACTGACGCAAATGTTCAATCGCGAAGCGTTCGGCGATCATCGTCTTGCCATTATGATAAGGGCCCGTCAGCAAGAGCCCTCTGGGGCGCAAAGCTACTGGCCGATCGAGCAGCAGACGCATGGCGTCATGGGCGCGACTTGCAACCGGATGGCTGATCCAACGGGCCGTCCGGATATGGGCGATGCGGCACGCGTCACCGGCATCGAGAAGTGATGCGGCAGAGTCCAGGAGGTGATCCGTCATTTTACCAGTCCTCCACCGGAAAGACGCGGCGCGGGCGTTCGGGGTCAGGCGTTTCCCTGATTGGTGTTTGGGCAGGAGTCAGGCTCTGGTAGGGTTTCGGCGCATCAGCCGCATGCCTGGCCCGTGCGATCTCCTTCAGCCTTTGCTTCTTCGTTGCTGAGGCATCCACGGTCGCCGCGATTTCGCGGCGGATCGCGGTCTTTTCCTCGATGCGGCGGCGGCCGGTTTCGCGCGCTCGGTTTCTCTCGGCTCTGTGCTGCCAGAGGGTGACCGCCTCAAGCAATCCATCCCGCCGCCCCACAGGGCGCCAAGCTCCTGTATCGGGATCCTTGATGTAGATGTGGCTAATGTCCCGAGGATCAAAACGAACATCGAGAGCATCCAATCGATCACGGCGGGCGACCAATGGGCCCATCCATGGATCGAAATAGTCGTTGGCAAACAGGCTGACACCTTGAGGTGAAATCCTGCGTGTCTTGTTCGGGAGAAAGCTGAGCAGAACGTCGAAAGGGTTGTCTTCCGGGCCATCCGGCTGACGGCATTTTCGTTCCCATTCCTTGGTCGGGACCGTCAGCTTGCGTTCATTCTGGCTAAGATTGTGATCGATAATCGCCAGCGCGATACAGCGTTCGAGGTCTGCAAAATTGAGCCTCGCACGGTCTGCAGACTGGTACTCACCCCGATCCGCGATGGAACGCCCGGTCTTGCCAGGCAGGGAGCGCAGCACCGTATTCACCTTGCCGAGAAGCCGCTCGACAACCCCGCCACGATGGACGGTCCCCTTGTTTCGGCTTTGAATTGCAATGCCGTACTCGGCACAACCCCGGATAAAACTGGCGCTTCTGAATTCCATGGCGGAATCCACGACGACCTTCTTCGGGCGACCAAACATCGGCCAGGAATGATTGATGTCGCGCGCTGCGAGCCAGTCCTCCTTGCGGCACATCGCCTGCGCAAGACAGAGGGCGACCGACAGGCGTGAGGGCTGCTCAAGGGTCAGGCAGAAGCTAATAATCGCGCGTGTTGCAACATCGGCTGCGATAGTGAGATAGGGGCGTCCGACATAGATGCCCTGACCATCGATGACTTCTACAAACTGGATGTCGGCGGGGTATGGTCTATCTGAACGACATCGAGTGCGTGATTGGCCCGGATATAGCCCGGGCGGGGTTTCAGACGCCGCAGGCTTTTCCCTCCTGAATGTCGCCGTCGTGCAATCTCCTCGGGCGTGAACAGTCGTGGGATACGCTTGGAAACGGTGACATAGGCGGGCGGATCAAGCCCTTCGCTGCCGCATCGGGCGCGGATTTCATCGACGATCGGCGCAAGGTCCGGTTGCTCGGGCCGAAGCCACATCTCCCGAAGCGTCGCCGAAATGATCTCCTCAACAGCCGGGCTGATCCTTGCGCGCCTCGCCCCACCGGTCTTTGGCAACAGTGAAGACACCCGACGTTCGGTGCGATATCGGCGCAGGTGGTTGTAGACTTGGCGCGTCGAGAGACGCAATTCGGATGCGGCCCGAGAAACTGCGGTGCGCACAGGCTCTTGCCCGTCCAGAATGCGATCCAGCTCTCGCGCGATACGCGTTGCCTTGGCCCAAGCGTCGTCAGACGCTTCGTTTTCGCGCAGCGTCATGAACCCGCGGCTCCACGGTTTCTAAACCCCATATTCTGCCCCGTTCTCTCGCTTGTTGAAACGCGAGCTAAAAATTGAAATCGAAACGTAAAAACCCACGTCGGATTACGCTTCATCCTACTGGAATCCTGTAAGAACTTTTTGATGAAACGGCAAAGCAATTGCGACAAAGAGGATCTCTGGTTTCTGCCGGGACCACATATTTGGGCCGGCGGGTGACAAGCACACGGAGTTGGGCCGGAACCACGTCGAGCCGCTCGGAAACGTCCTCGCCGATCCTGGCCATCCTGCCGCAACCGCAGGGGCAGAGGGTGCTTTCGGGTTCGATGACCCGTTCGATCCGGGGCAGATGGTTTGGAAGGTGACCCCGATTGCGGTTCGGCCTGCCGCTCTCGGCCGCGCCTTGTCCCTTCAGGGCGCGTCGCGCCTTCTCCTGCGCCGCCTCCAGCACGCCCTGCGCCAGTTCGACATCTTCGAGCGGCAAATTGAACTGCTCCGCATCGAGCTTCTCGGATCTCCGCCCGAACTTCTCTCGCCGCAGTTCGCTGACGATGCTTTCCAGTCGCCGCTGCGCCTCGACCGCATCCACAAGCGCCGCCTCGGTCTCGGCGAGGCGGGCTTTCAGAAGTGCGTTTTCTTCGGCCAGAGCGGTGTCGGTCATGACTGCGATCAAGCACACGGGGCGGCGCCCTGCCACCGACAAATCATCCCCGAGTCATTCCGCCGCAGCTCCTACCCCGCCAAGTCTGGTCGCCGCACACGCTCGGGGCGAACAAGCCGCCAGTCGAGACCTTCGAACAATGCCGAGAACTGCGCTGGCGACATCTTGATCACGCCCTCCTGCGCCTTGGGCCAGACGAATTTCGCACCTTCCAGGCGCTTGTGGATCAGCACGATTCCGGTCTGGTCCCAGACCAGCACCTTGATGCGGTCCGCGCGCTTGGCGCGGAATACAAAGGCCGCGCCGCTGAACGGATCGAGCTCCATCGTCTCCTGAACCAACAGCGCCAGACCATCCATGCCCTTTCGGAAATCGGTCGGGCGCGTGGCCACATAGACGCGCAGCCCACCAGTCGGCGAGATCATTGCGATGCTGCCCGGATCGCGCGGATCATTCGGGTTAATTGCGCGTCGTCGATATCCGGCGGCACATGCAGGGTCACACCGTCGACCACCATCTCGATCCTGCCGGGTTTGATCGCACTGCCGCACCCTTTCGGGCTGGTTTCAGGCCCGCCCCGCTCCGGTTCCAGGACAAGCGCTGCGAACATCGGTTCGTCAGCTGTCTCCGCAGGCAGCGCCAGCGCGCCGGCCATCAGCTTCTTGCGCCAGTCATAGACTTGCCAGCGGGTCACTGCGTGCCGACGCGCCACATCGGAGACCTTCGCTCCGGGCGCCATGCTCTCCGCCGCGATCCGAGCCCGTTCCGCCTCGCTCCGCATTCGCCGACCCGACCGGCCCTCGTAAATCTCGATCCTGCCCGCGTAGCCGTCCGCTGAGCCGTCTAAAGAGCCGTCCATTTTGCCGTCCTCTCCTGTGCCTAATCTCAGCACAGGACTCCCACAGATGATCCCAGAGCGGCAGGAGGGGATCGGCAAAGCGCTTACCGTCAACTGGCCCGGGAGGCTCCGAAACTGCGTCATGTGTTTGCGGACGGTGGATATGCCGGTCCAAAGCTGCGCGACGCTCTGACCGGCATCGGCCGCTGGGTCATTCAGATCGTGAAACGCTCGGACACGACCGTTGGGTTCGAGGTCTTGCCCCGAAGATGGGTGGTCAAGCGCACCTTCGCTTGGCTCGGCAAATGCCGCCGCCTGGCAAAGGATTTGGAGAAAACCATCGAGAGTGCCGAAGCCTGGATTATCATCGCGCATATCAGGCGCATGACAAGGCTACTCGCAAGGGCTTGAAAAGCCTCACTCCATTTTGAATCGGACTCTAAGAGGTTACGATGTGCCAGAAACCCTCTCTTATCAAATCGCCCTAAACTGCCCCATTGGCGCTGACGTTAGACACCTACCATGTCGACCACCAGGTTTTGCCCACTCCTATGCGCGCGTAATCTTCGACCCAAAGCGCCAGCGAAGACGAGCGCGACGGGCCGCTGCTTCCAGCAGCGCCTCGCTCAAAGGCCGAGATAGGCCTCGCGCACCTGATCGTTGTGCTTTAGCTCTTTTCCGCTGCCGCTGAGTACGATGCGCCCGTTCTCAATGACGTAGGCTCGAGTGGCGAGTTCCAGAGCAATATGCGCGTTCTGTTCTACCAGCAGGACCTCGACACCGTTGCGAGAAATCGTCTCGATGATGTCACAGATGGTGTTAACGACAGCCGGAGCGAGACCGATCGTCGGCTCGTCGAGCAGCACGAGACGAGGCGATGCCATCAATGCGCGCCCGACGGCCAGCATCTGCTGCTGCCCCCCGCTGAGGTCGCTTGCGGGCGCGTTCAGCCGGTCGCGCAGCGCGGGAAAGTGTCCGAGCACGGTTTCGAAATCCGCCGGGATTGCCGACCGGTCGTCGCGGCTATAGGCGCCTGTCATCAGGTTGTCGCGCACGCTCATCTGACCGAACAGACGGCGCCCTTCGGGAACCAGCGTCACGCCTGCCTGCACCATCTCGGCCGGCGTCCTCCCGCCGACGTCCTGGCCAAAGAGGTGAACGCTTCCGCGGTCGGGAACAAGCAATCCGGCGATTGCCTTCATCAGCGTCGTCTTGCCTGCGCCGTTGGAGCCGACGATCGTCGTGATGGCTCCACGCTCGATTTCGAGCGAAACATCCAGCAAGGCCGGCACGCCATGGTAGCTGACGCACAGCCCGTCGACGGATAGAATTTCGGTGTCAGCAGTCATCGTCCGCGCCCCAAATAAGCCTCAATCACCGCCTCATCGCGACTGACCGCTTCCGGCGAACCCTCGGCCAGGAGGCGACCGTAGTTGAGCACAATCACCCGGTCGCAGGCGCGCATGACCGCCCGCACGTTGTGCTCGACAAGCAGGATGGTCAGACCATGCGTCGTGCGGAGTTTCTCGAAGAGTTCCAACGCCGCACCAACTTCGGCGCCCTGCAACCCGGTTAGCGGCTCGTCGAGGCACAGGATTTGCGGCTCGGCGGCGAGGGCGATCGCAATGCTCAACATTCGCTGCAGGCCATGCGGCAGGTTGCCGGCAATTATTTGCAGATGGTCGGCCAGACCGGTCATCGATGCGACTTCGCGCACCTTTTCCATGCGCTTTTCATGCGCAAGCCGCTGGTGAAAGGTTCCGATGAGGATGTTGTCGACAACGCTCATTTCGCTGAGCAGGCTGTGGTGCTGAAAAGTGCGCACAAGGCCGAGACGGCTTATCGTCTTGGTGCTCGCGCCGGTCACGTCGCGCCCCTTCAAAAAGAGACGGCCACCGCTCGGTCGCAGAAAGCCGCTGATCAGGTTGAAGGTTGTGCTCTTGCCGGCGCCGTTCGGGCCGATAAGACCGAGGATCTCGCCTTGGCGCAGTTCGAAGGTGAAGTCGCTGACGGCTGTCAGGCCGCCAAAGCGTCGCTCCAGATGCTCTGCGCGCAGGATCACGTCGCCACCCGCGGGCGTGCTCGTCGCCGCGTTCATCGTGCGCTCCTTGTGACAAGTCCGCGCGCGCGTTCGGCCAGACCGACCAGACCGCCCGGAAAGACGCGAAGCGTTATCACGATGACCGCGCCGTAAAAGATGTTCTCCCACGCGGAGATACCGGCGACCCATTGGCCCACGAGGGTCAGCACCGCCGCCCCGAGGATGGGCCCGAAGGGGTGTCCCTCGCCGCCGATCTTGACGTAGGCCAGCGCGAGGACGGCCACGAAATAGGCGAAGTCGGACGGCGCGATGACAGTGTTTGCATAGGCGTGGATCCCGCCGGCCAACCCGACCGCCGCAGATGCGATTACGACGCACAAGACCTTCAGGAAGACAACATTCAGACCGACCGAACGAGGAATCGCGTCGTTGTTCTCGATCGCCTTGAACAGCCGACCGAGATCGCTGCGTTCAAACCCGTAGAGGGCGAACAGCGTTGCAGCCAGAAGCGCGATAGCGAGCGCGGGATAATAGGCGTCGATCGCCATCGGGGGGAACATGCCGACAAGGCCGGAATTGCCCCCGATCACGTTGGTTTGCGTGTATATCAGGCGGATGACCTCTGTCACCGCGAACGAGACCAGCAAGAAGTATGGCCCTTTGGTGCGTAGCGTGACCCAGCCGAACAGCGCGCTCAGCACGGCCGCCATCAGCGGCGCAAGCAGAAGCGTCAGCCAGAACGGCCAACCCAGCAGCACTGCCGTCGTCGCCGTGGTGTAAGCGCCGATGCCGAAAAAAGCCGCTGTCGCGATATTGAGTTCGCCGATCTGCAACACGAAACGCAAGGCCGAGGCGAGCACCGCATTCGTCAGGATCCAGACGAGAAGCGAGGCGTAATAGCCATTCGTCGCCAGCAAGGCAAACAACACGGAACTTATGGCAAGGGCCACGCAGACCCATACCCCGAACGATTTATTCCACATTTCCGAGAATTCCCTGAGGACGTACGAGCAAGAAGCCGATGACCAGAATGAACATGGCCAGGGTCGCGGTCGACGGGTCGAAAAAGTACCCGCCCACACTCTCGACCATTGCGATGAAAAGCCCGCCGGTGATGGCGCCGGTGACAGAGCCGAGACCGCCGATGATTATGATGATGAAAGCCTTGATCAGGAACTCATCGCCACTGACCGGAGTCACGGCGTTGATAGGCGCCATCAGAACGCCGGCACAGGCGGCAAGCGCGGCGCCGATCAGGAAACCGTATAGAGCGACACGACGATACGGAATGCCCTGTAGCATCGCCGCCTCCTGATCCATCGCCACGGCGCGCAAGGCAAGCCCGAGCCGCGTCCGTTCGATGAGAAGATAAAGTCCGCCGGTCACCACGGCGGCGACAATCACCAGCGCCAGCCGCTGTGCCGTCAGGGTGGCGCCGAAGACGTTGACGGTGCCGGGCAGGACCTGCGGTACGGAACGCGGCGCGCCGCCGTAGATCGCAAGATAGGCCCCGTTGAGTATCAGAAGCAGTCCGATGGACAGGATGAAGGACCCGTTGAGATCCTTCAGCACATGCTGAAAGCCGATACTGTAGACCAGTGCACCGATACTGAGGACGACAGCGATCGCCGCGAAGGCCGCCAGAAGGTAGCCAGCCCAAAGCGGCACCCCAAGCTCGACGGTGGCAAAGGGCACCATCGATGTCACGATCAGGGCCGCAGCAGTGAAAAAGGCACCATGCGCGAAATTCACGATCTTCATGACCCCGAAGATCAGCGTCAGCCCGAGGGCGAACAGCACATAGACCGCGCCGATTTGCAGGGTATTGGCGAGTAGTTGGACAAACAGTTCCATGACACCTCATCCGTGGCACCGCAGGCGGCGACAATCGCCTGCGGCAATGACCTTTTCAGTCGTTGCTCAACGCCTCGAGTTCGGCGGGATTGCTCCGCGTCAACTCGACTGCCTTGCCGTCCACCACCTGAGTGACGATCACCGGGATGAGCATCTGCTGCGGATAATCGTAGACATCCGCACCACCGAAGCCGGACGGGCCATACGACGAGTCAAAGCGCACCGAAGGAAGCACGTCCTTGATCTTCTCCGGATCGACGCTGTCGGCCTCTTGCATCGCGGCGCGCAGTGCCAGGATCGCGTCGTAGGACGAAATGGTGATACCATTCAGCGGCTCGCCAAGCGCCTCGCGGGCCCCGGCGTTCAGCTTTTTCTGCACTTCGGTCGCCGAGTCGCTGCTGAAGTCCGCCGATGCGCCGAGATAGGCACCTTCGGCCGCGTCCCCTGCCACCGCCATCAAGGCTTCGACAGAGGTACCGGCGGTCATGACCTTCACGCCTTCCCATCCCAGCACGTCAAGCTCTTTCAGGATCGATCCGACGTCGGTCGGCGGCGCGGCCGAGAAATCAACGAGACCCGGATCGAGCGATGCGATCTTGGTGGCAATCGGCTGGAACTCGGTGGTGCCGCGTTCGTACCAGTCGCTTGCCAACATCTCGACCCCGAGGCTCTTCCAGGTCTCTACCGCCACCGGCTCTAGTTCCTGCCCGGTGGCATCGTTCGGACTGATGAGAACCGCGGTCTCGAGGTCCGGGTGCTGTTCCTTGATGAAGCTGTAGAACGGCTCCAGAATTTCGAACGGCGTGTTCATCTGGGTAAAGGTATAGGGAAACTGCGGCCCCTTCACACTCTTGCCCCAGGCGGTATTGAACAGGATGACGCCATTGCGTTCGGTCAGGGCCTGCATCGCGCGGACCGGCGCGGTGCCGATGCTGCCGGCGATGAATTTGACGCCATCCCGGTTCAACATCGTCTGGGCATTGCGCGCACCTTCGGTGGCGCTGTACTTGTTGTCGTAGGTCACGACCTCGAAATTGTATGTCTTGCCGTCCACCGTGACGCCGCCGTCTTCGTTGACGTGTTCAACCGCTTGCTCGGCCGCCCATTCCATACCGAGGCCCCAGGTGGCAGCCGAGCCCGACATGGGCGCCGAAATACCGAGTTTCAGGGTCTCCTGCGCCGCGCCTGCCTGGGCAAGCAACAGCATGAGGGTCACCGCCCCGAGCGGGCGGGTCCATTTGCCAATGTTCATTCTATATCTCCTCCGTTGGTTAGATCGTTGTTCCAGGCTCATGCGGGCGGCCTAGAGAATTGCGACAATCCCACCGGCCACCGGCAAGAGCACGCCGGTCAGATAGTCGGCATCCGGCCCGACCAGGAACGAGACCGCGCCGGCGATGTCTTCGGGCCGACCGAGCCGCTTCAAGAGTGTGCGCGACGTGTAGGTCTCGATCATTTCGCGCGGCGCGTTGTCCATGACCGACGTTTGGATCAGGCCGGGCACCACGGCGTTGACCCGCACCGCCGGCGCCAGTTCAGCGGCGAGCGAGCGCGTCAATGACGCGACGGCGGCCTTGGCTGCGGCGTATTCCGGCTGATCGCCGTCGCCGGCATAGGTGACGGAAGAGACGTTGACGATGGCGCCCCGGCCGGTCTGCGCCATATCAGGCGCGACTGCATTCACCATCCAGAACAGCGGCTTGAGGTTAAGCTCGAAGGTCGAATCGAAACGCTCCTCACTCATCCCGACCAGCGGCTCCATCAAGGCGCCGCCGCGGATCCCGCCGACGACGTTTACAAGGATATCGAGAGCGCCCAAGGCGTCCTTGAAGTCGGCAACCGCCGCGTTTACTTCCTCGTGCCGGCGCGCGTCGGTGCGTACCGCATGCAGGGCCGTGTCGGGATATTGTTCGGCAATCGCCTCACGCACGGCGGCAAGCCGGTTGCCGGAGATGTCGGTGAGCGCAAGGCTGGCCCCATCCGCAGCAAGCCGCGTTGCAATGGCCTGACCCATCGGTCCGCCTGCGCCGGTGACCAAAGCCACCCGTCCGGCAAGCGGTTTTTCAGAAGAACTCATGGCGTTACCTCCGTCAGGCGCCCTTCGCCAAGCTCAGACGCGCAGCGTGCGTTTCAGAATTTTGCCGGTGGGGCCATGGGGCATTTCTGCGACCGTGAACCAGCGGCGCGGGACCTTGTAAGCTGCAAGGTTCTCGCGGCAGAAAGCGATCAGCGCGGCGGGGTCAAGCGACCGGTCGGCGCGGGGAATGAGAACGGCAGCAGGGATTTCGCCCTTCACGTCGTCGGGCACGCCGATCACCGCACATACGCCGACATCCGGATGGCTGAACAATAGATCTTCCACCTCAATGGGATAGATGTTGTAGCCGCCGGCGATGATCACGTCCTTCTTGCGGTCGACGATGAACAGATAGCCGTCCTCGTCGACGTAGCCGATGTCGCCACTGAGCCAGCCGTCTTCGGAAAAGCTGGCCACGGTCGTCTCTTCGTCGTCCCAGTAGCCGGCGCCGACAATTTCGCCTGAGATACGCACCTCGCCGGTTTCGCCGGTGGGGACCGGCGCACCGTCCTCGTCCACGATCGCAATGCGCGCATTGCCGAGTGGAACGCCGGCAGAGCCGCGCTTGCGCACGCCGACAAGCGGCTGGGCGGTGGCTCCGCCGGAAACCTCGGTCGCCCCGTAGAGCTCAAGTATCGGCACCCCGGTCGTCTTTTCGAACTCCGCCAGAATCTCCGGTGAAACCGGGGCCCCGGCAGCGACCGCAAGCCGCATTGAGGACAGGTCGTGCCGATCGGGATTGAACTCACGCAGCATGTACAGGAACATCGTCGGCGCGCCGGCCATATAGGTCACCCGGTGCCGAGTGATCGCGTCGAGCACTTTTTGGGTATCCCAGCGCTCCAGCATGACAACGCGGGCGCCATTGTAGACAGCGCCGTTCACCATGACCGTGGCACCGAAATTGTTGAACACGGGCAGCGCACAAAGGAACACCTCTCGGTCCCAACTGAAACCGGCGTGAACCGCCATGTCCCGCAGCGTCGTGGTGATGCTGCGCTGGGTCTGCACCGCCCCCTTGGGCGCGCCGGTGGTCCCAGAGGTGAAGAAGAGCGCCGCCGGATCCTCCGGGCGCAGCGGCAGTGGTGGGCACTGCACGCTGGCTGGAGCGAGGTCGAGCGGAACGGTGCCGGCAACCGCATCTCCGCTGGCGAGGATCGTCACCTTGTGCGCAACGTCCTTGCAGGCACATACGGCCTCGGCTGCTGTGTCCGTATCCACCAACATCACGCGCATCTGCGTCCGCTCCAGAAGCGGGCGAAGCTCTTGCGCGCGATTCATGCTTGAGATCGGCGCGGCGATGGCGCCGATCTTCTGGCAGGCGAAATAGCCCGCGCTGAGAAACGGACAACTCGGCAGGTAGAGCCCTACGGCGTCGCCCCGTGCGACGCCATGCGCCAACAATACATTGGCCAGCCGACCGGAAAGCGCGTCGAATTCTCCGAACGTGGTCTCGCCATCGTCGTTGATCAGAAAGGGTCGATCGCGAAGCAGGGTAGCCGCCGTTTCCAGACAATATGTCAGCGATGTAGCCGTCATTCCCCCGCCTTCCAATCCGGACCGGGCAGCGTCTGCCCGGCACAACAACCCTCAGAAAACAAGGGAATCCTAGCTGACCGATCATACAGGCACAAGGAATTTCTAATGCTTGTTCGTTTTTGGTTTTTTGGACGGTCTTCCTAGGATGATGAGGGAACCGCACAAGGGGGGGGCCATCGCCGCACGGGCGTGACGGTCTTCTCCCTACGCCTTCGCTATATGTTTGAACTTTGTGAGGTTTTGGAGGGAACCGTCGATAAGGCGTCGCCATTGGAGAGTTCTTCGTCGATCTCCAGCTGCACTATACTCTGAGCACCCTCGGCATCCGACGAAACGCAATGGAAACGGGTCACAGGTGTCACTTTCGGAACACCGGATGGCAGAGTTTGCCGGACGTCGGGACTATGCCCTCCGCCACGGATTCCAGTTGATTTGACCTGTTCCGAAAGGCCGGGAACTGTTCCTCGACTGCGGAAAACCGGATACATCGGTCTAGGCGGTGACACGGGCGAGGTGACGCCGGGGCGCAGCCGGTCGGGCCGGGGCTTTCTCGAAGGCAGCCCTTCGGGTGCGGAGGCCTCGGCATTGAACCGGGATGAGGGGGCCGGTTGAGGGGGCGGGGAATCTGCTTGCGGTCCGCAAAGCGTGCGGGCTGTGGTCGTCGACGCGCGTGTCCCCGTCCTTTACGCCGGTCGCAGGGCGGGTGCCGCGTGTTTCCGTGTCCGGAGCAATGCCAGCGCTGGGGATGCTCTGTTTCCAGATTTTCGACACCGCCGCCGCCATTCGGGCGGCATCGCAGCGCGAACCGTGGTCAGGGACAAGGATGAAATCTATCATGTCCGGCATCCGGGGCAGGGAGCCCGCGTAGGTGGCAAGCATCGTCGTCCTCGCGGGGCCTGTCCGGCGTCAAAGCTTCAGCGCCTGCGCGAGCGCGTGGTAGGAAGAGAGTACCGCAAAGTGTGGGGCAGTTGCCTTTCGGGTTTAACGGTGGCAGAGAGCCTGGCAATTCGCTCGATGGCGCCCCTCGCGATGATCTATCCATCGCGCTCGAAGCCGTCCACGAACTTGCGGCGGACATGGACCATGCAGGCTTGTTCCTTGGCGAGGCCTTCGCCGAACAGGCTGTTGAAGCCGGTGAATCCGTCGGCATGCACGGTGCCCTTTTGGCCCTGAAGATGGGCGGAGGGCTGCTCCCCCTACCGATCCACGCTGAACTGATACCACGCACAGGGCGGCGCCTGTCCGCACCATGGCCTCTCGTAGCGGACGTAACTCCAGAGCCGCGCGGTATGGGCCTTGCCTGTCTTCGCGCCGGTCTGCATCTTGACCGGGGTGTCGTCGGGAAACACGACGGGTCCGACGCGCACCAGCTTGCCGATATGCTCGTCCAACGGTTCCTGCAACGCGGTTGAACGCCCGACCCAGTCGGTGAGCAATCCCCATCGGGCTGATCCCTAAAAGGCGGGCTTTCAGTTGGTAGAGTTGTGGAACGGCTGACATCCAAAATCCTTGGCAGTGTCACGCGCAAAGTTCAACTGCCCCACACTCTGCGGTAATCTCCCTTTTGCCCTGGGGTTGAGAAAGGGCGATGATACGGTCATGCCTCAGCCACTGACCCGCAGCCTCGGGTAGAATGGACAGCGGCACAAAGGCAGGCTCCATCGGCAATCCATGAAGCGCGCCCATCACGTGACCTGGCAGAGCCAGCCGACCTTGCCGTGCATGGTGACGCCAATCCGAAAGATGATGCGGAAGAATATCATAGCGCGCGGCTACATCCACTACCCGGATACCGGGCTGCAGGCTTCCAGCCACGATCCGCGCTTTCACATCATCCGGCCAATGCCGCTTGCCGCGCCCCCGAGGATCCACGACCTCGCACCGCCCCATGAACCCGTCACCACCCTCCGCCATGTGATACCTCCATATGCTGACGCAGACCTTCTCGCAGGCGCGTCACGCGTCAGAAACATGTCAAATCAATGGGCCGGAATCGCCGCATACGGAGAGCTTATCGGGGCATCACCAGGAGAGAGCGGCGATGTGACAGCATATCGTGCCGCGCTCCCTGCTGACAACATGATGGTGGCAGTATGGTGACGGGGGGTTTGGTGACGAGACGGCACAACCAGCCTGGCACGACTCTCGCCGATAGAAAGCCTGGGAAGTGCCACAGACCCGGTCGCTTCGCCAGGCGACAATGCTGACTAGGGTCAGGATTCATAGCCAGAACATGACGACGGCAGCCAATGCGCATGCTGATAGGAAGACCTTCGGGCACCTGTCGTAGCGGGTCGCGACCCGTCGCCAGTCCTTGAGGCGAGCGAAGCTGTTCTCGATCTTGTGGCGCTTGCGGTATCGGGCTTCGTCATAGGGGATTGGTACCTTACGGTTCTTTCGGGAAGGGATGCACGGCGTGATCCCCTTGTCTTCAAGGGCTTCGCGATACCAGTCTGCATCGTATCCACGGTCTGCCAGCATGTGGTTGGCGGGAGGAAGGCCGTCCAGCAGTGCACGGGCGCCGATGTAATCGCTCCGTTGGCCGGCCGTCAGAAACATCCGTAGCGGGCGGCCTGCCGCATCGGTCACCGCGTGCAGTTTCGAGTTCATCCCGCCCTTGGTACGTCCGATCAGGCGACCGCGCCCCCTTTTTCAGCCCCAGGCTGGAGGCCGTGCGGTGCGTCTTCAGATGCGTCGCATCGATCATCAGCGTGTCAGTCCCGCCGCCTTGATCGGCCAGTTCGAGAAGCATCCGGGCGAAGATACCCTTATCGCTCCATCGCTTCCAACGGCTGTAGAGCGTCTTATGCGGCCCATACTCCGCAGGGGCATCGCGCCAACGCAAGCCATTGCGATTGATGAAGATTATACCGCTCAAGATCCGTTTGTCGTCCACACGGGGCTTGCCATGCGACTTCGGGAAAAAGGGTTTCAGCTTGGCCATCTGCGCATCGCTCAGCCAGTAAAGGTCGCTCATGTCACCGCTCCGTTTTCGGAGCCGTGAATCACGCAGCGCAACGGAAATCAATGCATCCTGACCCTAGGTAGCAGAGGAAGCGACGCGCCACATGAACCAGGTCGGGATCAGCGCGAGCAGGAATATGCCGCATAGGATAAGGAAGCCGTCCTGGAAGGCCGCGTTCGAGGACTGAATCATCACGGTCCGACCCAGGAAAGATGCCGCGGCGGGCATGAGCTGGGTGTCGGGCAGTCCCGCAGCGTGCATGAGGCCTGCAACCTCGCGCAAGAGTTCCATCGTCGTGGCGTTGTCGCTGGTCTGGGTCGCGGCAAAGGCATCCGCGTGCATGATCGTGCGCCGCTCGATAAACACGGTCAGAAGGTTCACCCCGAAGGCGCCGCCAAGTTGCCGGATAAAGTTGGATGCGCCCGAGCCCTGGCCGAGAAGGTGCGGTGGCAGAACCTTCAGCGCGCCCGACGAAATAGCGGGAAACACGAGACCCAGCCCCACGCGCGAAAGGACCGTCCACCAGGCGAGCGTCCAGAAGGCCGTATGGACATTTGCGGCCACCATTAGCCAAGAGGATCCGGCAAAGACCGCCAAGCCGAGGGCGATCATGATCGGAGCAGGCACCTTGTCGGACAATCGTCCCGCGATGGGAAAGACCAGCAGCATCGCAAAGCCCGAGGGCATCAGAAGAAGGCCAGCCTGCGTCGGCGTCATCCCCTGGATCTGCTGCACGAAGACCGGAAGCAGATAGGTAGAGCCGAACAGCCCCGCCCCCATGATGAAGGCCACGACCGAGGCCGAGGAGAAGGCGAAATTCGCAAAAAGCCGCATATCGAGCATCGGCTTGGCAGTATTCATCTCCCAGGCGACGAAGCCGATGGCCGAAGCAACGGAAATCGTGAAACCCGCCAGGATGATGTTGGACTCCCATCCAAGCCGCTGCGCGTTCGACAGCGTGCTGAGCAGTATGGCCAGAAAGACCGACAGGATCGCCACTCCGACAAAGTCGAAGGCCGGAATCGGTCCGCTTTCTTCGCGGCTGGGCAGGAACAGGTTTGACATCAGAATGGCGAGGCCGGCGAAGGGCAGGCCCAGGTAGAAGACGAAGCGCCAATCGAAAGCGTCCATGAGCAAGCCGCCAATCCAGGGTCCCAGAGCCGGAGCCAGGACGACGCCAACGCCATAGATCCCCATGGCGGCGCCGCGTTTATCGGGCGGAAAGACCTTGAACAGCATGATCATGGCCAGAGGCTG
The DNA here is from genome assembly GCF_051417955.1 of Roseovarius sp. B08. Taxonomy (NCBI): domain Bacteria; kingdom Pseudomonadati; phylum Pseudomonadota; class Alphaproteobacteria; order Rhodobacterales; family Roseobacteraceae; genus Roseovarius; species Roseovarius sp. B08. The sequence goes on from NZ_JBPRLW010000002.1 coordinate 318,228, forward strand.
GACGATGCCTGCCGCCGCCCCCTGCACCACGCGGGCCAGTGTCAGTATGGTCTCGTTCGGCGCAAGGCCCCCAAGGACCGAACCCGCAAGAAACACGCTCATCGCGGCGTTCATCGTCAGCCGCGTCCCGAAGGCGCGGTTGGTCCAGTCGGCCAGCAGCATCGTGGCCGTCATGGCTGCCAGAAAGCCGGTCGAGATCCATTGTGCTTGCACCGCGCTCATGCCGAAAGCGCCCATCACCGCCGGGATGGCGACGTTGACGATCGTTGTGGACAGAACGACCGAAATGGTCGCGACCATGATCGCGCCGGTTGCGAGCCACTTGTAGGCGGGGCCGTAACGCTCGAAATACCGGTCAATCTGTGACATCGATATAGACCTCGACCATCATTCCGGGCCTGAGTTCTGTACCGGCGGCGTCGATCGACACACGGATTGGCAGACGCTGGGTCACTTTGGTGAAATTGCCCGACGGGTTGGGGCTGGGCAGAAGCGCAAGCTGGCTGGTGGCCACCCCGCCCATCCCGATCACCTCGCCCTCGAAGGTCCGGCCCGGAAAGGCGTCGACGGTGATGCTTGCCCGCGACCCGACGTGAATTTTGCCGAAGTCGGTCTCCTTGACATTTGCGTCGATCCAGAAGTCATCCGGCGCGTGATACATCGCGATGCGCGTGCCCGATGTCACATATTCGCCGACATCGACAAAGGTCCCATCAACGATGCCGTCGAACTGGGCCGTGATCGTGCGATGCGCGAGGTCGATTTCCCTCAGGCTGCGGTCGGCCTCGATGCCGGCACGTCCGGCCAGAACGGACGCAATCTGGGACTCCAGCACATTCATCTGCTCGCCGTCGGCCTCGACGATCGCCAGGCTGGCGCGCGCGTTTTCGATTGCCGCGAAAGCAGCACGCTCCTGCTGGGCGGCGATGTCCAGTGCCGCCTGGGACTCGTCGAGGGCTTGTTGCGACGTGATGTTCTGCTCGGCAAGACTGATCGCCCTCTCGTGACGGGTCCTGGCGTTCGTCAATACGGCGAGCGATGCCTCATGGTTTGCATCTGCGGCAGCTATCCCGCTCAGGGCCGCGTCCCGCCGTGCAGAGAGCTGCTTTTCGAGTAGCACCTTGCGTGCCCGAAGCTCGGCCAGCTGCGAATCGGTTGCGGCAAGTCTCGACAGGACGGCATCAAGCTGCGGCTGCGCAGATGTGCGGTCGATTGCGGCGACAAGATCGCCTTTTGCGACAGTGTCCCCCACCAGAACCGGCATCGCCGTCACCCGTCCGGCGACCTCGCTGGATACGGTGACGACCTTGGCCGCGATCCGGGCATCGTTGATATGCACCTGCGTGAACCGCGCGGCTAGCCACGGGGCGGCCAGCCAGACGGCAACGGCAACCAGCGCGCCGATCACGATCAGTCTGGTCCATCTTGTGCGGCTGCGCCTTCGCGGGGGCACCGGCTTGTCCGGGGCAGCCTCGTCCGCAACGGCTGCGCCCGCCTTTATGTCATCCATTTTAACCATCGCTCAAAATCTCCAATCTGACCGCGATGCGGCTCAGTACTTTTGTTGCGATACGCAAATCCTGCCGGGAAATTCCTTCAAGAATTTCTGCCCGGCTGGCTGCCGAGATCTCTTCCATCCTGACGATGAGAGGGCTCGCAGCCTCGGTCAGGTGGAGCGTCTTGGCTCGCCTGTCCCTGGCCGAAGGTCGGCGTTCGACCAAACCTGCGCCTTCGAGCCCGTCCAGCAGGCGGACCAGCGTCGCCGCTTCGATCCCCAGGGTGCGCGCCAGTTCGACCTGCGTCACCTCTTCGTTGCGCGATAGTTCGAACAGCACGCTCCACCTTGCCTGGGACAGGTCGAGATCGCGAAACCGGAGGTCAAGATACCGCCTCCACATGCGTGCTGCCGCCGCCATGGAACGTGCGAAAGCCTCCAGAGGCTCGGTCTTGTCGAAATCGGACTGCATCGTTTTAGCTTTTCATTAGCTTGCCAATAGTTGCAGAACTAATTATGATGATATCACTTATCTTGCAAGTGCTATTCCTGTCCCGGAGACGTGCCGATGTACGCCAAGATCCTGCTATGTTACGACGGCTCGCGCGAAGGGCGACTGGCACTGCGCGAGGGAGCGCGGCTGGCGCAGATCACAGGTGCTGATGTGATCCTTCTGGCGGTGGTCGAGACGGGCGCGGGCAACGCGCTGGCGCAGGGCGCGGATGCGGGCGCGCTTGCCCACCAGCAAGCCGATTTCGAGGAGATCCTCGACGAAGGCCATCAAAGACTTTCCGCCTTGGGGCTGGCACCCAAGGTCCGCATGGAGTTTGGCGATCCCGTCGCGAAAATTACCCAAGTTGCGACCGAAATTGGGGCCGATCTGGTCGTCGTCGGGCATCACCAGCAAGGCATCTGGACGCGCTGGATGAGCCGGTCGGTCGCGGCCGGGTTGGGGGACTCGCTAAAATGTAGCCTTCTTCTCGCACAAAAACTCGTTGAGGATTCAGAGCTTTTCGGCAACGGCTGAAGAGGTATGGCCAGGAAGCGGCTACGCCGTGCTACCGCAGGAAGCTGCGGAATCGTCGCAAGGCAAAGGCGAACATCGCCAATCCGATCACCACCAGCGCCAGCAGTTGCGGCCAGACCACCGCCAGCCCCGCGCCACGAAACAACACCGCCTGCGCAAGCGCGATTAAATGGGTGTTGGGCGCCGCCAGCATGACGTATTGCACCACCTCTGGCATTGATTCCCGCAGGGTCATCCCACCCGACAGGATTTCCAGCGGCAGCAGCACCAGAAGCAGTAGCATGGCGAATTGCGGCATCGAACCCGAGATCGTTGCTAGGAGAATTCCCAGCGACGTGGTGGCGAACAGGTGCAGAGCCGCGCCCACCAGGAACAGCGTCACTGATCCTGCCACCGGCACTCTCAGAACTCCCTGCACCATGAAGGTCAGCGACGGCCCTGCCGCCACCAGCACCACGCCGCCCATGCTGAGCACCTTGCTGGTCATGATCTCGACCGCGCTGACCGGCATGACCAGCAGGTGCTCGACCGTGCCATGCTCACGCTCCCGGATCAGCGCGGCCCCCGACAGGATGATCGACAACATGGTCACGGCGCTGATCACCGCCGTCAGAGCGCCGAACCAGCCCGGTTCCATTGCCGGATTGAAACGGGCGCGCAACGCAAGATCGACCGGCGCCACGGCCTCCTGCCCGGTCCAGCCGGCGATATCCTGATCGACGATCGCCTGGACATAGCCCGCGCCGGTGAAGGCCTGACTGATCCCTGTCGCATCGACGTTGAGCTGCAACTCGGGGCGTGCGCCCGCCACGAGGTCCCTCTGGAAATCTGGTGGAGTGACCAGTGAGAACGTATCGATGCCGACATCCATGCGCGCATCCATCTCGGCCATGTCGATCTGATCGGGTGTCACGAAATAGGGCGGCAGAAACGCATCAGCAATCCGCCGGGACAGGGGCGAGGCATCCTCATCCACGATGCCGATCTTGGCGCGGTTCAGCGGCTCGGGCATCGCGGTTGCGTGGGAGTAGATGTCAAGGGTGAAGGCATAGAACACCAGCGCCAGCAGGAGCGGATCGCGCAACAGCCCGCGAAGCTCTTTGACCGCAAGGGAGAGCACATGCCGGGGTCGCATCGCTCAGGCCTCCTGCTTGCGCACGAATAACGCCCCGAGCGTAACCACGGCACTTCTCGGGTTCCTGTCCTTCTCGGGGATGTTGATGAAGAACGCGATTGTTCTGGTCGAAGAGATCGACCAACAGCGCGCCGATGGAGTGCCCGAATATAAAGCAATCGTTGATGGCTCGGTCAGCCGTTTGCGCCCAGTGGTCCTTGCCGCCGGGACAACGATTTTCGGAATGATCCCGCTTTTGCCTGATGCATTCTTTGCGTCTATGGCGGTCACAATCATGGGTGGCCTCGCGTTCGCTTCGGGCCTGACGCTGATCGCAATGCCGGTGCTGTATGCGCTGTTCTTCCGGATCAAAACGCCGAAGAAAGACGGCGCTCCTGCAGGTGCCACAGCACCGACCTGAGCTCCGACCCTTGGGCGGCACCCACGCGCGCCGTCAACCTGTGGCGCGCGCATTGTCCCACAAGACGACAGAGCGCGAACGGTCCGTGTGTCTCGCCTTATGTCAGGCCGGAACCCGATGAAGCCTAATGTCCCTCATCTCAGCGCTACGCCCGGTCAACTTCGTTGGCTGGGACGACCGCCTGGCGCTGGCAGCCAAAGCATTCTGCGTGAACTTGGTTTGGACGGTGAGCGGATCACTGCCTTGTTTGAGGCTGGGCTCGTAGTATTGGAAGGAGGGGGTGCGCTATGACATCTCGATTGACCGCCGACCAACAAGAGATTCGCGACCAGATTCTGCGGATTTGCGCAAGGTTCGACGACGACTATTGGCTGGATCGGGATCGCAACGGTGGTTTTCCCCATGAACTGCACAGGGCAATGGCCGATGGCGGCTGGCTGGGTATCGCCATGCCAGAAGCTGTCGGCGGCGCTGGTCTGGGGATCACCGAGGCGACCATAATGATGCAGGCAATCGCCGAGTCGGGGGCCGGCGCAAGCGGAGCCTCGGCCATCCACATGAACATTTTCGGGCTCAACCCGGTGGTGAAGTTTGGGACCGATGAGCAGCGCGCGCGTATGCTTGGCTCGATGATCGCAGGCGATGAAAAGGCCTGTTTCGCCGTGACCGAACCGGCGACCGGGTTAGACACCACAAAGCTGACGACCATGGCATTGCGGCAGGGGGACAGATATGTCGAGCACGGACAAGAAGTCTGGATTTCTACCGCGCAGGTGGCGGACAAGATGTTGCTTCTGGCCAGAACAACGCGGCTAGAGAATGTGAGCAGCCCGACCGAAGGGCTGAGCCTGTTCTATACTGACCTAAACCGTGATTTCGTTGATGTGCGAGAGATCGAAAAGATGGGGCGAAAGGCTGTCGATTCGAATGAAGTCTTCATCGATGGGTTACCGATTCCGGCTGAGGACCTGATCGGGGAGGAGGGCAAAGGCTTTAGGCAAATTTTGCACGGGTTGAATCCCGAACGCATTCTGGTGGCTGGCGAATGTATTGGTATTGCGCGCAACGCACTGGTTCGCGCGGCGCATTATGCAAGCGAACGTGTGATTTTTGACCGCCCGATCGGCCAAAACCAGGGTGTTCAGCATCCGCTTGCCCGGGCATGGGCGCGGGTGGAATCTGCCAATCTCATGGTGATGCACGCCGCCGCCCTTTACGATGCGGGAAAGGTCTGCGGCGTCGAGGCGACCGAAGCCGCGCAAATTACATTTGGCGGATTCGGATACGCCAAGGAATATAACGTGGAGCGGTTAGTGCGGGAAGCTCTGCTTTTCCGCATCGTACCGGTGACACCGCAGATGCTTTTGTTGTTCATAGCAGAAAAAGCCCGCGGACTTCCAAAGACTTACTGATTGGAGATAACGGGCGGGGCTGGTGGGAAAAGGTGTCTTGACCAATTTTCTAACACGCGTTAGATTGTCGGCAGCTGCCCCTTAAGGGGAATGGGAGGAGGCGTCATGCATAAGACGCAGTTCGGGTCTTCGATGGAAGACCTGTCGAAACGTGCAACCGTTTACGCGAGCGATTTATTCAGCGGCAAAACCGTTGTGGCGACCGGCGCTGGAGGCGGATTGGGGCTGGCAATTGCGACCCTGTTCGCGAGGCTCGGGGCCAATCTGGCGATCAATGGACGCAACGAAGAGAAACTGGCTTTGGCGAGGGAGTTCCTCGAAAGTTTCGGGGGTAAAGTTTTCGCTGTGCCAATGACCATCCGGGAGCCTGAGCAGGTCGAGGATTTTGTCGCCAAGACGAACCAGGAATTCGGGGCGGTTGACGTTCTTGTGAACAATGCTGGGGGTCAGTTTCCGCAAGCTGCGTTGGATTTCAGTCCAAAGGGCTGGAATGCGGTCATAGACACCAACCTCAACGGCACCTGGTGGATGATGCAATCCACGGCGCGCCACTGGGTTGCCAACAAGCAATCGGGCTCCATCATCAACATTGTGGCGGATATCTGGCGCGGTATGCCCGGCATCGCGCATACCTGCGCGGCCCGGGCAGGGGTTATTTACCTGTCCAAGTCCGTTGCGGTAGAGTGGGCCCCGCATGATATCCGAGTGAACTGCGTGGCACCGGGTTGCTGCGAAAGCAACGGTTTCGGGAACTATTCCGAGGAGGGCGCGGCGACCTTTCAGGACGCCAACCCGATGCGGCACGCCGGCGACGAATGGGATGTCGCAGAAGGTGTGGTATATATGGCGGCCAGTTCCGGGAAATTCGTGACCGGGGAAGTTCTGAACATCGACGGCGGGCAACAGATGTGGGGGGACCCCTGGCCGACAGGACGACCGGACTACTTCCGGATTTCCTGACAAAAGCGACGAACCTAGCGGGGACAACAGGATCCAGATGAAGACGCAAAGAACAACAGATGTCGGTACCGGTGATGGGGCAATACTGGAGTGCCGCGGGATTGAACGGCGGTTTGGCGGTATCGTCGCTGTCACAGGTGTGGATCTCGTCATTCAACCTAAGGAAATATTCGGCCTTGTCGGTCCCAATGGCAGCGGCAAGACGACGCTTACCAATGCGATCACCGGGTTCTACCCTCCGAATGTCGGCACTGTCCGGCTGGCGGGAAACGAAATCACGGGCACGGCGCCGCACAAGGTTGCAAAGCTCGGGGTCGCCCGAACCTTTCAGAACCTCGCCCTGTTCAACGGGATGAGCGTTCTGGACAACATCCTCCTCGGGCGACACATTCACATGAAGCAGGGCGTCTTGCGCACGGCGCTTTATTGGTGGATCGCGCAGCGCGAAGAACTCGAGAACCGCAAGATCGTTGAAGAGGTGATCGAGTTTCTACAGCTTGAAAGCATCCGGCACGAGATGGTCGATGGGCTTCCGATCGGGCTGAAAAAGCGGGTCGAACTTGCGCGCGCGCTGGTTGCAGAACCGAAGATGCTGATTCTCGATGAGCCTATGGCGGGCATGAACCAGGAAGAAAAGGGGTATATGTCCCGCTTCATTCTGGACGCGCGGGCCGAACGCGGCGTCAGCGTCCTTCTGATCGAGCACCACATGGATGTCATCATCGGCATTTGCGACCGCATGCTGGCACTGAACTACGGCGAAATGATCGCCAGCGGCGTTCCGAAGGAAGTCGTAAGGGATCCCAGGGTGATCGAAGCATACGTTGGAGGGTCGCATGGCTGAGGGGGTAACATTGCAGAATACCGCCAACGAGACATTCGGAAAACTGTTGGCGCGGAACGCGTCAATCCATGGGTCGAGTATCGCGATTCGCGAGAAAGAGCGCGGAATCTGGAAAGAAAGCACCTGGGCCGAGTATGTGGAAGAGGTTCTGGCCTGCGCGGCCGGTCTTCGGAAGTTCGGTGTAAAGCCGGGCAAGGCCGTGCTCATTCTGGGCGACAACCGTGCGCGGCTATACCAGGGCATGCTTGCGGTTTCGCTGCTCGGGGCCTACGCGATGCCGGCCTATCCGGGGGCGACGCTTGAAGAGCTTCAGCATTTCCTTGGCGAAGTCGAGATTTTTGCAGCCATCGCGGAGGATCAGGAGCAGGTCGACAAGATCCTCGAGGTGCGGAAAGCGGGCGCGCGCGGCATCGCTCATGTCATCTACGATGAAACGCGCGGGCTCGGGTTCTATGAGGACGACGGTCTCATGTCATGGGATCACTTGATCGAAGTCGGCCGACACGATCTCAACGAAGATCCGCACCGTCGAGAGGAACTGCTGAACAAGGCAAAACCCGACGATCCTGCCATTTTCCTGCATTCGTCAGGAACGACCGGCAAGCCGAAAGGGGTCGTTCTGAGCCAGAGGAACGTACTCGCGGCGGCCAGGAACGGCCATGAGGCAGGCGCATTCGACGAGAACGAGGAAATCCTGGCCTATCTGCCGATGGCCTGGGTCGGCGATTACGCCATTACGGTCGCTGCGGCGCTGTTGTACCGGTTCACCGTGAACGTGCCGGAGCGGCAAGACACGGTCGTGCGGGATATGCGTGAAATTGCCCCGACTTTCTACCTGGCAGCACCCAGAAGCTGGGACCAGATGCTGACGACGATCCAGGTCGGCATGGAGGATTCAACCCCGGTGAAGAAGTGGCTGTACCACTTCTTCATGGATCGGGCCACGGCCGCCGAGACCCGTAAACTGAACGGCAAGAGCGGCGGCCTGTTGGAGCCGGTGGGCAGATTGCTGGGCGAGGCGATCGTCTTCGGCCCGATCAAGGACCAGTTCGGTATGAGCCGCCTGAAGAATGCGTTCACCGGCGGCGAGGCGATCGGCGAAGACACTTTCGTCTTCTACCGAGCCCTGGGCATCAAGCTGCGCCAGTTCTACGGACAGACCGAGATCAGCGCGATCAGCGCGATGCAGGCACCGAACGAGGTGCGCCTGCACACCGTTGGCAAGCCCGCGCCCGGCGTCGAGGTCAAGATCCATGAAAGCGGTGAGATCCTGTTGCGTTCCGAGAGCGTGTTTGCCGGCTATTTCAAAAAGCCGGAAGCAAGTGCCGAAGCCCTCGAGGGCGGGTGGCTGCATACCGGCGACGCCGGCTATCTGGAGGAAAACGGCCAGCTTGTGGTGTTGGGACGTATCTCCGAGGTCATGCATACCGCCGGGGGTGAACGCTATGTTCCGAACTATATCGAGAACCGGCTGAAGTTCAGCCCGTATATCAAGGATGCCGCTGTAGTCGGCGCGGGACGGGACGAGCTGACAGCGATGGTCTGCGTGGATTTCGAAGCCGTCGGCCACTGGGCCGAGGTGAACGGAGTGCCCTACGTATCCTATTCCGATCTGTCCCAGCGCGACGAGGTTGCCGCGCTGTTGCACGAGGCTTTCCTGCGGGTGAACAAGGCCCTGACCGAGCCGCTGCAACTCAAGCGTTTTGTCAGCATGCCGAAGGAATTCGACCCGGACGATGGCGAGATCACGCGCACTCGAAAACTGCGTCGCAAGGTCGTCGAGGAACGCTATACCGATGTTATCGCGGCGCTCTACGACGGTTCAAAAGAGGTCCATGTAAGCGCTCAGGTGACTTACGAGACCGGGGAAGTCGGGAAGGTCGAAAGAAGCCTTCCCATCAGGGAGGTATAAATGGATTGGGTCTTTTTAACAGAGCTTGCGATCAACGGTGCCTTGACGGGGCTGCTATATTCGCTTTTCGCCATCGGCCTCGTGCTAATTTACAAGGCCTCCTCGGTGCCCAATCTGGCGCAAGGCGGGTTGACGATGGTCGGGGCCTATGTGGTTCTTGCTCTGGCGCGCGACCTGGGTCTGCCGCTATGGCTCGCCATCCCGCTTGCCGCGGTGATCATGTTTGGTCTGGGATTTGCCATTGAGCGTGTTGCTCTGCGCCGTCTTGCTGGCCGACCGGTTGTCATGATCCTGATGATGACACTGGGGCTGGACATTTTCCTGCGCGGCATGACGCTCGCGATCTGGGGCGGGACGTCCCGATCCATGGAGTTGGGCGTCAGTTATGAACCCTTGTTCCTCGGTGACATTTTCATCAGTCGTATTCACCTTGTCGGTGCCGGGGTCGCGATCGGTCTTTTTGTTGCCTTCATGCTGTTTTTCCGCAGCCGGACCGGTATCAAGCTGCGGGCAATCGCGGACGACTACATGGCTTCCTGGTCGGTCGGGATTTCGGTTGAGCGCGGCGTCGGATTGTCCTGGTCGTTGGCGTCGGTCGTCGCCGTGGCAGCCGGGGTCATTTGGGGCGAGATCCAGGGTGTCGACCAGGCGCTGTCGCTGCTGCTTCTCAAAGGTTTGACGGTTGCCGTTCTCGGTGGCCTCGACAGTATTCTGGGTGCGGTGGTCGCCGGAATTATCCTCGGTGTCGTGGAAAATGTCGGCGCTGATTTCCTCGATCCGCTTGTCGGGGGCGGAAGCCGTGAGCTTATCGTCGCCGCTGTGCTCATCCTTACGGTCATAATCCGCCCGCACGGCTTGTTTGGTCGTCACGACATCGAGAGGGTATAAGGCATGTTTTACAGACTTTCTGGCGTCCATCACGCCAACTACGTTTCGGATAGCCGAATCTTCAAGGTACCTGCTGACAGGAATCTGGCTGCATTCATCTTCCTGATCGGCATTATCGCGCCATTCATCTTACCCTCGCTTTATCTGAACAGTTACATGCTTCCGTGGCTGATCTGGACAGCGGCCGCGCTTGGACTGAACCTGGTGACAGGTTGGGCGGGGCAGCTTCACCTCGGCTATGCTGCGGTCATGGCTGTCGGAGCCTATTCGACGATCCATGCCGCGCGTTTCGGGGTGCCGTGGGAATTCGCCCTTATCATCGGCGGATTGACGTCATCTGTGATCGGCAGCCTGTTTGCTTTTGCCGCCTTGCGTGTCAAGGGCCTCTACCTCGCTCTCACTACTCTCGCTATGCAATTCGTGATGGACTGGGTTCTGACCCACTCTCCGGCGATCTCGGGGGGCTCACACGCGTCGCTCCAGTCACCGACCTTGGCGCTGCTCGGGCAAGAGATTACCACTGATACTGGCTACTACTATGTTGGCTTCGGATGGTGCGTGCTGGTGACGATTTTTATGCTTAATCTCAAGCGGACTGGACTCGGTCGGGCCTTGGTCGCTGTCCGGGAAAAAGACTTTGCGGCCGCGATCCTGGGTGTGAACAGTTTCTACTACAAAATCCTGGCATTTGCGACTTCGTCTTTCATCGCGGGCGTCAGCGGTGCGTTGCTTGTTGCCACCTTTTTCTTTCTCGCCGCGCCCGAGCAATTCTCGGTTGCGGTTTCGATCCAGGTTCTTGCGATGGTGATCGTTGGCGGTCTTGGCAGCATCATCGGATCCTATTTTGGTGTTGCCCTGATCCTTCTTGTTCCCGGTCTGGTGAATGGTCTCGTCGCCACGCTGAGTGAATGGATTGGCGTGCAGACCGATGTTGAAACACTCGCTCACATCCCGAACGCAGTCTATGGCGCACTGATCGTCATTATCCTTCTGATCGAACCGCTTGGTTTGGGAAAACTCTACGGCAACATCAGAGACTATCTGATGGTCTGGCCCTTCGATCAGCTCAGGAAGTGAAGAGGAATGACGATGCAACAAGAGGTCGAAGCCCAGCCCATACTGTCGATGAACAGTGTCGAGGTGCTGTATGATAACGTGATGCTGGCAATAAAGGGTGTCTCGATCCAGGTGCCAAAGGGCGAGATGATCGCGCTTCTGGGATCCAACGGCGCGGGGAAAAGCACGACGCTGAAAGCGATCAGCGGTCTGCTGAAAGCCGAACGCGGACGGGTCAGTCGGGGGAGATCAAGTTCGAAGGTACCGACATTACCGAGATGCTCGCGCAAAAGCGTGTGGAAATGGGTATTTGCCACGTCATCGAAGGACGGCGCGTCTTTGAACATCTGACCCCGGACGAAAATCTGACGGCAGCCGCACCGGTGGGCATGTCCCGCTCGGACCTGGATGGGGAAAAAGAGAAGATATACAATTATTTCCCCCGCCTTGCCGAGCGACGCAATTCGCTCTCGGGCTATCTGTCCGGCGGTGAACAGCAGATGCTGGCCATTGGCCGCGCGCTGGTGACCCAGCCGAGCCTGCTGATGCTGGATGAGCCGAGCCTTGGACTTGCTCCGTATCTGGTGGCCGAGATTTTCGGCATCCTCAAAAAGATCAACCAAGAGGAGGGAATGTCGGTTCTTCTCGTGGAACAGAATGCTCTGGCAGCCCTGGAGATCGTTTCGGAAGGCTATCTGATCGAAAACGGCCGCGTCGTCATGAACGGGACGGCCGAAGCGCTCAAGTCCAACTCCGACATCCAGGAATTCTATCTTGGCGGCGGTGAAGGCACCGACTTTCACAACGTCAAGCATTACAGTCGGCGCAAGCGCTGGCTGAGCTGAGACACTAGACCAATTTCGTTCAGGGAGAATACGATGAAACAACTTACCAAGGCACTGGCCGTAGTTTCGCTGGTGGGGGGACTGATCACCGGGTCGCAGGCGTCGGCCGAGCCCTTCAAGGTGGGGGTCTGCTATGACCTCAGCAAGGCTTACACATTTGCCACGCCCCAGGTCTCTCAGGCCGCGATGGATCTGGCAAAGCTGATAAACATGCAGGGCGGTATCGGTGGCGAGCCGGTTGAAGTCATCGTGCGCGACCATGCCAACGAACCGCAACGCGGAATCGAATGCTATACCCGGCTCACCCGCGAGAGGGGTCTTTGTCTTCGATACGCTGTCCACACCGGTGTCTCTGGCGATCCTGCCGCGCGCGATGCAAGACGAACGCATTCTCATGCAGTCGCTTGTCGGTCGCGGCGATGCCGTGGATGGCACCGTTTTCGAATGGGTCTATCCGGCCGGTCCGACCTACTGGGGGCAGGCCGCCAACAACATTGCCTATATCAAGCAGGTGCACGACGGCGATCTGTCGGACGTCAAGGTCGGCTACATCTATTTCGACTACCCGTTCGGGCAGGAGCCGATCGAAATTCTCCAGAAGTTATCGGAACAGGAGGGTTTCGAGCTTCTGCTCTATCCCGTTCCGCTGCCGGGCAGCGATCAGTCGGGCGCCTGGTCGAAAATGCGCCGCGACAAGCCCGATCACGTGATCTCGTGGATGCTCGGCGGCGCGCATGTCGTTGCCTCGAAAGAGATGCAGCGCAACCGCATTCCGATGGAGAAGTACATTTCGGTCAACTGGCTGAACGAGGTGGATATCGCCAATATCGGTGCAGAGGCGGCCGCCGGGCTGAAGCGCGGCACCAATGTCGTGGGCGGGCAGGATATCGCCTTGCGGACGGAAATCATAAGTGAACTCTACGATAACGGCGAAGGCTCGGGTCCGCTGGTCAATACCCAGGACGTTTACTACAACACCGGGCTGGCGATGTACTCGATCATCTTCGAGGCAGCGCGACGGGCGGCAGAGTCGGAAGGCCTTCCGATCACGTCGCAGTCCTACAAGTCGGGTCTGGAGTCGCTTGAAAACTATGACGCCAATGGGCTGATGGCACCGATTACCGTGACAGCGGAGGATCACGGCGGCGGTGGCAAGACCCGTATCGAGATGTGGGACGGAGAAACCTGGGTGCCGCAAACCGACTGGATCGCGGAATACAGCGATGTCGTTTGGGAAGTGGTCAAGGAAAGTTCATCCAAATACAAAGAGTGATGGGCAGTTAGCCAATGGGGCGGCGCCGCGCCCGCAAACGATAAAGTCGCCCACCAATCAATCAACAGGAGATAACAATGCAGATCAGACAGTATATCAAGGCAGTGGCCCTTACCACCGTATTGGCGACCGGGGCGACAGTCGCGGCCGCCCAGGACAAGGAACCGATCCGCTTCGGGCTTTGCTTTGACCTCAGCAAATCGTACACCTTCGTGACGCCTCAGGTGGCGCAGGCCGCGCAAGACCTTGCGATGTACACCAACGACAACGGTGGCATCGAGGGCCATCCGGTCGAGATCATCGTGCGCGACCACGGCAACGAACCCCAGCGTGGTGTGGAATGCTATGAGCAGCTCAAGCGGGACGGGGTGTTTATATTCAACTTCCTGTCCACGCCGGTTTCAAACGCGGCCCTGCCCCGCGTCATGAAGGATGGCAACATCCTGATGCAATCGTTCGTTGGACGCGGCGACGCAGTGGATGGTGAAGTGTTCGAGTGGGTTTTCCCGGTAGGCCCAACCTATTGGCAGCAGGCTGCCAACGATGTGGCTTTCATCAAGGAGCAGATGGGCGGAGATCTCGCGAGCGCGAAGATCGGCTTCATCTATCTGGACTATCCCTTCGGCCAGGAGCCGATCGAGATCCTGAAAACGCTCTCCGAGAAAGAGGGTTTCGAGTTGGAACTCTATCCGGTTGCGCTGCCAGGTTCGGACCAGTCCGGTGCATGGAGCAAGATTCGACGCGACAAGCCTGACTATGTGATCAGCTGGCTGCTGGCCGGCGGGCATGTGGTTGCCTCCAAGGAAATGCGTCGCAATCGCTTCCCGATCGACCGTTACCTGACATCGAACTGGCTGAACGAGGTCGACATCGCCAACATCGGCACAGAGGAGGCCAAAGGTATTCTTCGTGGAACCAACGTCGCAGGTGGCCAGGAAGTGCCGATCGTCAAGACGATGCTGGAAACCTATTATGCCAACGGCGAGGGCAGTGGCCCAGAAAGCCTGGTTCGGGACGTGTATTACAATACCGGCTTGGCAATCTATTCCGTCGGGGTCGAGGCCGCGCGCATTGCGATTGCCGAGAATGGCTGGCCGCTCACGCCGGAAAGCATGAAGACCGGCTATGAATTGCTTTCCGGCTTTGACGCCAACGGCCTCATGGCGCCGGTCACGCTAACTGCGGAAGACCACGGTGGCGGCGGCAAGACCCGCATCGAACAGTGGGACGGCGAGGCCTGGGTTCCGCTGACCGACTGGAGCGCCGACTATCTCGACGTGGTGTGGGAGGTGATCGAGGAAAGCTCCGAAAAGTTTTCTGTTGAATGACCTTGCGCTCCCCCGCGGCCTCACGTCGCGGGGGAGCCTCAAACCTGGCATTCGCGTCAGGTTTTTCCCAATAAAACGAGGCGGACATCATGAACCCTATTGACCTGAAGATTGAAGACGGCATCGCGACCGTCAGCATCAACCGACCCGAACGGAAAAACGCACTTTCCGTGGCCGCAACGAACGGGCTGACGGATGCCTGGGAAAAGATCGAGGTGGACGACAGCGTTCGTGTGGCCATTCTGACTTCGGCCGATTGCGGCGTGTTCTGTGCCGGGCTGGATCTCAAGGAAGCCACCCAGATCGCGCGGGACGAGGGTGTCGATATCCTGTCCAAGATGCGCGACCCGTTTCACGAAACCATGCGCGCCTGCAAGAAGCCCATCATCGCGGCCATGACCGGATCCCTGATGGCCGGCGGCATGATGCTGACGCTTAACTGCGATCTTCGTGTCGGCCTCAAGGGCACCAAGGTCGGCATTACCGAAGTCAAGATCGGGCGCGGGTCGCCTTGGGCGGCTCCGGCGCTGTCGATGCTGCCGCAACCCATCCTCATGGAAATCGTTTTGACTGGCGATCTGATGCCGATCGAACGATTGCACGATTACGGGTTTACCAATTACCTAGAAGACTCCCCGGACGCCGTGCGGGAGCGGGCGCATGAGCTTGCCAAGCGTATTGCCGGGGCGGCACCGCTTTCCGTTGTGGCAGCAAAAGGCAGCGTTCGGGCCACGATGGATCTCGGCTGCGCTGATGGTCTGGAAGAGGGAAAGCGCCTGCATGAGGTCGTCTATGCCAGCAATGACGCGATCGAAGGCCCCAAGGCTTTTGCGGAAAAGCGCGCGCCGGACTGGACCGGAACCTGATGGATGTCGAGATGACCGAACTTATTTGCCTTGAGAGGGATGGTCCAATTGGCATCCTGCGCTTTCTTCAGCCGGGGAAGCGCAACCCATACAGCATTGCGTTCGTCAAGGAACTGGTGACGCTCCTGCAAGAAGCCGACCAAGACGATACGATCCGCGCTGTCATCATGACCGGTGGCGAACATTTCAGCAGCGGCGGGGATCTGGTCGGCTTCCAGTCCGAGGTCGCCAGGGGGGCCAGGGCTACGTCCGAAATGGTCGACAAGGTTCATGATGGCGGACGTGCGGCCTATCTGTTTCGCAAACCTCTGATTTCCGCGGTATGCGGCGTGGCTTTTGGCGCGGGTCTAAGCCTGGCCTTGTCGGCGGACATTGTCGTTGCCGCCGAAGATGCCCGGCTGTGCGAAGTTTTTGTGCGCGTCGGTGGCTGTCCGGATACGGGTTCAAGCTGGCTGCTTCAGCAACGCGCCGGCGCGGGGGTGGCGCGGATGCTCGTTCTTACCGGTCGTGAGATCGACGGGCGAACCGCCAAGGACCTGCGCGTCGTGGAAGAGTGCGTTTCGGCCGAGCACGTCGAGGCGCGGGCGCTTGAGATCGCCCGGGAAATCGCCCCGCATCCGATGTTCGGCGTACAGACTGCAAAGCGTGTGATGCGCAGCTCCGCAGAGTGTGGCTATCTGGACGCGCTGGACATCGAGCGTGATGCCCAAAGCGTCCTGCTGTGCGCGCATGATTTTCCAGAAGCCATGAAAGCGTTTTCGGAAAAGCGAAAACCCGAATTCAAGGACCGCTGAGGCGGTCGATACCACATCGAGAATACAAGGAGACCGATGTTATGAAGGTACTTGTGCCGGTCAAGCGCGTGATCGACTACAACGTGAAGGTTCGCGTCAAAGCGGACGGATCGGGTGTCGATCTCGCCAACGTCAAGATGTCGATGAACCCGTTCGACGAAATCGCCGTCGAAGAGGCGATCCGCCTGAAAGAGGCCGGCAAGGCCGAAGAGGTGGTCGCGGTATCCATCGGCGTCAAGCAGGCGCAGGAAACCCTGCGCACCGCACTGGCCATGGGCGCCGACCGCGCCATCCTGGTCGTTGCAGCGGATGACGTACACCAGGATATCGAGCCGCTGGCAGTGGCCAAGATCCTTGCCAAGGTCGTGGAAGAAGAACAGCCCGGTCTGGTTCTCTGCGGCAAGCAGGCGATCGACAACGACATGAACGCCACCGGCCAGATGCTGTCGGCGATCCTGGGTTGGAGCCAGGCGACCTTTGCCTCGGAAGTGGGCATCGACGGCGACAGCGCCGTCGTCACCCGCGAGGTCGATGGCGGCCTGCAGACCATCAAGGTTAAGATGCCGACCGTCGTTTCCGTCGACCTGCGCCTGAACGAACCGCGCTATGCGTCGCTGCCCAACATCATGAAGGCCAAGAAAAAGCCGCTGGATGAAAAGACCGCCGCCGATTACGGCGTCGACGTCACCCCGCGCCTGACCGTGGTCAAGATGTCCGAGCCGGCCGAACGCGCCGCCGGTGAAATGGTTGGCTCGGTCGACGAGCTGGTTGTGAAACTCAAGGAAAAGGGGGCGGTGTGATGGCTGTTCTTCTTCTTGCCGAAGTCAACAATGGTGAACTGTCGATGGACGCGACCGCAAAGGCGGTCACCGCGTCCAAGGCCCTGGGCGACGTGACGGTTCTGTGCGCCGGCGCATCCGCCGCCGACGCCGCGAAAGAAGCCGCGACAATCGACGGCGTGGCCAAGGTACTGGTCGCCGAAGACCCCGCGCTGGGTCATCGCCTTGCGGAATCGACCGCGGACCTGATCGTGTCGCTGGCAGGCGACTACGATCATATCGTGGCGCCCGCCACCACCGACGCCAAGAACGTGCTGCCCCGCGTGGCCGCGCTGCTGGACGTGATGATGCTGACCGACGTCTCGGGCGTGGTCGATGCCGATACGTTCGAGCGCCCGATCTATGCAGGTAACGCGATCCAGACGGTGAAATCGGGCGACGCGAAAAAGGTCGTGTCCTTCCGCACCGCCAGCTTCGACGCGGCCGGCACCGGTGGCTCCGCCGCCGTGGAAACCATGGGCGGAGCCACCGCCTCGGGCCTGTCGGAATGGGTCGAAGACAAGGTCGCCGAAAGCGACCGGCCCGAGCTGACCTCGGCCGGCGTGGTCGTGTCGGGTGGCCGTGGCGTCGGATCGGAAGATGATTTCGCGCTGATCGAAAAACTGGCCGACAAACTGGGCGCCGCCGTCGGCGCATCACGCGCCGCCGTCGACTCGGGCTTTGCGCCGAACGACTGGCAGGTTGGTCAGACCGGCAAGGTGGTTGCGCCTGACCTCTATATTGCCGTCGGCATTTCGGGTGCGATCCAGCACCTTGCGGGCATGAAGGACAGCAAGATCATCGTCGCGATCAACAAGGACGAAGAGGCCCCGATCTTCCAGGTGGCCGATTATGGCCTCGTCGCCGACCTGTTCGAAGCCGTGCCCGAGCTGATCGAAAAGCTTTAAGGGCACACGGCACGACCGGTTAAAACGCATCAAAGGCCCGCCGAACCTCTGGCGGGCCTTTTACACGAGCCGAATGGGCGGCGCGTGGATTGGATAAACCCGGATTCGTACGGTTTGAAGCCTTGTGACGCTCCGTCATAACAGCGCCGGTTCGTTGTCAAGAAATTTAACGCTTGTTTGATTTTTGCTCAATGCAAGTATGACTCGATAGGAACAATAAATGTCTCTGATCAAGAATTCCCCCAGCTGGGTAGTGGATGAACACAAGATGTTCGCCGATAGTACACGCAGGCTTTTCGATACAGAGATGGCTCCGTACATTGAAAAATGGGCGGAGCAGGGCATTGTTGACCGCGACTTCTGGAAAACAGTCGGTCGACAGGGTGTCATGGGCGGCTCGATTGCCGAAGAATATGGCGGGTTCGGTGGCGGCATCGGGTTCGACGCGATTACCGTTTACGAGCAAGGGCGCACCGGTGATACGGGTTGGGGCTATGGGATCCAGTCTATCGTAATCCATTACCTCAACGCATATGGCAGCGAAGAACAGAAGAAAAAGTGGTTGCCCAAGTTGGTCAGCGGTGACCATGTCGCGGCCATCGCGATGACCGAGCCGGGAACGGGCTCTGACCTCCAGAACGTCCAGACCTATGCGGAAAAGGATGGCAACCACTACAAGATCAACGGATCGAAGATCTTCATCACCAACGGGCACACGGCGGATCTGGTTGTGATCGTGGCAAAGACCGACCGCAACGCCGGCGCCAGGGGCGTTTCGTTGATCGTTCTGGAAACCGAGGGCGCCGAGGGCTTTCGCCGGGGACGGAACCTGAAGAAACTGGGCATGAAAGGTTCGGATACGGCTGAGCTGTTCTTCGAGGATGTGCGCGTACCTACGGCGAACCTGCTTGGTCCGGAAGAGGGACAGGGGTTCTACCAGCTGATGAAGCAGCTGCCTTGGGAGCGGCTGATGATCGGCATTACCGCGCTCGGTTTTATTGATTTTGCGATCGATGAAACTGTGAAATATGTTCAGGATCGCGAGGCATTTGGAAGCCGGATCATGGATTTTCAGAATACACGCTTCAAACTGGCGGAATGCAAAACCAAGGCCGAATTGCTGCGTTCCTTCGTCAATGACGGGCTCGCGCGTCTTGAAGCGGGCGAACTTGATGCGGCCACGGCTTCGATGGCGAAATGGTGGGGCAGCCAGACGCAGAATGAGGTCATGCATGAATGCCTGCAACTGCATGGCGGCTACGGCTTCATGATGGAGTTCCCGATCGCGCGGCTGTACGCTGACAGTCGGGTGCAGATGATCTATGGCGGCACCAATGAAATCATGAAGGAACTGATAGCACGTTCGATGGACGTCTGATCCGTCCGGTGCCGGGTGGGGTTATTCCCCGTCCGGCCCCAGAATTTCGTCGCTGTGTTCCCCAAGTCGCGGGGCCGGGCGATGATCATGTCGCGCGGGGGTCGCCGAAAAGCGAACCGGGGGGCGTGTCGTCCAGATCGCACCTTCGGTTGGGTGATCAATCCGTTGAAAGAACCCGGTTGCGGCAAGATGGGGATCGTTCGGCAAATCCGACAGGTTGCGCACCGGCATGGCGGGTATGTCGGCCTGCTCCATAAGGTCAAGCCAGTCATCCGTGGTCCGGGTCAGCGCAATCTGCGCCACCATATCGTATACCGCGCCGATGTTGCGGCTTCGGGCATCCATGTCAGTGACCCAGACATGGTCGATCATGTCGTCGCGCCCAACCGTCTTGAAGAACCGCGCCCATTGCACGTTGGTGTAGGGCAGAATGGTGATATAGCCATCTGCCGTCTGAACCGG